>JANXSG010000255.1 GCA_025352825.1 Chthonomonadaceae bacterium | reverse complement strand
TTTGTGTTAGGGAAGGGGGAGATTCAACGATAAAGATTCCCCCTTCCCTCCGAGGTACGAGGGAATCAGGGAAGGGGGTTAGGGGGTTAGGTATAAAATTGTATTTCCATAGGTTTTGCAATCACCTCAAGTTACACTTTTTTGCGCATTTTGTGCTTTTTTGCGGCTATTTTATCCTTTCTTATCGTGAGCATTAATACTTATTTCGAGTTTAATACCCACTTAAATGACTGAAATAAGATTATTATGAATATTTACTCGTCGAGTTAATATATTTTGCACTAACGCCAAACTGGCAGGATGTGAGGGCAAATTCCTTCACCCAAACTTATCTTGAAATGGAATCTTATGTTAGAAAATGTTTGGCGACTACCTCGAATCGTTCTGGTTCTGATATTCCTGGGAACAATTGCAGGAATTTTTGCAGCGTACAAACGACTGCATGTGGAGAGCAGAAATCGTCGTGTCGAAATTGGTATCGAATGGAATGAAATCTCCCAACTCGCTCAGATATCCAATCAGCCTGTTGGAGAAGTACTTAAAAAATTTCGTACCGAAGGTGTTTCTACACTCATAATTAATGAGGATACATTCATCACTTTGGAGCAGAGTGGAGTAGTTTTCACACAGAGAAATACGACTCCAGATGGAATTAGTTCGAATAGTGTGTTCCTGGAATCTGATAATACATTCAATAGAATCCGTGCAGCCCTGAAAGACAGAGGATTGAAAATCTCTGAAAACACGGGATCCTTTATTGTCCCATCTACCTTCTTCCCCGCACCACGACCAATTATCAAATATAACATTATCCCTGGCTTCAGGGTTCCGCTTGAATATAGCAATCTGCGAACATTTGGAATCGGATTACCTCCTGAAGCTTTGAAAGCAGCAAAAGAATCCAATCTACGAATAGCTGGAAGAATTGGAAATTTTGCAGGCGTAAGCGAATCGGCTGCCTCGAACGTGTTGCACAGCCTGAAGAATCAGGGAGCTTCCACTGTTATATTTAATGGTGAGGAAGCGCTCGGATATCGTGGACTGGAGAAAACTACTGCCGATCTGCTTCGAAACTCTTCCGTTACTATCGCTAGTCAAGAAACTTCTCCACTTACTCCCACCGGATTGGTATACGGAGCGGTAGAGTTTGGAAAACAGAAGGGTGATGAAAAGATCTCTGCTGCACTCCATGGCGACTATGTTCGTGTCCACAGCATTCAAACCGGAGAGATGGGAACGCTGGATGAAAATGAAATTATAGAAAGGTTCGTTCGTGCTGTTCGAGAGCGGAATATCAGATTCTGTTATGTAAGGCTCCTTACACAGACCGGTTCCGATGCGGTCAGCGAAAATCTAAAATTTTTCCATAAGATCAAAACAGAGATGGCGAAAGGTTCACTACTGACAGGAGGAGGTATTCATTTTGGCAGCGCGCGAATTTTTGAAGAGACAGGAATACCAAAACTGGTTTTTCTGATCGCTGGACTGAGTACAGGCGCTGCGCTAATATGGATGATGTCACTCATGATTCCAATACCTTCCTCTAAATCTGGAGTTTTGATTTTGCTGAGCAGCCTTTTGTTTGGTGCAGCAGCCTATTTCGGGGGGGAAATGGGTAGAAAAGTAGCAGCACTCACTGCTGGGATTGTCTTCCCGACGTGTGCATGTTTAATCACACTTCCTCGATCTAAAATCAGCGCTTCGGCCTCACTGACTAAAATGCAGTGTATATATAAAGCAATTATGACGATGCTCATTGCTGTCGGGATTACGGTTATTGGCATTTTTCATGTGATCGGACTGCTTTCGACTGAACCATTTATGGTAGTTGCGAACCAATTTTTGGGTATCAAATTACAGCACGCCGCTCCTATCTTGATTGTCGTTTTTACTGTACTGGCAGGAGGGACGACACTTCCACAGGAAACCTGGGAAAGCTATCGAAATCGCTGCGGTTCGAAATTGAAGTCTGTTCTCGATGAACCTGCACGATATGGAACCTTGTTTTTGGGGATACTTGGCCTCGCGTTGCTGGCCCTTGTGGTTGCACGCTCTGGTAATGATCCGGGAACTGGAGTATCCGGATTCGAAATGAAGACACGCTCAATCATGGATCATATATTCCCAGTGCGCCCGCGTACCAAAGAACTATTGGGCGGGCATCCCGCTTTTATACTGGCGATTGCTTGGTGGTGGCGAGGCAAAACCAAGCTAGCTATTCCCTGTTTCATCATTGGCTGTCTCGGCCAGGTATCGCTCTTGAATACCTTCTGCCATATCCACACTCCTCTCATTATCTCTGCATGGCATGCAGCGTTAGGGCTGTTGCTAGGCAGCACTTTAGGCGTGGTAATGTTTCTGTTACTTGAGAAATTGATGCCGGAACCGTCGATATTGAAGGCACAAGCCGATTGAAATCACCCGCTCAAATTTTGGTCTCCGGATACTATGGCTGTGGTAACGCCGGCGATGAGGCAGTGCTGGCAGGAATCAAATCCTCATTTAAAACGATTGAAGGCGAAAAAATAGAACTAACAGTTCTCTCTCAGAATCCTACATCGACGACTGCTCAGCATAACCTGCCTGCCATATATCGAATGGACAGAATGCAGGTTCGGAAAGCACTCAAAAATACAAATTTATTGATATCTGGTGGTGGCAGTCTACTTCAGGATACTAGCAGTCTGCGGTCGCTTTTGTACTATATCTGGGTGATTCGAACAGCATTGAGTTTGAATGTTCCCGTGATGTTTTACGCGCAAGGCATCGGCCCGCTCAGGCGGAAAATATCCCGTGCTCTTGTTCGTAATGTCGCGAATCGTGCTGCTTATCTTACAGTTCGCGACGAAGCCTCAGCACGAATACTACACGATATTGGGGTGGTCAATCCTAATCTGGAAGTGACGGCCGACCCGGCATTCTGTCTAAAGCCTGTCTCTTCAGAAAGAGTTCAGACACTATTCCACGAGGAGCAGATTCCCACCTATAAACCTTTGATAGGGGTGTCACTTCGATCCTGGAGTGAGGCGGGAAAAACAGCGTCAGCGGCGCACTATTCCCAACTGCTTGATGAATTAGAAAACCAGAGCAGCGCACAAACGATTTTGATACCCATGCAGATTCCTCAAGATCTTGTTATTGCTGATCAGATTGCAGCCATGAGGCATGGAACTTTGATTTTGCGGAATCATCATACGCCCGAGGAACTCTTAGGTGTTATTGGAGCCATGGAGTCCGTCATAGCGATGAGACTGCATACGTTAATATTCGCTGCAGGTATGAAGACCCCGTCCTTTGCACTTTCTTACGATCCCAAAGTGGACAATCTGATGAATCAACTCCATATGTCGGACTACAAAACGCACTGGCGAGATTTCAATCCTGCTGGTATTGCCTCAAGAATCCAACAACTTACAAATTCCTGGCCGGAACGCAAACCTACTTTTACAGAACTTATCTATTCCCTGGAGAACAAAGCGCTCCGAAACGCAGAGATTGCAGTTGGTATTGTTGAATGAGTAACCGCGAATATCGCGAACTGCGCAAATGAAAGGCATCCATTAGCACAATTAGCGGTTCAAAAAATATTTTCTGTAATGTTCCGTGATTAACAACCTGAGTGGTTATTTATTCCTGCGAAAATTAAATAAATTGATTCGATCCCCAATAACTGTTGATTGTAGGAGACTATAACGATAGTCTTTTTGAAAATACTGTATTCGTGTCATTGGGATAGTTATCAAGTCAGAAGCAGATGAAATATCAATATGCGACGTTGAACTTCGTTTCGCAACAGCAATACCATGAGTCAGTGCTAACGATTCGTTCATCCAGTAGCTGATCAAAATATCGAACTGCCCTCCTGTATCAGGGATTGTTAGAGGATAGATGTAACAGAAGTAGCCCGCTGATTCTGGTGATAAATTTGTTCCTCGTCCTAAATACTGTTTATCTAGAAGTGTGTTTATCTCTGGTGGGGTGTTGTAGTCCACCGTAACCGCTCCTTGGGCAGGTGCATAGCATTTGGCTTCGACCGTAAAGTTGAAGGGCATGTTCATATCACTTGTTGCTGGAATGCTTCCAAAGACATAAAGTGTGGCCTGTTGATTATTACTGGACATGGATATGAGTGCTGAAAAATCGCGCAGAGGAGCTGCCCTGCCGCCCATTCCTCCTCGGCGGGGCACTGCAGCAGGATCCGGAGATTTCTGGGGCTGGATATCTGAAAGAAAGCCGAGATTAAGATTTGGCTTCGTGGCAGTTTTTGACTCGTCCGGAGAGGGAGTTAACTGCACAGAATTCTGTCGTGATCTATTTGCGGTTATTTCTGGCCGATTGAAAATATTTAAAAATTTACCATTGATATTTCCGTTTTTTCTGTTACCTGGCAAGCTAAGCGCATTGAAATCGTTATATCCGTCTTCTCCATATCCTGGGACACCGATAAATAGGATGGTGTTCTGCAGCGCTTTTCGAAGACGGTCGCCGACTTGCGGGGATTGCAGAAGAGCTTGGAGAGGCCGATTTGAAGCCATTGATTTTCTCACTTTATCGATTTTCGGATAGATTCTTTTATTATTACCCTCGCTGAGATGAGTTAGTGCGAGATACTGTGCACTGACCGCGCGAAGTTGGCTATCGGAAGTATAAATAGATATTCGCTCTGGCGGAGAACTTAAAAATGCTGGCTGTTCACCTCGGAGTGCAGTCTCTTTTAAAATATGTGTCTCCGAAGCTGATTTTCCATTATGAGATGCCGACTGTGCAAAGGCTGCCGTCGTCAGAGCTAAGAGAATAGTCGATATACTTAGCATGGCAAAGCTTCTTGATATTATTCTATAATTTGGGGACTTGTCAACGATATCCATGGTTTTCTCCCAATCTTGAAGGATAAACACGTCATTACTGTACTTAAAATTGTCGGGATTTATTCGCATAAATCCCGACTAAATTGTTATGTAAACACCATGCAATTGTGTGATGAATTTACGGACGAAAGCAGATTGGAAATGTTCATGTTACATTACAATTTTAGGATAAACCTGATATTTGCGCCAGAAGAGATAACTCGCTCGATTTAGCGACTTTCCATACAAGCAATATTAAGCTTCTTGAGAAATTTATGTGGTTGGCGGATCAGTCAAAAGTTGAACTGCCGAAATGGAAAGATTTCTATACGAACCTTACGCAAAAGGATTGCAAATATATTTTGCATAGCATTCGTTTTAAAAGTTTGGGGATGAAATATGTTGAGTGGAAGAAGCTTTGAAGACTTAGAAAATCATGGCAGCATTAAGAAAATTTATAGTGTATCTTTATCTGGAGCAGAGAGCTGATTTTTGGCATCGACAATCTCATTGTGGAGTTACAAATATATTGAACGAACGTACTCGCCAATCTGATTTGCAAAAGCTGCGTCTAATTCTCGAACCCAAATAAGTTCTTGTACATCGGCCAGATCTTTCCGCCTGCCGGCTCCAGTCAACCCCGAAGCAATCTTAAGTTCTACCAGTTTTTCAATCGTTATTGTCTTTATTCCATCTATTTCTAACCAATACTCAGCAGGATCCGGGAACATTACTGATTTTGGCTTTCCATCTCCAGGATACTCACCAGCAGTAAACACCTCAATGGGAACGTTTTCCTTGGTAGCCCGAAACTTCCTGGTGTTCCCATCAAATTCCGGTCTATATCCTCGACCTACTAACTTATCATGGAATTTCAGGAGACCTTCTGTGGTCATAAGTATATCAATATCCACTGTGAATCGATGATAACCAAACTGATTGAGCGCGATCGCACCAATCAAATTGTAACTGATTTCCAGGTCATCCAAATCATTGGCAAGCTGTCTCAGAGTATCATTCATAAGACCAACTCCTTTAAAGAAGCTCAAGCCTTCTTCATAGGCAAGTGTTGGATGCAGTAGAATCTGCTGAAAATCTAATGAAGCAGAATTCGACATAGATATGTCCTTACATCGCGAAATCCAAAACATCTGGCATGGCGACTTCATACAGCGAGGTTTGATTGCCGCTATACTCAGTCATATCTATATGCCTTCGAGGCGGGTGTCAGCATCTCCGAAACGATCTAGCTTCACACCCATTCTATCCATCAAAGATAAGTACAAACTGCAGAGTTTACGATTCTCATTGCCCTTATCCCTATATTCTAAAACCCTGCCGGACTTCAGTTCACCACCCAGATTTCCCACTGTGAGTATTGGAAGTTTGGTATTGTCGTGATTGGAGCCGGAGAACATGTTTGAAAGCCATAGGATACAGGTGTTATCCAGCACGTTGCTCTGGCCTTCCGGCATGGCCTGCAGTTTGCCGGCGAGGTAAGCCAGTTGGCTGATATAGAACCGGGTGATATGCCCATAGTCTTCAGAGGTGTCGCGGTGGGAAGCGAGATGGTGTGCATCCCGAACATGCAGAAACGGGTAGAATAGACCAGAGAGATCGCGGCACATCAGCATGCTGGCGATACGGGTTTTATCCGTCTGAATGGCCAGAGCCACTACGTCGCACATCAGGCGCATGTGATCTCGAATATCTTCCGGCAGACCGTTTTCGGGTCGCTTCATCATCTCCAGCGGCTTCCCCTGATCCTTCGCTTTGCCGGCGGCTTTCCCCAGGTCACCGCGCATCTTTTGGGCGCGTTTCTCCACCTCCCGCACGCTCGTCAGGTATTCGTCCAATTTAGCGCGGTCGTCCTGATTGATTCGTCGTCGAAGGCCAGAAGCTTCTTCACTGACGCGGTCTAATATGCTCTCCATTCGCCGGCTTCCGCTGTTCTCGAACAGGCTGTCGAAAGCAAGCGAAGGATAGACCTCCGTTGAGACGGGAGAGTCTGCGGTTTGCCATGAGATGTGCGAGCTGTAGGCCATCGAGAAGTTCGACTCGTGGTAGCCTGTCAGAGGCTGTTCACACGCCAGCACCAGGCTCGGCTGTACGGTATCCTGGCCGAGATGCGCGGCCAATACTTGATCTACGCTGATACCGCCATGCAGCACAGCTCCCTTGGTAAGCGGCATCCCGGAGAGAATGTTGCCGGTCATGCCCGGGTGGATGCCGACGCCGGTAGACGGTTTATTGAACAGGCCGTTGATCACGTTGAGCTTGGTTTTGAACGGCTCCAGCGGCTCCAGGCTCTTGCTGAGCTGCATGGAGGCGCCTTCGCCAGAGGCAGACCACTGATCCGGATTGATGCCCGTACCCATGAACTGAACTATAAAACGTTTTGGTGGTGTATCGGTCGACTTCACCGCAGTTGCAGCGGCCCCACACACAGGAAGGGATTCGAGCCACGGCAATGCCATGACTACACCTGTACCACGGAGGAATAGGCGTCGAGAGAGAGGCCCGACAGTTAATTGATTTTTGTTCGACATAGTATTTAATTCCTCGCTAGTGTAGTCATCGTGCGGTGATTAAGGAATTGACGGCTGGTGACAATCGTTTCGATTAAGGTTCCGAAGCGATAGTTCCCGGCGGCCAATCGATGCTGCATCTGCAGCAGTAGGTTATCGTCTGAAGGCTGCAGGCTGCGTCCCAATGCATAAGACAATAATTTGCGGTTAAGAGTGTCAACAAAATTCTGCTGGCGATGCTGGCGGACGAACTCTTCCAAGCCGGGCACACCGGAGCGTTCGATGCCGCCCGGAAATGGCGCTTTGTCGTCAACCGGTTTCCCGCCAAGATCTTTGCTGCGCAGTTCACCAACCGGCCCGTATCCTTCGAAGACCAGCCCGTAGGAGTCGAACCTCGCATGACAGCTAGCGCAGACTGGATTAGAGCGGTGCTGCACGAGCGCCTGTCGCAGGGTTTGCTCCCCCATTTTGCTTTCGTCCTTCGGTAATTCTGGCACAACTGCGGGCGGAGGTGGGATGTACTCACCCAGAAGCCGACGTACAACCCAGTAGCCTCTCTTCACGGGGCTGGTGCGCAAACCAGGTGAGTTTTTGGTCAGGAATACTGCCATTGGGAACAAGCCGCCTCGACCGTAGTGATCAGCGTTATCCACGCGAACCCAGTCGTTTCCGGATACCTTAACATCAGTCATGCCATAGTGCCTGGCAAGAGGCGCATTTACAAAGGTGTGCTTCCCATAAATCAACTCCAGAACGGAACGATTGTTCTGAAACCCATCCATCAGGAAGTGCAGAGGCTCCTCGAACATCGCTTCACGCAGGTCATCATTGAAGGCGGGGAACCGTTCTCGATCCACAGCATTGTGCTCTTCGAATCGGCGGAAATCAAGCCAATTGCCTACAAACTCCAAAGCAAGCGCCCGGGTGCGAGGCAAGGCAAGCATCCGTCGAGACTGTGCTGCCAGAACCTCAGGGCGGCGCAGATCGCCCGCGGCAGCATGAGCGAGAAGCTCTTCATCCGGCATGCTCGCCCATAGGAAATAGCTCAGCCGGCTTGCAAGCGCATAGTCACCAAGAGGTTGTACGCCGCTGTTACTTGGTGGTGCAGTGAAGGCGGTACGTACGGCAGCTGACGCATTTAGTAAGCCGGTGGCTGGCATGTATGCACTGGGAGCCGTATCAAGGTCGAGACGGAACAGGAAGTTCGGTGACATGAGGATGCTGACCACCGAGTCGCGGATGGCGTCCTCGTGATTCAGGCCTTCTTTATGCCGCAGCGAATGGTAAAATGCTAACAGGTTAGATTTCTCTGCCTCCGTCATCGGCCTGCGATATGCCCGACGAGCGAAGTCGATGAGAGCCTTTAAATGCACCGGCTCCGCTGCAAGGCGTTCTTTCTCGGCATTCCGAATATTGATGGATACTCGCTTGAAGTGATCTTCGATGGCCAGAAGGGTGATCGAATCGCCGCCGTTCCGCTTCGCTTTGGCTAAGTAGAGGTCGGCCAGTTTCTTGATTTTTACATCCGAAACGGCGTCCTTATCCTCCGGGCGAGCAAAGTTGAACTCGGGATCGTTAATGGTTCTTGCCTCGGCACGCTCGTACACGAAGAACTCCAGGTGCATTCGCTCAGGTATGAAGGCGACCATGTCAAAATCTGCCCACAGATGTTCCAGTTCCTTGCGGCCGCTTTCGTCCAGCATCAGTTCCATAAGAGGAGTATCATCTCGGAAGTAGCCCATCGAGTTGTGAAGACCAGCAGTCAGGAGACGGCCTTGGTCACCCGGATCGTCTACGAACATCCTGCCGCGCTCTGCAATGTAGAATGCATCTGGAAAGACACTGCAGAAACGCTCAAATGCCGCCTTGTACTGCGCACGTGCGGCTTCTTCCTTTAGAATAAAGAGGTCGGGGTCTGCGGGATCAAATACACTATGTTCCGACTGTCTTTTGCTCCCTTTCCCTTGAGCAGGAACCATATGAGAAGGAGGGACACCACCAATTTGAAAATTTACTGGATTAAGCATGCGCCGGTGAGAGGCATACTGCCTATCCTTCCAGAGAACGAAACACTGGCCGCCTTCGGAGAACTCGCGGGGGACATGGAGGTTTGAGAATTTCCAAGCTACTTTTTTACGAAGTCCTACTACCCAATCTCGCATTGCCACACAGCCTTGACATGCTGCATTCGGATGTGTTGTATCCGGTGAAGGAAGCTCTTTCCAGGATCCTTGAAGTCTCGCTAGAGGACCAATTTTTTCTCCAGGAGTAGTAAGGGTTTTCCAGATCAACTCCAGGTATCGCGGGCTGACTTTCGACTGTGCTGCAACCATTTGTAGTGTCGCATTGGGAATGCCTAAAGCCGCTCGATGCTGATAACGCCAGGCAGCCTGGAAGTAGTCGGCGAAGTCAGTCGGCTGTTTTCGGTAGAAATCGACGATGCGCAGGATGCAAAATTTGTCACGATCCGTCTCCACCAGAACGGGATGAGTCGCAAACTCAAGCCCAGTAGATGTCAGAACCAGATGATCAGATATTCCTTTTGCCGCCTGTGCATATTTCTTCATCAAGCCAGAGGAGATGGTGAGCGACTCTCCTGAGTTATCGAAACCCTCCTGGTTTGCCGGGTCGACAGGGAACTCTTTAGTTGGGCGAAGATCGACGCCTGTGAGGTCTCGGATTGTGTAGTCGTACTCTGCATTGCTCAAGCGGCGCGCCAGCACAGGCCCTGGGGCTCCAGCGTTCCGCTGTGCCTCGTAAAGTCGGACGGCCCTAATCCAGCTTATGACTGCCTCACGCTGCTTAGCTGAAGGCTGTTTGGGGACAGCAGGTGGCGGCATCTGCTTTGCAGATAGTTTTTCCATCGCGAGGGACCAGTGCGGATAGTCTTTCGCTACGGATGCCATGCTTGTAAATGAGGTGAGGTCGAGCTGCCCCTGAGGCTTATCTTTGCCATGGCAGGAGAAACAGTAGGATTGTAAAAATGGTTTCACTTCACTGCGAAACCTACGCTCCAAGGCTGGTCGTTCTCCTGCAAATGTCACCGCCCCAGAAGAACATGTCCAAACCAGCACACTTAATAGAGCAGTCGATGAAGCGGCGAAAGCCGAAAGACTAAAATTACTTCTGAACTTAGGAGACATGAATTCGTGTTATTCCTGATCAATATAATTAAAATGCATATTTTGCTTAAACCGGGTGATTAACGCAGATTTTCTCTGGAGAAAATATCGTATCCGGATACTTATTCCACCTGAATATGAGACAATCATATTGAAGAAAAGTCACCGAGACTCTCATATCTGTGATGAGAATACCACGTACCAAAATAAAAATCATCAGAAATCGTCCTCGATTTCATTTTGTACTTATTTTGGGAGAACATTAGAAGTGCGGATGCCGTATAGTTAGAATGATAGATAGTTAATTTGACTATATATTACCAACATAACAACTTAGTTTGGAGTGACCGAACGTATGCTGCCAAATACGCGGAACCACCGTGGAGAGCTAATCTCCTCATTCATTTTTCTATTAGCTTGCGGTTTTTTGGGTTGGCAGCTACTACCAAGCCTGCTCCGTCCACCGGCCGCTCAACCTCCAGAAGAAGTTGTAAAAGCGTTAAAAGTAAATGATCTTTTTAAAGTACACCAAGTGTATGATGATCTATTGGCTAAAAACGCCGACTCTCCAGAAACTTTTTTGAAAATTTGTGGTTGGAGCCAGCAGGCACAGCGTTGGGATCTCACTCAGGAGTATGCGGAACGGGGAGCTCAAATATGCAAATACGCTCCCGCAGAGCATCGTGCAATGCTATATATCAGTCTGGCCATTGCCCTCTCCGAAACTATTACCGACTCCCCTCAAAGCAAGGCTATAGAGGCAGCAGAACGTGCAGTGCAGCTAGCTCCAAATCTTGCTGTCACTCAGAACACTCTGGGTTATATTCTTGCGGATAACAACGTGGATATGCCGCGTGCGGAAAAATTAATCAGCCAGGCATTGGCAGCTACGAAAAACGAACCAGATTCAGAAATGAGGCAGATGGAATTGGCAGGAGTGGAAGATAGTTACGGCTGGGTGTTCTACAAAACAGGTAGATACGATCAGGCAATAGATATTCTCAACCAGGCAATAGGCCGGCTGCCGGAAGAAGCAGAAAGAAGCCCGGAAAATAGGTCGGAACTTAAAACCATGTACTATCACCTCGGCGCAGCATACCGCAAGGCAGGCCGACTACCAAATGCTCGTCATTCACTCGAGATCTCTCTCTTCTACGATCCACAATATCAACTAGCCAAACAGGAACTTACAGCACTCGATCAAGAATTGAAACCTTCCCCACCCACACATTAATGACCTCAAAAATTAACTTCCGCCGTAGTATACATGTCGTTCAGACATTTTCAAGGAGATGAATGTCAGCCCCAGGATAATCAGAAACATTATCCACCCCATTGCGCAAGCATATCCCATTTTATGATAGATGAAGGCATTATCGAATAGATACATGGTGTAGAAATAGGTAGATCGTGCTGGGGAACCACCTGGGAACATCACGTAGGGAACGGTGAATACTTGGAGCGTGCCTATAATGCCCATAATCAGATTGAACAGTATCACGGGCGAGAGCATCGGCAGCGTGACATGCCTGGTTTTTGCCCACCAAGTAGCCCCATCAAGATCTGCTGCTTCGTATAGTGCCTGAGGAACGTCCTGAAGCCCCGCAAGATAGATCACCATGGCATTACCAACACCCCATACTCCCAGCAGAACCAGCGCTGGCTTCGCCCATCTATCGTCACTTAGCCAGTTCGGGCCTTTCATATGAAGAGGAATCAGGAATTTATTCAAAACAAAGTTAATAATCCCGTGTTCGCCATTGAACAACCATAGCCAGAGTACTGCTAGTGATACCTGTGGCACGAGTGATGGAACGAAGAAGATAGTTCGATAAACGGTCTGCCCTTTTACTTTGGCATTGAGAAGCATCGCCAGTGAGAGCGCAACCAATGCTCCCAGCGGCAGGGCAAATACAGTATAGATGGAGGTATTTTGAAGTGTTTTCCAGAAGACCTCATCGTGCCACAACTCGGTATAGTTAGCTGCTCCTATAAAAACCGGAGGACGCAAAACAGAGTAGTCGCAGAAACTGTAGTAGACCGATGCCAGCAGAGGATAGAGCAGAAAAACCGAAAATCCAATAAACCATGGCAGAGCAAAAATAAGGGCAGTAACAGTCTCCTTTCGCTTCGTGGTACTCATAGATCCTCTGGGCATGCTATTACTATTCGTCAATGAATTCTGCTCCACCATTCAAGATGTTTAATATCGCGTATTTCAAGCAGGACAGACCGAAATCCTGCTTGATTATTAGCCATTCTTATAGTCAATCGAGATGATTACAAAACTCAAAGAAAGTGCATATTTAATTATTGCTTTGCCTAACCCCCCAATCCCCTTGCCTGCTCAGATAATATCAAGCTTCTTTCCTACTTTTTCAAAAGCTTTCAAGGCATCATCAAAATCCTCTAAATGATGCATAGCGGAGGGCATCGTACGGATGCGGGCTTTACCGCGCGACACCGTCGGAAACACGATTGCAAGCGCGAGCACATTTTCTTCAAATAATGCACGCTGAAAATCTAGCGCTTTTGCCTCCTCTCCAATCATCACTGGAGTGATAGGAGTCTCTGAGATACCCGTATCAAAACCAAGATTTCGCAGTCCAATTTTCCAGTAGGCAGCGTTATCCCAGAGTCGCTGGGTCAGTGATGGATCAGTTTCCATCAGCTCAATCGCGGCGATGGTTGCCGCGGCTGTGGCCGGCGGGTGTGCCGTACTGAATAAAAATGGGCGAGCCCTCTGTGTCAGCCAGTCGATAAGCATGGAAGTTCCGGCTATATAGCCCCCCATAACCCCGACTGCTTTCGAAAGCGTTCCGAGCTGAATATCTATCTCGTTGTGAACACCAAAATGGTAGGCAGTTCCTCTGCCGCCACCCAGCACGCCTGACCCGTGTGCGTCATCCACCATAATAGAAGCATCGAACTCTTTTGCGAGATCAACAATTTCGTGTAGCGGAGCAATATCGCCATCCATGCTAAACACGCCATCTGTAATAACAAGGCGTTTTTTGGCCTCGGCGCTCTGCTCTAATGCTTCCTTCAAAGAGGTCATATCACAGTGCTTATAGATCTTACGGGCCGCTTTAGATAGGCGAACGCCATCAATGATACTGGCATGATTTAACTCGTCGGTGATTATCACGTCGTCACTATCTGTGATAGTTGGAATGACGCCAGCATTTGCTGTAAATCCGCTCTGGAAAACAATTGTAGACTCTACATGCTTGAAGGCTGCCAGTTTTTGTTCTAGTTCCACATGCAGACTCATCGTGCCGATAATAGTCCGTACTGCGCCTGCTCCAGCGCCATACTGCTCGACCGCCTTAATCGCTGCCGCTTTGAGTTTGGGATGATTGGCAAGGCCAAGGTAATTATTACTCGATAGGTTAATTAAATTCGAATGGCCGTTTACATGTATGCGCCCACCAGAGGGAGATTCCATCACAAAAGTGGGTTTATATAGATTCTGTTCTTTAAGAGATTCGATCTGGCTTGATAGCCATGTTTGTAAGTTTTGGTTCATATTATCTCACCCAGAATTGATCCCACGCCTGCCAGAAAGTATCTGCTCGGGAAACGAGAAGTCGGGGGTTTACAAGCTCTACACCAGGTTTTCCAAGAAAGTCGTTAGCACGATCTGGCGTGGCCAGTTCCACACTGAAAGAGACTGGCCCGGTGAATTTAAGCGGATCTGGCCATTCCCTGCGGATGAGAGCTCCATAAACCTGGCCTTCGATGAGAGCACAAGCATCATTCGAAGGAAGATGCCTCGCAGAATACCTGCCCAATCCCGTTTTAACTACCGCTGATACGACCTTCTCACCTAATAATTCCTGTGCCTCTTTGCAAGTTGCTGCATCACCCGAAACGAAAACTGCCGGACAGTTGAAGTCGCCACAGATGGCTGCGATTATCCCTGATTCACCCACGAGAGTCTCGTTGATACGGGCGTTGTACCAGGCCTGGTTTGAAACCGTGTGGCATAGAATACCATCTGGCGTGCCAGCCATGGCGTGTGCTCCTACGAATAGCACGGCATCGCAGCCCTGTTCCAATGGGAGAATGTATCTTGCCCATGGATGGCCAAGTACATACTCGGCTCCACTCTCCAGTTGTTCCGGGATGAGACTTTTGAAATTCCAGGCACCCCCGGCTCCGTGCCCATCTACGACAACTATCTCATCTACACCGGCCCGTTTGCAGCCTCTCACAGCTGCATTCACCTCAGCTGTATAGAGACGTCGTCCCTCTTCATAGAGAGCCGCTCCACCGTTCACCTGATCCCAAACAGATATCCCCGCAATACCTTCCATATCACACCATATCATCACACGCATGAGTCACATCCTTAATATACGCACAGTCGTTCACAGCACCTTAATTGTTTAATTCGTCCTGTAACTAGTGATTCCCTTGTTTTAAATTTATAATCAACTTGACACACTTTCGTAAAGGTGATATCCTCTTTATCTCTCAGAAAGTCGGCTTAACATCATGGAGGATGCATGTTTCTGCTCTTATTCAGTCTTATCTGTTTTCAAAACCCACAAACTTCAACCACTAAAACTGAATTGGCAGACAAGGTGCTGGTACTCACTCGAAGAGTGCAGCAAGATCACAACTTCGACGGCCTTATCATCCCCACCATCATTTGCCCAGTTTCGGGCAGTCCGGTACTAATTCGAGATGATTATGATAAAGTTTGCAGTCGTACTGGTGAATATCTGCAATCACTTTCTTTTGAATTTGCCACCACTTCAAGTTCATTTACGCGCAAATCAGCAGTTAACACTGCGATGGCACTGCTGAATCTTGAGAAGGTGACCGGCACACCCGGCTGCATAGCATGCGCCTATATTAAGTCTATAAAACCAGGTATTGAAAAGCGTAAGTATTATAACACCGAAAAGTGGAATGTATCTCAATCGATGCCTGGTTACCTCTGGCTTGGGGATACAAGTGTCATTCAGCTTTCAGATTGGCTTCTCGGCCTTTCTACTTTTTTCGATCTCGCTGCAAATGATTCAGAAAAAATTCAAATTAGTGCTGTCGTCTCCCGAGTCATGAGGAGAGTGCTCACAAATAAGATGCGGATTACAGATGACTATGATAAGATGACTCTGCAGGGTAACATGAGCTCCAAGTTGCCTCACGATCATCTAAATGCTCTGCTAGCTCTGGAAAATCTAATTTGCGCATTCCGAATTACTCGTGAACAAAGTTTTATGAACGAATACCTAAGGCTGATAAAATATGAACACTATGCTGAGGAGGCCGTACAAGTAGACCTCGCTGCGATGGAGCGCAACGGTCATCAGGATGAAGATATGAGTATGATCAAAGCGCTAGATCGACTCATGGCATATGAAAAAGGGGCAGCCTTGCGTGATCTGTTCAAAACGGCCATGAGACGGAACTGGATGGCATTCCAGTATCTGCATCACCCATATTATGATTTCGTGATGGAGCGGCATCTCAGAGAAGGAATCGATTCGCATACTCTTAATTCCCTGCTGGAATATAAAGGAGAACCCGAATCTCGAAAACAGAAAATCCGTACCAATGAGGGCGATATCGAAATTGATGGCACCTGGCAGGATGCGCCCAGCCAGTTCCTACTGGCTTATTGGTACGGGCGATATCACCAACTCATCGAAAAAGCTGCTCTTCTGCACGATATGAATACCCCTGCAAGGCCCGATGTACCAATACTTATTCAGCCGGGTACTCCTCCTCCATCAATTCCCCTCGATCTTGAAAGTATGGTTAAAGTAAGCGCTTCTCCTTTCCAGATGGGCTCCGATGAAGGCGACCGAGATGAAGGGCCTCTTCGGAAAGAAGTTTTACCTGTTTTCTGGATCGATAAATACCTGGTCACGAATCTTCAATATACGCGATTTGATAAAACCTGGGTCTATCCTGATGGAAAAGATCTATGCCCAGCCCTCGTGAATTGGAATCAGGCTGCATCCTACGCTAAATATTTTGGTAAGCGACTACTTACGGAGCAAGAGTGGGAAAAAGCTGCACGTGGCACAGACGGAAGAGTGTTCCCCTGGGGAAATATCTATGATATCGGTATCGTCGCTGCCAAAAATGCGGATCCGCAAGGTCGTGTCACTGCATGTATCAGCCCGTATGGCTGTGTGGACATGGTAGGCAACGTCTGCCAATGGACTTCGAGCTGGTATGCTGCCTATTCTGACTCCAAATTTCACCGCATATTGTTCGAGCAAAAATATCATGTGATTCGAGGAAGTACAGCCACCGCAGACAGAAGCCATCACCGATGTGCACACAGATATTTTTCTTCCCCCCGGACGATTGCTAACCTTACTGTAGGATTTCGGTGTGTGCAAAATAAACCTCCACCAAATTAGATGGCGGATGCCCTCACCCCCCGACCCCCTCTCCCAAAAACAGGAGAGGGGGGAGTTTTAAATCGTTGGTCTTCACATTACATACAAGCAAGGGATGAGCTTGTAGTGAGATCAAAACCTAATAAAATACAGGCAAACCCATGCCAAAGTCACCCCCTCTCCTGTTTTTGGGAGAGGGGGTCGGGGGGCATAAGCGTTAGGTTAGATACACTGACTCGACGAAATGAATTTCTTAGCTAGGTGGCGTTCCGCCGAGTGTGCTTCGCACACGATTCTAGCATCATCGAATCCCGTGTCCGAAGGACACTTAGCCGCAGGCTACCAAGCGAAGAAATTCATTTGGTCGCATAAAATCTACTGTGAAACCCTATTTTACAGCTTAACCTAACGCTTATGGGGGCCGGGGGGTGAGGGCGCGAAGGGTGTTTATGATATTTTTCGACTTTTGCAAGAGGCTCTTAAATTATCACGAATCGAGGCAGGGGGTGAGGGTAAAATTTTCATCTTCTATTGAAGAATGGTGCGAGTACTCACCCGTATGTTTCCCGTTTTTTTCCAATTGTGAAAAAATAGACACCTTTACGAAGTGCTAATACTTGCAGGTTAAACGATTAAGCGTTATAATGTATCATTAACTTAGCTATACAACGAAAAAGCAAGCGAAATTGAAGGCTCGAACTAATTTTTTGAAATTATTTGGATATTTTTTTAAGGGGAACTGATAGAATGAGGGTGATACAATCTGGAGTTGGTAATTTTGGAATGAGCTGGCTCTATGCTGTCAGGGATTGCAATGTAACTGAACATGTGGCTCTGGTTGATCCGAATCCGGAGGCACTTACGGCCGCAGGTGACATAACCGGAGTGCCTCCTGAACGCAGATTTACTCAGTTGAAGGATGCATTGAACTCAGTAGATGCGGACGGTCTGATCGATGTAACACCTGCTCCTTGTCACCCTACTACCAGCATATCCGCAATGGAAGCCGGCCTTCACGTATTAGTAGAGAAACCGATTGCAGAAAATATGCGTGCTGCACAAAGAATGGTGCAGTCTGCACGAGAATTTGATAGAATATTGATGGTAACACAGCAGTATCGCTATCAAGATCAGCCGCGTACTCTCAGGCGATTGATATCTCAGGGAGCCATCGGTGAAATCGATCACATGGTAGTTGAGTTCCAGATTCAGGGGCTGCTACAGGGTTGGCGAAAAATAATGCCGCATCCCTTTTTGATGGATATGGCGGTACACCATTTCGATATGATGCGGTATCTTATTGGCAAAAACGGCGCCAAGATAACAGCGCAAACATGGAATCCCAGCGTAAGTAATACCGCAGGAGATATGAATGCATTTGTTTGGATAGAATTTGAGGGGGGAGCGCGTGTCAACTATAGCGGTACGTTTGCTGCTCCAGGGGTAGATACAGGATGGAATGGCAGATGGGTGATTACCGGGTCTAAAGGTTCACTCGTTTGGAATCAGCGCGATGAGTGGGGCCCAATCCGACTTTTTCGGCAGGATGCTGATCTCTCAATCTATACAGATCAGCACTTCTTCACGCCTCTACCCGATATATGGGGTGAGCCTATCCATGCCGAATCGATAGGCGCGAGTGGGCATACTTATGATCTCTATCATTGGCAAGCTTGCATCGAAAAGGGGATGGAACCTGAAACTAGCGGGAGAGATAACCTGAATACACTTGCGCTAGCGCTGGGAGCGGTGCAGGCAGCCGATACCGGGCAAACTGTAGATGTACGGCGTGTGGGCGCAGAACGTGAACAAGAAGCTTCCTGGATGGCGAAATGGGAACGTACAGTCCCTGTGGCTGTGTGATATCACCACAATTCCTCTCCCCGTGATTTGCTATCGGAATCGCGAAGGAGACGGCAACGCCTCACTCCAACCCCTCTCCCGGACACTCGTTCCGGGGTATAGTCAAGGGGTATGGGCATCAACAAATTTGAACACACCTGAGCGGGTGGAGGTCGTGAGATACGCGTTATGAATTCTGATCGTAGCAGGCTAATCGCTGGCTACGATCATTGAGCGTTTGGCAACATTTGAGTATCCACTGATCTTGCAATTCGATACTCATAATACAGTTTACCTGCCTTTAACTAGCTGCTACCAGGAGGAAATTCACATACATCAAGAAGCCGTTGCGACATGTGGTAAATTGCCATCTGGAGGCTGTAATCATGTTTCCTGATACATTCTCCATCTCAAAACACTCAAAATTAATCCAAAATCGAAGTGATAGTTGGTCGGACTCTTTCGACGATATTCAAGGGTGGAGCATAGTTGACTATTAAAACTTTTCGTCAATAATCTTTATGTTGGGAGCTGGCATGAAGAAAAAGCTGAAGGTTTTCGAAGCGACTACGCACCATTTTTCATCCATTCCAGCAACCGCCACATAACATCCGGCAGGGTCTTGCCCTATGATAGGCGTTGATACATCTAACTTTGTATAGCAAGGTGTAATCTTGTTAGTTTGACCAAGTTTGAAATTCAACTTTACAATTTTTGCGTCTTTACCAAGCAGTATGTATAACTGATCTTGAATCATTTCAAGCTTTGTTTGAAGTGTCGTTATCTGAGTTTTGCTTGATTGGATGCCTTGCATAAAGTTATTAAAAGCTGACTGTACTTGATCGCGTTGGTATTTTGCAGTTCCCAACTGATAGTCAACTTGCCCTGCCGCGTATCGAACCTGACCTGCACGATATTCTGCTCCATAAACATTACTATGATGTGCAGCTTTATCTGCGCTGTTTGCAGATGAAATTGCACATCTAAGAGGATCTTTCATTGTATGCACATTCCGATTATTAGCTTCTAAGACTTGCAGAGCAATCTGAAATCCATTCTTGTTATCTGCATAAGAACGCCAAGTCCGTGTCAAGTCATTTTTAGTACTATCCTCGTCTTTGCGTAACTTGTCAATGGATAACTGTTTAGCCTGCTCTTGCTTTAGTAGCGCAACCTGTTGGGTGCATTGTTGTTGGAACTTCTCAACGTTGCGGTTCCATTCCTCAACTGTAATACGTTTATATACAGCCTGCTCTACAGAACCATTTGTTTTTTCTGGAATATCTAACTTTATTTGATTGCCATCCCAAGTACCACTGATCGTGGTCAACTGGAGCCAACTCAAAGAGGTCTGCAGAGTTACGCGAACAGTATCTCCTTCAACGTCACCAGATAAATCCACTCGACTGAGTGCAAAGCCTTCAGGTCGATTAGTGTGAGGTGTTAGAGCTTGAGCATATCCCTTCACACTGTTATTCACCTGCGTGATCTGGATGTATCTAAGGCCGCTACCAGGAACATTCATATATGTTCCTGTTATAATTGCTCGGTTTCCTTGACAGCCAGCAAGTAGAGTGAAAACTATTGAAAAATAAAAAATCGGATTTGTGATTATGCTGTATATGCAACATTGGTTTAGGTCTCAAAAAGTATCCTCGTAATCACGACAGAACTGTTATTTTTTCTCTTTAACCGTATTTGTTACGATCATTTCCCATGTTTCGCTTAGTTTTGATGATTTTCTACCACTACTAGTTTGACCAACATAAGTATCGCCAATCGAACGTAAAAGATTTACTGGTAAACCGATCTCAGGTGCGTAGCACCCATTTTCAGACGTGATAACTCCAGATAAATCAGTTGCGTTACTCGCTCGACTCACTTTCCAAGTTTTGAACTTCCCCGCAATTACTGAAACCTCTTCAGTTGCAGCCACAGTGTTCGCAAATATCAGGACTGGAATTGCATCTGCTCGATCTACAAAATACAAATGAGGTCATTTTGTCGAATGTCAAAAAAATAGCTGTTTTTCCATCTTGATTAAATGTCTCTCCCGTTGCACCTATTTCGTAATGAACGTATCAGAAGTAGCGCTGCCTTCTATATCCTTCAAACATTGCTACGGTTTCGGGATGGAAGAATACCCATAGGCTATAGATACCCAGAACCGTTCCCAATGGAAAACTGAGAATATTCAGTATAGATAGAATAATTCCGAGAATCCTTGCCCACTCAGTATTCTTTAAAAGTCCCCACCCCAGCAGAATGCCAGGTATCCCCAGCACCGCGACGATCACGAATATGAGTACGCCAATGACGTTCATCCCGGCAGCAAATGGAAATGCTTCTCTGCCCGCCGTTGCAGCAGCGCCCCCTATCACCGCAAATACAAACCATGCTGCAATCCCACCCAGTACGTAGAGCCCTCCCAGTACAATGTGCATCCAAGCAATTGCATTTATATGAGGTCGCATCATAATAGTTCCTCCTAACGCATCGTTAACTTTTCAGATCAAGTTATATTGGATCAAACTATACTAATTACGGAGAAGGCATGAGGAAGTATTCGTGATTTTACCAATGATTTCAAATCTAATCTAATTTCCGCTAATTATTTTGAAATGCTCTGCGCATCTGCGTATTCTGCGCGAGAAATTGTACGGGAGTTTGTGGCAACGAGTTTCGACACATTATGGTAATTTCAATTAGTTGAAGCGTGGAAGAATTCTTGAATGGGGAGGAATTTTAGAATAATTATAGCCCAATAAATTCTACATCCAAAAATGTGTTTGGATGCAGAGAGCATAGGTATTCAGAAAATGGAGGAGCCGACCAGAATCGAACTGGTGATAGCGGTTTTGCAGACCGATCCCTTAGCCACTTGGGTACGGCTCCGTATAATGAAAACAGTAAAACTTTATGTAACCGAAACAACATTCGATACTGAAGCAGAAGCCTGAAACCTCTTCAATAACTCCGGCAAAGAACTCGTTGGAGCGGGAGACGAGGATCGAACTCGCGATATCCAGCTTGGGAAGCTGGCGTTCTACCACTGAACTACTCCCGCGAAGCATTTAATTATATAGCGAATTGGGTAGTTTTGTCAAGAGCGAATAGTTATCGGGTAATCTAATTCCACCGCAGAGAAGTTTCAATGTTTGTATAACCATTGGTCTGCCAGAGTATTTGTGAAGGGTGAATGATGATAGATAGGTATAGTACCAAAGAGATGCGCGACCTCTGGAGCCCCCAGAATAAGACTCAGAGATGGCTGGACGTTGAAATCGCAGTGTGCGATGGACTTGAGCATTTTGGGCATATTCCGGCTGGCACCACAGCAAAAATTCGCAGTGGCGCCAAGTTTAATCTTGGGAGAATGGCAGAGCTGGAAAAAGAGACTCGCCATGATGTGATGGCGTTTGTCAAGAACGTGGCTGAAAATCTTGGAGAAGAGGGCAGGTTTGTTCACTATGGAGTTACTTCCTACGATATTGTGGACACCTCGCTTTCTTTACTGCTCCACGATTCATTGGAACTAATTATTACTAGGGCGCAGAGCCTCATCAATGTTATCCGGCGCAGAGCCACCGAACACAAAAATACGGTCATGATTGGCCGCACGCACGGAATCCATGCAGAGCCCATCACATTTGGCTTTAAGCTCGCCACATGGCTCGATGAGATGAACCACAATATGGAGCGTCTTGATCGCGCCAAGACCGCCATAAGTGTTGGCAAGATATCTGGCGCAGTGGGTACGCATGCAAATATCAGCCCGGAAATAGAAAAATATGTTTGCGGCAATCTGGGGCTGGACGTCGCTCTGATCTCCACGCAGATTATTGCGCGAGATAGGCACGCCGAAGTGATGGCCACACTGGCTATCCTGGCAGCATCTCTAGAAAGATTTGCTACCGAGATACGAAATATGGCGCGCACGGAAATACGGGAAGTGCAAGAGTACTTTGCAGCAGGTCAGAAAGGTTCCTCTGCCATGCCGCACAAGCGAAATCCATGGAACTGCGAAACAGTTACTGGCCTCGCTAGAGTAGTTCGTGGAAACCTGATCCCGATGCTGGAGAGTATGGCAACCTGGCATGAGCGCGACCTGACAAACAGCAGTGTCGAGCGTGTCATTCTTCCCGATACTACCACCATGGTCGATTGGATGCTG
Organism: Chthonomonadaceae bacterium; assembly: GCA_025352825.1. GTDB lineage: Bacteria > Armatimonadota > Chthonomonadetes > Chthonomonadales > Chthonomonadaceae > JANXSG01. Next base: position 14,030 of record JANXSG010000255.1, on the reverse strand, counting down.
GAAAAATTCACCAACATCCTGGATACCCTCATTGTGTATCCCGAACATATGCAGCGCAATCTGGAGATGATGGGAGGATTGGTGTGTTCTGAGCAGATCATGCTTTCACTCATTGCCACTGGGCTCTCGCGAGAAGAAGCCTACGAAGTAGCACAACGAAATGCTGCAAAAGCCTGGGGTGGAGTTGATTTTCGCAGCGCCATCGAGAGTGACCCAATCGTTATCGAGCGCCTCAAACCGGAAGATATTGAGCACGCTTTTGATATCCAGTATCATCTTAAGAATCTCGCGCATACGTTCGAAGTTTTGAATATTTAATCTCACTTCTACTTGGCCTCACTCCACTTCTTGGCTATATTCAAGAGTATAGTGGGAGTCTAACATTTGTATGCCTTGTGGAGGAACCACTACTCAATATGGCCAATAATATTCATATTCTTTTGAGAGGATTTTGAAAGTGAGTAAATTACGACAACAGATTCTAATACTTCATCTGGACAGCCCCGATCTCGATTCAACAGTAGTCGCCTGGGCTTTATATGATGGTGCTGCTCCGGCTGATGCCATGCAGATGCAGGCTGGAGATCAGGATAAGCCTCCCTATCGATCTGCGCTGGATGCTATGCGGGATGGATGGTTTGTGCTTCAGATGTGCAATCTCCCGCGCTATATTAGAGGATATGAGCACGAAGTGGGACATCTGCCATACGAATATACTCTCGAAAGAAAGGTAGCTATCCATGCCTAAAGTTGATAAATCGCATCTGTTGACCGCAGAACAGATGGCTCATTTCGTACTAGATGGATTCCTTATGTTCGATGGTTTAGTTCCCGAAGAACTGAACCAGGCTGTCTACGCTGATCAGGAAGCGGGCAAAGGCTACTGGCATGTATCGGACTCTATTCGGTCGGTTTTCGAGCTTCCTCAGATTAAAGGGATTCTACAGAGCCTGGTGGGCGAAAACCCTGTATACGACCACTCTGCGCTGCACGTCGTGGGGGCAAATCAGAGAACCGCTCAGTTCTGGCACTCCGATTCCATTATCGACGCCCGGCCGTATGCATTCGATATTCAAGCGATGTACTTTTCACACGACTGCCCTAAGGAGATGGGGCCGACTATTATACTCCCGGGATCACACTTGCGTAGAGTGAGTAATATGAGCATCGCGCGGTACAAGAATATTACTGGGCAGATTCAGTTAGCCGGCAAAGCAGGCACGATTGCCTTCCTGCACCAGGCGATATGGCATGGGGCACAGCCAAACTTCACTGATAAGACACGATACATGTTCAAACTAAGGCTGCGTACCGGTAAACCTCAGCACGGGTTATTCAATATGGATGGTTACAAAAGCGATGAAGTTTCTTGTATCGTGAATAGTTTCAGCCATCGGTGGCAGGGCGAGGAAGGCCGGGCCGAAAACGTCGAACGTTCAAAGCTGTGGAGATATCTATGCGGCGATGATACTGTCGATACTTCGTTTGAAGGCGTGCTTACCAGAATGCATATCTAACTCATATCTGCTGGCACCGTGTTGGAAATAGTTTTCTAAAGTTGTGCCAGCCTGTTCCCTTCCTGGAATGTCCCGGGCTAAGGCAGTTATTATGATCTCATATCGAATATGGGCTTTGCTATCTGCAGTGTTTGCTGGCCTTACCGCGATTCTTGCCAAGAAGGGAGTCGAGGGAGTTCCATCTAACCTCGCCGTTGCGATTCGTGTGGCAGTGGTACTGGTCTTTGCAACGGTGATCGCTGTTGCAACTCGGCAGACTAAAATAAGCGGACTAAGCTCTAAAACCTGGATATTTTTGATACTCTCTGGTATCGCGACCGGAGCTTCCTGGCTGTGCTATTTTCGCGCACTGCAGCTGGGGCCTGTATCAAAAGTTGCCCCTATCGATAAATTAAGTTTTGTACTTGCTATGGCTTTAGGAGTGTTTGTACTCGGAGAAAAACCCTCCGTGAATCTACTCATTGGTGCGGGCTTGATTATAGCAGGAGTTCTCTTCACCCTCAAATAGACAGCAACATTTTTTTTACATTGTTCAGTTGTTGATTAACTTATGATTTAGTTGGTTTCGAGTTCTTAGCAGCAGGATATTGTTGGATTTGCGAGGTGGCTTTTTCAAACTCGATATCTACCGGTCGGGCATCACTGGCATGGAGAATCTTGAACTTTTCGTATTCTGTCTCGGCTTTGACTAGAGCTGTATCATGCGAAATATGCCCAGTGTGGGTTAATATTCCACGGTCATTTAGCGTTAAGAACCCGTCCAGTTTTTGAATCCAGTCATTCATTTTCATTGGAACACGGCGCATCGCCTGCCCCTCTGCAAAAACGAGATACTGTTCCACAAGATTATTTAAAGCAGCGAGTTCGAGTTCATTAAGATAATTTTTGGCGATGGCCACATCAGATTTACGAACTACTGCTCCACGCCAATTCGTTAGCCCTATGTTTGGTTTGGCTGCATCTACCCGTTCATGAACAATCTCTGCTGCGGTTTTACCCGTGATAGCCCAGTGCACCTTATTTTGAACCGTCTTGAAGAACAGTATGCTGATCTCCTGAGTCGGGTCGTAGTCTATACTGGTGGCATATATTTCCGTAATTTTCTGATAAAAACGCCTCTCAGAAGTCCGAATATCCTGAATGCGCCGGGTCAGTTCCTCAAAATAGTCGAAAGGCAGATCGGGATTCTTGAGGCGTTCGTCATCGAGAACAAAACCTTTGATGATATAATCCCTCAACCGCTGTGTCGACCAGATACGAAATCTTGTGCCCTGTATCGACTTCACACGATATCCTACCGAGATAATTACATCTAAATTGAAATACTCAACCTGATAGTTTTTACCATCGGCGGCAGTTGTTGCAGAATCTGCAACAACTGCGCTTCGCATCAACTCGCCCTCCTCAAAAACGTTTTTAATGTGTCGGGATATGACCGATTTATCCCGTTTAAACAGATCGGCAATCTGATTAAGAGATAACCAGACAGTCTCATTTTCAAAACGTACATCAATTTTTATTTCCCCATCTTCTGATTTATAGACAAGGAATTGGCTGCCTGAATGAGGTGATATTTTGGGTAATTTTTTCACTGATTAGCTCCAAAAGATGGCAATATACGAAAAAGAATCACTAATACAGAATTATGTCTACTTTATACATGTAAACTTCTGAATCTTACGACAATATTTTACAACTTCAATATACATATTCTTAATCTCACCAATTAGGTAGATAAATAGTAAATTGAGAATAGAAATCTATTTGGGTATCTGGAGATCACTGAGGTGAAACTCCTCCTCTCCCAAAATCGAGAGGGGAGGCCGAGGGATACGAACTATTTGGAAGTTACGATACCGAGGTTCTTACAGTGGAATGCAATGGCTTCCTGAACGTGATTATCCCAATATGCCCAGTTGTGTTCGCCAGGAAACTCTGCATACTCATGCTCATAACCAATTTCAAGAAGATGCTCGTGACATCTTCTATTATCGTCCAGCAATAAATCGTCTACACCACAGTCAATGCGAATAGCTGGACGAATCGATAGTTCCAGTTTCTCTGCCAGTGCGAATATATCATTGTCCCCACCTTTTGGGTTAGGGCCGAAAACACGCGTCATGTAGACATTCCATTCCGTGCCATCTTGAGGAATAGGATCGTGGCCTCGACCTAATGCTCCGGAATGACTCACACCTGAACAGAATAGATCGGGAAATTTGAGGGCGAGTTTGACTGCGCCATATCCGCCCATCGAAAGCCCTCCGATACACCTTCCTTCGCGATTCGGTCTCGTGGGAAACATTTTATCGACATATGGCAGCAGATCTTTGATGATCGAACTCTCCCAGGCCATTCCGGACACTTCATCTATATACCAGCCACGTCCCGTGTCGGGCATTACAATGATCAGCGGGAGCCCTTCCACGTACCGCTCGATGCATGTACGCCGCATCCACGCAGTGTGATCATCCGATAAGCCATGGAGAAGATAGAAAACTGCAAACGGCCCCGGAATGTCGGCATTAGGCACAATGAGGTTTGCCGCAATCATTTTTTCCAAAGACTTGCTGAAGTATTTTAGTTCGCATATCGCCATCTCTAATTATCCTCCATTCCTTCCAGCATAGCAGCCGCCTCCACCACCGATTCACCAAATGCCAGGATACAACGTTCGACCTCTTCTGTACTGACAATAAGCGGAGGCTCGAAACGGATAACCTTAGGATTGTTGAGAGTGTAGGCAGCGATAATTCCACGCCGCGCCATTGCGTTGATAGTAATTTCGGCAACGTCCTTTTGCATGAACTCAACTCCTATCATGAGCCCCTTGCCTCGTACTGCCAGAAGCGAACCTTTCATGCTCTCTTGCACTCGCCTAAGGCCTGTAATTAACTGATCTCCGCGTATGGCGGCTAGTGCACATAAGCCTTCCTCTTGTATTACCTGAAGCGCAGCGATTCCAGCAGCACAGGCTAGCGGATTTCCTCCAAAGGTGCTGGTGTGAATGAGCGGATTCGCACCGAAAGCAGCCTGCCAGATAGCCTCAGTACTAATAGTTGCTCCGATCGGCATTACCCCACCCCCAAGGGCTTTAGCCAGGCACATGATGTCTGGCACTACACTTTCATGATCAACAGCGAACATGGCTCCTGTGCGCGCCAAACCACTCTGAATTTCATCGGCGATAAGCAGTATGCCCCGTTCGGTGCAGAGGTTTCTAAGCCCACTCAAGTAACCTGTATCTGGGACAATAATGCCACCTTCACCCTGCACTGGTTCCACAATGATTGCGGCGGTATGTTCCGTGATTGCTTCAGCTGTGGCACCAACATCATTGAATGGGACAAATGAAACTCCCGGCATCATTGGGAGGAAGGGAGTTCGATATTTTTCACGGCCAGTGAGCGCCAAGCTGCCCATCGTCTTGCCATGATAGGAGCCCTCCATACTTATAAAATCGGTTTTTCCCGTCGCAATGCGCGCAATTTTCAAAGCCGATTCTACTGCTTCAGCCCCGCTGTTCGAAAAGAAACTATATTGCAAATTTCCCGGAGTGATCTGCGCAAGCTTTTCGGCGAGAACTGCCTGAGGTTCATTAAAAAATGTGCGTGTAGAGAGTGGCTGCCTGTCAAGTTGGCGATGAACAGCATCTACCACCTTGGGATGACGATGCCCCAAAGTGAAAACCCCATACCCACCAACAAAATCCAGAAACTCAGCACCACTGGCAGTCCGCAACACGGTTCCCAAGGTGGACTCTTCCACATCGCCAAACCCAGCAAACTGCATCAATTTCGACAGTCCAGGATTCACATAGAGATTATACTTATCGATGATACTGTCTATCCTGTGCTGGGAACTCTGATTACCCGCATCCTCAACGGACATTTTCAATCCTTTCGAATCATATCAAACCTTAAATACTATGGGCACCCACACAACTGATATTAGTTTTTCCAATCTACTTCGGAATATATCCGTAATAGACGCCCATCCAGTAACCGATAGACCAGGCTGCTCCATCATCTTCAACCAGTCCTTCACTTCCGCCATCCGCTTCAAAAGGATTTCCATTCCAACGCATTAACCTCCGCTCAGAAATTGGGAGAACACGATCATACTCATATCGATTAATTCCCTGCGCTGTTTTAATACCTACATCGTGGCGCTGGCGATTCGAGCAGTCCCACTGCACCAGATCCCACGGCCACTCTTTCAGATCGGTTACTGCATCTTCCACATTACACGGTTTGCCTGTTGTTGCTCCATAAATAAAATTATATAGCGGACTGCGCTCAACTTTAATGGTCTGATCAATCGGTGAGTCTTCCCACGATCGCGCGATGCATTGATTCATGATGCGTCTTCTATCGGGATCGTTCTCTAATACAAGCAGGGAGTAGTATTGCAGAAACAACATCTCATCGTCCGAATGGTTAATCGCCCACCATTTACCAAATACTCCCCTCCGGATGAGCAGCATATTCAGCAGGAAGTGATCTTTTTTGATGATATCTTCATAAGCTTGCTCATATTTTTTATCGCCAGTGATATGGCTGGCGACCTTAAGGTACATCAGCAGTTCCATCGAGTTAATAGGGCGCTGATCCCAGTAGAGTGGAAAATCATTGAGCAGATCAGGATTAAAAACTCCCCAAAGGGTTTTGCGGCCGGTATGGCCAATAAGATTATAGCCACCTTTGATGATATTATCTGTAACTCTTCGAACCACAGCAGAAATTTTCGCTTTCTCTTCTGCATTTGCGACAAGATCGTAGTAGACCTGCCAGGCAAAATAGTGGCCATCTAGCTCATCGCTGCTAGTATCTCCCTTACACCAGACGTTTTTTTCCACAGGTGACCGAAACCAAATTTTATCCGTTTCTCCTGGTACACGCACCGTCTCATCCAAATTAAAACCCTGTGCTCCCGCCTTAATTTCCTCATCTGTCACCACTGCACGTGCAGGAAAACCAGAGATACCCGTGAGACGTTCGAGTTCGAGCATTGCATTCATCGATTCCCATGCCTGTTTTCGTGCTTGCGGATCCTTCGTCGCCGCGTATTTGAAGCACATAGCTCCTACATACATCGAATTCCAGAGTCCGTCGTTATCACTCACTTCCCATGACGCCCCTTTTTCCGGCAGACCTCTCTCTTTAAGATGGGTTTCACAGATAAATCCTCGGCGGTTGTGCCTTGCCTGTGTGACAGCATCGAAATGGGCAGCTTTTTCAGCAAGCGTAATCTGCTTCTCCGCAATGGTGGCTACACCCATATCCGTTTGCATAATTATTTCGTGTTCAGAGTTTTCTGCGATAGCCGTCACAATATTTCCAGGCATCCAGCGTTTCCCCCAGAAGTATCGGTAATCGCCATTCCGCAATCGCCATGCTCCCTGCGGAGTGCCAGCCCACAGATCACCATTTGGCAGAGCAAGTATACAGCGCACTGTTTCGTAGGGAACACCATCTGTACGATCAAAGTGTTGCCACCACTGATCCCCATCGGTCACATATACCCCTGAAGTTGTCCCAGCCCATATGTGGCCGTCTTTGTCGGAGGTAACACATAGCACGATCGTGTCCGGATTTACTTGCTCCTGATGAGATTTCAATTGGGTGGGCTCGATTAGCTTTATGTAAGTGTCGCCTTTGGACTTGAAATTTCCCTTGTCAGTCACTACCCACACCACTCCACTCGCTGCTGTGGCAGCTGATGAGATCTTAGCTCCAGTGGGAAGTTTGTTCGTATTTACAAATGGGTATTTTTTCTGAGCCAAAAGTGCAGCATCTTCATTGTTAGGTTTGTCTTTCACTATCGAGATCAGTTGTGGATAGGTCTTTGGCTTTTCAGACGCGGACACATTACTAATTAAAACGAGTACTGCTGCTAATGCAGAAAACATAGGGGAGAACTCCTTAATCTATCATACTTTCGTTGAGTCATTTCATTCATCGATACCAAGTACAACGAGAGCCGCATCACTCAACTGCTGCCTTGTGGTTTCGCTCAGATATCGGTTCTGATCAAGCTGCTGTGGCTGATGTCTTCGTGTGAAATATCCGTGCATCGCTCTGCGTGGTCTATCTGTAGAATTTAAAGTGCCGCCATGCCATAAATGGGCATTGAATATCACGACATCTCCGGGTTCGCCCAGAAGTACCACTTCATTTGGATGTGGGGAAGAGAGATCTGACAGTACCTCACCAGGAGATCTACCTTCGATATGAGTTCCTGGCACTACACGTGTTGCACCATTATTTATGGTAAAATAGTCCAGTAGCCATACAGAATTGCAGACTTGGTAATCGCCTGGAGTTTCCAGCTTTCCCCAGTCTGCATGAAGCCCCTGCAGCCCGAGTCCAGGAAGGGCGCTTCTGCTATTCAGGGATGAAAGTTTTAAATCCCCTTTAAGTACGTGTGCAATAGCCGCCAGAACTTTTGGATGGGTGATGACGACATGATACATTTCACCCTTATTAATAAGATCTGAAAGTCGATCTGTTCCGGATTCCTGATGTACCTCCAGGCCGGCGCTATCACCTTCTTTTACCAGTAGTTCGCACTGTCTTGCCCGAAGCGATTCTACTTGAACAGAAGTGAGAATTTTACCCAAAGGCAAAAATCCGTTTATATCGAGTTGTTGTTTCTGCCCATCAGTTAGAGTATCCTCCCTAACTCCTAATTCATATAATGCTTGACTAATGTTCACATAATCTCCTAAATTGCAACAAATTATTTGAAAAATATATCGCTTACGAAGGCAAAGTAACGAAATCATCGCAATATCAATCTTCAAAAAAACCGGTACATTTGCTAGGATTATCTAAGCTTTGGGCGTATTTGGCACGAAAAATGCACTTGGTATCTTTAGCAGGAATAGACCGCCAATCCTAGCATATCATGCTGTGCTTTCGCTCGCCGCATACAATATACAGTTGCCTTAACATATTGATTCTACCGACTGTGGATAAATTCCTTGTTTCTACTGCGGACGACTATATTTGACTCTCAGACGAGGCAAATAGTAGTGGAGGTTCATCTACATGGTTGCGCGCGCAACAACTTTTTCTGTACTTATTGTTGATGCAGAACCTTATATCTGCCGTGTTTTTGCAGCCAAGCTTACCAAAGATAACCAGTTTTTGGTAAGTAGTGCATCGAATGGCTCCGATGCAATTGAAGCAGCAAAACAAAGGATTTATGATGTCATACTCTGGGATATGAGGCTAAGAGAGACATTAAGTATACTTCCGCGATTGCGTGCAATTTGCCCCGGCGCTTCTCTGATACTTTCCACTACCGATGACAGACCATCTATCCTTACCCAAATAAGTATACTGGATGTATCCGATATTCTGGTCAAACCATTTGGACTCGACACACTTGTAGATCGTGTAAGTGAAGCTTTGAGACATAAATCAGATGTTCTCCCAGGTCATTCTGCACGTATGGATATTGCTAGGGTAGGGCAGCTGATTTCAATCGATTCGAACGAAGGCAGATGCGAAACTCGTGTTTTGGAAAGTGGACAGGATTACTTTTCGGTTGTAGGTAAACCGAGAGTAGATACACCACCAGACTTCAATCCAGGGCTATCGCTTAAGGTATCTGTTTTGGGGGAGGATGGAATTTACACTTTCCGATCTCAAATCCTCCGAGAGCGGAAAGATAGTATGACACTTTGGGATCTGAACATGCCCGATAATATTCAGCGCATTCAGCGTCGCAAAAGTTCTCGCATCTCTCTTCAGCTGCCAGTAATTCTTCACAAGTCAGCTGCATCGATAGATTCAAGATCGCAGGTGCCAATTCTCTCGACAGCAGATATATCTCATACCACAAGCGATATTAGTCTGGGAGGGTTCGCTCTCGTCTCAAATGAGTTACATCCAGTGGGCGAATATCTCGAATTTAATATTAATTCCAAAGAATATGAGGTTACAGGATCGTGCAAAGTACTTCGCTCAAATCCCTGGAATTATCAAGTTGGATTCGGTATTGAAAACAGTGAACGTTATCGCACAGTTTTTCATTTTGAATCTTTTCGTGCGCAGTGCCAGAATAATCTTAAACTATTAATCTCATCCCTGAATCAATCTTAGAAGGTGTTCTGCGGTAATGTGGTGTATAATAAGTGTTATACAGCATGCGTCATTTGATTCCCCCCATCGACATAAAAGCTCTATTTATCAATTGCGTTAATTCTGCAAGCTCCCCTGTAATGCATCCGGAGGTTACCATATTGACTCTCCTCAGAATCTTAATTCTAGCTAAAAACTGCTCAAAGTTGAGGCAATTTGGAATTTTGATGATATGCTTAACCTATTTCTGCTCCGGATGCGGAGGCGGGGGCAGTTCTGCGCCTGTAACGCCTGTCGTAAAATCACCGAACGCTGTACACGGATGTGCAAGTGCTTTCGTGACCGCAGTCTCTGGAAAAGCAACGTCTCTGAATGGCGCTCCTATCGTAGGAGCTGTCGTATCTGTAGGCAGCCAGAGTGCTATCACTACTCAGTTCGGCACGTATTCGATTTTAAATGTTAGTGCTCCCGCTTCGCAAAGTTCTGTGATTATCCCGATTACTGCTGCTATTACCATACAGGGGGCAGCGTGGTCAGGAACTAATACTCTTGAAATTTCTGGATGCGACACGAATACCACGAATGTCAATATTGTGATGTCGCCATCCGCTTCTCAAGGCTCCATTGCTGGAACGATCAGCGATTTTACAGGCCCGCTCGCAAATGCGCGGATTTTTGCGAGCGCTCCTGATCCAGCAGCAGTGGCCTATCTGAATCCGAGATCGTTCTGGACCATTTCAGATGCAAATGGCAAATACGTGATACCAGCATTGCCTTCAATTAACGCAGGCACTTCGAATTACACGGTGACCGTTTCAAAAGATCTCTATGTAAATAGGGCAGTTGTGATTGGAGTAACTCCAGGCCAGAAATCGACGGCAGATTTTACAGTTGCACCTGCTGATTCCGGCCCTTGTTCCAATAGCGCTCCCTGCCCTCCCGTTACCCACTTCTCTGTGATATCCATTACTACTCCCGGTACTATATCCCGATCTGCCCAGCTTAATTCTGTATCCCCTGCGGCTATTGCAAGAAACTGGATACAGCAGAAGCGCGGCCTACGATCTATTCATGCCTCCAGGCAGATTCAGAAATTTTCTAGCGCTGTTCGAACCCGAATCCCCCCACCGTTGGTCTATAACATCGAATCCGATCTCTTCTGGGATGCGGATCTCACCACCTCACTTCTGGGATACGATGTGCTCAGGTCTGATCTGGTAGGGACTAAGTTTAGAACAATTGCGGTACTTCGCGACCCTCAAGCCGACCACTTTACCGATATAGATAGTGTTCTCACAGCAGGCTCGATATACTACTATAGTGTTGCGAAACTAGATACATTGAACTTCCCCAAAAATTCGGAGGAAGGGGAGCCAGTTCAAAACAACCTATCTGCTGTGGTACCACTCGATCCACAGTTGCTATTAGATCCTGTGAATAAGTCTTCGGTCAGTGGCCTGCCAGCATTCACATGGCCTGCCATTAAAGATGGTTCGGTCTATCAAGTGCTCGTATATGATAAATTTCCTGATCTACAGTCTACTTCGAATTCGGCTGGAGTAAAACCAATCTGGCCAGTATCAAGTTCGGATGCATCATCCGAAATTCAAGCTCCCTCTACTCAGCCTTTGTCGTATTCGCTGAATTATAGTGGGCCACCGTTGATATCTGGGCATGTCTACTATTGGGCCGTACTCACTAGCGATTCGGGCGGTGGTGCGTATTCTATAAGTGATATCTTTTCATTCACATCGTTATAGATCAATGGTTACTTGTTTGTTATCGACTTGAGGCGATACACTTGCCATAGTCGGGAGGGAACTCGATTGCAAGGATACTTTATGAGAAGATTGACAGGCTGTTTTCAGATTGCGGGACTGCTTTTTCTGACACAGGCTGGAACATCCGCGTTTTCGCAGGCTGTCTATCGAAATGTTGTGAACCGTCCGTTCAGATCCATCGGAAGCGGCCCACAGTCTGCATTGATCGTTGATGTTAACGATCCCGCCAATAGAGAAGAAGTCCGAAATGCTGTAGCCAACAGATATGCCGGAAGATTCAAGTTTCAGTCGAATGCGCTCCAGCAGGAACTCACTTTTCTTCGGGATCACCATCTCATCAAACCTAGTCAGGAACTCGGAATCGTAGATGCCGCTATTATTAGGAATAACGGCAGAATGATTCCACCTATCCCGGCGAATAGAACACGTGGGGCAAACGATATCTCCTTTAATATCCCAACCGGGGATGGCACTGCTGGAACCTGGTCAAATACAGAAGCAGCGGATCTACAGAATTTGGTCAGCCTGTTATACCCGGAACTTAAGAGCGTGCTGGGAGCTCCCGGATGGAATACGGGCGGAGCGCCAGTTCAAATTATAAACTACGATCCTCGCCTAAATTTTACCGATAGTATTCTTGGTGCGCTGGTGGTGGTGAATGGGAACAGCCTGCAGATATGGTTTCCCAAATTCCAAACCTACGAAACCAGGTTTATGGCCATGGCGCAAGCAATGGCACAGTGTTTTCATGGCCCCTATAGGATAGGTTACGATGCCTGGGAGCAAGGGATGGCCCGAGCAGCAGCCATCATTGCAGCGCAAGATTTGAAAGCGAGCGCTGCATCTGGTACCGGGCAGACTGTCGGCCAGCAGGTCGATCCATCCACCAGCTTCTACTATACTTCCAGCTACGATCTTTTGAATCAACCAGCATTGGGTAACAGCACTTTCACCCCTGCCACACCGAGTAATCAAGCTTTCAAACCAGACACTCTCTCCGGAATGCTGCTCCCCCGGATGCAGATGTCCTCCACGGCATGGCTGAAATGCTATATCGAAGATTCCCAGTTTTTCCAGCACTTTAATGCAGCGCTTTACTCAGCAGCAGCGAGTAATCACAGTCTCCTCAACAATGTAAATTCCCTCCGAGGAATCGCTGCTGGCGTGCTCCCTAATGTGGAGTCGCTGGCATTTGACGACTGGTTCGAGCGGCAATATATACTCGATACCAGTAACTCCCCAGGCAATAAATTGTATGTCTATAGCCAGCCAACTTTTCCGACCAGCTCATCTGCCAATGATGGAGGCGCTGCGGTATTTCTGAGCTACTACCAGACAACTAGCTCCGGAGATGAAATTGCTCTCTCCGGAACATCGAATATCGTCTACCGAGATAACAGCTCTCAGATTCTCTCGCTACCTTCATTCGACTCTGTGTCTATTACAAAGGGATTTGGCCCTGTATCTCCCATATTTTCTGGCATTGGCGCGAATCCCAAAATGCGCTTGAGCATGGATTTTCCTGTTGGTAAAGAATACTCCCGGGTCTATTTTCCAGCCAACGAAGCGGGATTGGATACTGCGCCCAATAGTTTCAGCGGCGTAGTTGTAGGTGCGGATTTAGGCAATCTCGCCGTCACATTCGATGGTGGGGGCGGAGTGATCAACACGACATTCGCACAGGGTGCATTTGGACTGTCTGCTATTCCATCAATTCCAAATGGTTTCAGCCGGGTACATTTTACGCTGACACCTGCCGGCGTAGCTCCCGTGCTATTTCAGCGAAATGTATTCGTACGAGGTGAGAATGTCGACCCAAATCAACCTTTCTCAGTTTCGCCAATCTTTGTGCTTAACGCTCCCGAATCGGTACAGACACTTAGCCATACATTTCCTATCGGACCTCAGATGATCTCGCTTCCAGTCCGGCCGATAGTCACAGATTTTGCAAAAGCGCTGGGATTAGCTCCATCGACTGCCCTCCTGGCACAGTATCGTCAGGACTTAACGACGGATGATAAATATGTGCGCTACCCATCACTCGGCCCGTACCAGCCGGGATATGCACTATGGGGATACTTCGGAACCTCTACGGCTGTCACAGTAAAAGGTATCCGTACAGATACGCAGGCTGACATTAGTGTTGCTGCTGAATTTGGCTGGAACCAGATAGCCAATCCGTATAATGTGAATTTGAATATTACCACTGACGTGACGGTGATTACCCCTGGAGGCGATATACTCCCTCTGGCAGATGCCGTGACTCAGGGTTTTGTTGCTGCCGGGGTTATCGCCTATTCACAGACCAGCAATAGCTATATCGATCTCTCGAACCCTGCAGCAGATTCGGATACGAGCATTCCTTTGAACACTTTGGAGCCATGGAAAGGCTACTGGATTCGTATTATCTCTACGGAAGGTGTGACGATTACTTTCAGTAATCCAAACTCGCGTGCGGCTTCTCAAGCGAGTAAGGCAGCGAAACGAAAAACGAAAGCTGCCCCGCAGAACGATCATGAATCTTGGAATGTACCGCTAGTTCTAAAAGGATCGAACGGAGCAGTTTCCACAGCAGTGCTAGGCCAGTCGAATCGAGGCTCTGAGAACTATACACCTGCACTTGATGTGGCGAACCCACCAGC
>JANXSG010000239.1 GCA_025352825.1 Chthonomonadaceae bacterium | reverse complement strand
ATCATCCCTGAGCCCACCGATGCAGGAAGCGAACCGGCTGTACTGGGGTTCTGGATAGGATTATCAATACTCGATTTCTATGTCCTGGACGGTGATGATATCGCGTGCTCCGTGCCAGATTCTTAAAGACACGGACGCGAGGACATTCCTCGGATGCTTCCTGAATGTCGAATATGATGCGGTAAATCCCGCTTCGTTTCCCATAGAGCAGCTGTCGCGCGTCGTGGGCGAGTTCCTCTGCTTCAGGGATGAGCCTACAACGCGCGGGCATATCTTCAAGAGTTTCGATGGCGGTATATAACTCTCGCAACCATTTTCTGCACTGAGGGGCGCTGCCTCCCGGATACGCTCGTAGGCAGCGTAAGCATCGACTTCGGCTGGGGCAGTAAGCCTAACCTTGTGTGCCATACCTAGCCTTCATTTCGCTGAACACTTGCTCGGCAGGTTTGAGTTCACCTCGTTCAGCGCTCTCTATGCCCTCGCGGATCGCGCTAATCGTTTCCATGTGGTGCAGCCGGTCAAGCAAAGTTTGGTAACTATCCGCGTCCTGTATCACTATCTCAGCATGACAATTAATGGTCAGTACCTCCGGCATCCTGGTTGCCTTGAGTCGCGCAACGTGTGTTTTATGGTTCCTCAGGAAATCGGTGAGCGGGTGAATCTGGCGAGTATCGAGCATGGTTATCTCCATCATATAATCATTTGATTATTATACGATATCCTATTGTCAATGAAAAGGCAAATCGCCGGTTAGCTCTCAGCCATTGGAAATTCCGTGCTGATGGATGATGTATAGCTGCACTCCTGAGAAATATTTATATAACTCATGTGATAATGCTAACTGAATCAGGCATTCAGGTCAATTGGAAGTTAAACTATAAGGATAGCGAAGTGAACCAGCTACTTGACAGCTGTAGTAAAAAAAAGCAATAATTGTTCATATACAGAATGATTTCATATTCGCGCGCATCCCTCATAAGTCTGGCGCGTGGCTATATTCAGAAGCCGGTATGGCACTGACATAACTATATCTGTTCCTGGACATGTCAAAGTATACCAGGTGGCATAGCTCTGCGAAGAGAGGCACAGCAGAGATTAAGAGAAGGGATTCCGATCTAGATGACCCGTATTATTATTTGTGAATTGCTAGCATTTGTGTTCTATTTCCTATATGGCAGTTTCTTCGAATGGGCATTTCACAAACATCTGTTCCACTCACCAAAGTTCATCAAAGCAACTTACAAGGCACACGCAATTGTGCATCACCAAAAATTTAAATACGAGACCGAATCTTACGAATGGCACGAAGGTAAATCAAAAGAGCATATCGCAATGGACTGGTTCGCACTACCTCTCTTTCTAGGCGTGCATCTTCCGTTGTTCATATTTATTGAATGGATAACAGGTATTCCCAGCGCCCTCGCCGGACTGGCCGCTATCACCGCTTATTACGCTGTCTACGAATACTACCACTACTGCATGCATGTTCCTGAAGGCCGCAGATTTGAAACTTTCAAAATTTTTATTTTTGCTAAAGAGCACCATCGTCTGCACCACAGACATCCGCAGAGGAATTTGAATGTGTATTTTCCACTTGCAGATAAATGCCTGGGCACTTTCATAAGTGTACCTAAATTTAATGCACAACAGAACTTACAAGAAAATCTTGATGTTGCACGCACAATTAACGCTAAACCGATGACAGTAAAGCCGCTTCGCCAGCATGATCAAGTTGAGGCGTTCGCTAAGAAATAGGGCTCACATTGTGACCTCATTAAAAACGCACTCCTAACCTGGTTAGTTTGGGGTGCGTTTTGTTTTGAAGCTACTCGGGAACCTGTAGATAGATTTGAATTAACCACATATTCTAGCCCGGTGATGGACGAACACCAATCAATATTTTTTTCGATTGTTATTTGAAACATGTAGACTATTATGATATTTCAAACTCCCTGGTTTCTAAGTGCGTTGACTTTAGCTTCTATCCCTTTGCTCATACATCTTCTGCGTCGGCGCAAAGTGGTTGTGGTACAGTGGGCCGCAATGGAGTTTTTAAAGAACTCGCTAAAAAGGGAACGTAAACGCCTTAGAGTAGAGGAGCTGCTGCTTCTCGCTCTTCGGATGTTGATTGTTCTTCTCGCAGCGTTTGCATTTGCTAGGCCGGTGCTGAGAGCCGTCGGGCTGCCCATTCTCTCTAGAGGCTCCAGAGTTCACGCAGTCATTGTTCTCGATAACTCCATGAGTATGGGTTTTCGTGAGCTAGATGGAAAAACAGATTTTGAACGCGCCAAAGCATCTGCAGATCAACTGCTTTCTCATGTGCTGCAGCCCGGCGACTCGGCATCCCTCATTCTGCTTTCCGACCACCCAGTGGCTCTGGTGGCTTCCCCTAGCTTCGATTTAGAACTCGTTCGGCAGCGCCTCAAGTCTGCCAAACTAAGCTCTAATGGGACAGACAATCTCGCCGCCGCCCAGATGGTGAACACTCTGCTAAAAGCATCCAAGACACCAGAAAAGGAGGTCTATTGGTTCAGTGATAGTCAGCAGTCTGCGTGGGAAAATGGAAAACTCGGTAATGCCAAGCCCATCTGGAGTGAACTTGGAAGGCTGGCTCGCCTCACCTGGGTCTCTGTACAGGAGCCAGGAGTGAGAGAAAATGTTGCCGTTGAACAGCCCGTTTTGGGGAGAGAATTGGTGACGTCTCAAATTCCTACACGTATAGAATCTATCATCCGCAACCACGGAGGGAAGAGAAAAGCAGATGTCACCATGCATCTGCTTCTCGATGGAAAACCCGCCGGCACCACGCGTATCAACCTTCCCGCGAACGGGTCAGAGACTGCTCGTTTTGTGACACTATTCACTCAGCCCGGACTGCACTCCGGTAAGATCGAATTCGACAGCCCTGAACAAGTAGATGCCTTACTAGCAGATAACTCTCAGCCATTCGTTGTTCAGGTACGCGAGAAAATAAAAGTGCTTGTGCTTGATTCAACAATTGACTCTGATATAGAGCATAGTGAAGCGTTCTATCTAATGACGGCAATGGCTCCCGGTGAAGGCGCACAGAGCATTGCTACTACGAGGCATGCAGCTTCTGGTTTGAGTAAACTTAGTCTAAGTGATTTCGAAGTCATAGTAGCTGCAGGGGTGTCGAAAACCTCACCAGATGATATACAATCGTTAAAACAGTATGTTCAGGAGGGCGGTGGACTGCTGTTATTCCCCAGTGCCGCCACAAACTCAGAACTGGTGAATAGCGAGCTGGAACCGGCTGGCCTTCTTCCCGCAAGACTACGGAATAAGCGCACTCTTCCTGAAGATCAGAGCATAACTCTGGATCCTGCCTCAATTGACCATCCGGCCCTCAATCTTTTCAAAGACGCCACTCAGTCAGATTTAAGCAGCGCACGTTTTAATATCACTACTCCCTTGTTGCCAATTGTTGTGGCAGAAGACCCTAACGCGGTGCACACTATGATTAAGTTCAGCAACGGAGAGCCTGCGCTTGTGGAAAGGAAGGTGGAAATTGGCAAGGTGATTATTGCTGCGAGCAGCGCTAGCACAGCATGGAATCAGCTTCCCCTGAAGCCGGGATTTGTATCACTTGTGCACCAGCTTATATCTTATTTGGGACAAGGGGCTTCCGCGAGACACAATCTTCTTCCTGGCGAGATGGTCTCGCTCCATCTCCCTATCACTGCGGCGAGAAAACCAGTACACATCACTTATCCAGATGGGACTTCCGCACAACAGAATAGTGTGCTTGAATCGGGTGGTGTAACACTTCCTTTCACAGCGGGTACTCAAGTTGGGATAACGAAAATTCAGGAACCAGTTTCGCACTTTGAAGACTTGATTGCGGTTGGCAGAAACAGTAATGAATCGGATCTTGCTTCTTCAGATCCTGGCCCTGAACTGACAGCTTTAGGTGTTCCGGCAGCACATTTAACCGTAGCCAAAGATACTGCGAATCTTTTGGATTCGGTACACCGATCACGTTTTGGATCGGAGATATGGCGTCCGCTCATATGGCTGCTCATACCGCTTCTTTTACTTGAAAGTCTTCTTGCTCAACGCTTCGGCCGACGTGGTTAGCGGTAAAGCTCCACACCTCGTCTTGTCACCTAAAAGCAGGAGAAGTGAGGTTAAAATCGTTGTTATCCTGTCCGCTATTTCGCGCGATATGCGCTTATAGTATGATCAAAACCCTCTATAATATTGAAAAACCGATGCCATAGTCACCCCCTCTCCTGTTTTTGGGAGAGGGGGACGGCGGGTGAGGGCGTGAACGCGTTTCTCAACTTCTTCGAGACTATTTTAATTACCCAATAAGCTACATTTGATCAGTGAGCATAACAAACGAGAAACATAAATATGAGTACTACATCTATGGTTGAAATACAGTACCATGAGCCATATCGACTTCTCGGCTGAAATCTGTTGATTGTGCCGGAAAAAACTTTTCGTGCCATAATGGATTATATTGTTGAAGGAATTTTGATAAAGGAACGAAGATTTGAGATGAAACTCTACATATCTCATGACCGTGCAGAAGAGACTCCAGAATCCAAAGCCCGTTGGTTTCAGTCACTTACACTAGAAGAGCGCATGGAGTATCTCTGCATCATGACCGATCTTGTTTTTGAGAATAACCCCGGCATGATTCGGAGGAAAAATGTTCAACAGGCTTCAGAACGTGTTCTCGTCCTTACAAAACCATAATTTCCGTTATGTGGTCATTAATAGATACCAGAAAGAATCTGCAGGTTTGAGAAATAATGAAAATTTGTTTGTGAGAGTTATACTGGTTGAAGAGCAAGTTTTTCCACAACTCGTGCCCTTCTAGCGAAGGTAGAAAGAAGCTGTGCTTCTTCCTTAGTAAAGATGCGGGGATCGAGGGTGTAGACTTCAAGAACGCCTACTGTGCGGTGGCCGGATTTCAGAGGAATTCCCATATACGAGGTAAGATTTTCGCGGTGCAGCCAGGTGTGCCATTGGGCACGAGCATCACCTTCCAGCGTAGCAAGCATCAGCGACTGGCCTCTCCGTGCTACCCATCCGCTCAGCCCCTGGCCTAGAGGCACCATCGCGTCTGGGGGATGGGAGTTCCTGAACCTGCATGCTGCTTCCAGATGCAGAGTGTCACCTTCCAATCGATAGAGCGCACAACGGTCGGAACGCATAATCTCTACAGCGAGATCTGTAAGAAGTTTGGGTAGCTCCTGCCCATTTAATGCTGAGCCCAGAGCCTGAGCTATCCTCCGAATGTATCTTCGCATTTCAAGAGTTTTATTCCGTGCTTCCTGATAGTGTTTGGCATTTACCAAAGCAACTGCAGCCTGATTGGCAATGGTATATAGCAGCTCCATCTCCCCCACCGTGAAGAGCCGGCGCTTACTGCTCATCGCATGAATGACTCCGATTACTTCTTCACCCACATGCATAGGCACACATAGAGTGGATGCCACATCTGCCTGATCTATTGGGCAGGATCTGTTTCGTGCATCTGCAGCGACATTTGCCACTGCCTGCGGAGTCTGCATCTCAAGCACCCAGCCCGATATACCATCCCCCACACCGCAAGGAGGGCTGCAGAAATCCTCTTCTCGAACTCCACGTAGAAGCCCGGGTTTAAGGCAGCCTTGCTCCTTATCATAGAGCAGCAGAGCGAACTTATCCACATTTAGCAGGTGCATCACGCTCTCTGCAACGAAACTTGGAACCATATCCGCGTGGAGAGTGGAGTTCACATGCTGAGAGAGATCGTAGAGTGCTGCAGTCTGTTCAGCTCGACGGCGAGCGTCCTCGTAGTGCCAGGCATTTTCTATGGCAATCCCAGCCTGAAGTCCAACCGAGGAAAGCAGTTTCAGATCCTCATCATGATAAGCATTTCGTTGCAGACAATTCAGAATAATAACCCCATGGATGTCGTTTCTGCTGCGTACAGGTGCGAGCATGGCGGAGAGGGCAGTTGAATTCTCGGAGAGATTTTCGAAGGAAGGTTCCATCTCTGTATCCGAAATCAGTCTGGATTGGCCAGAAAGCAATACTTGCTGAACGAGTCCACTCTCGACAGAAAGCTGCACTTCTCGCTCTTCTTCATTCAGGCCTCGTTCTGCCGCAATGAACAGGTGCGTTCTTTCATCATTCAAGAGAAACAGGACTGCGTTGTTATACTCCACTCTGGCGCAGATAGCTTCAAGGACACTATCCATTACCTCTTGCACATTCAGGCTTCCTGCGACCGTACTCGCAGTGTCGTAGAGCACTGCCAACTCGCGAGCCTGGACTCGGGTAAATTTAGCAGTATCATCCACAACAATCGCTAGCGATGCATATTGTGCCAAAAGCGAGAGAAGATCGATATCGTCCTCATCAAAGAAGGCGCTTGAAATATCACTGCTATTAATCAACTGCTTGTTCAAAGCAGAGAGAGTACCAATGATTACGCCAGCTTTAATGATGGGTACGGTTGCCGCAGATCTTGGTCGAGCAGTGGCTGATTTTACTCCCGAAGAGACATTCTCCTGAGAATAAATATCGGATGAAAATGATGGGGAAGGAGAAAATAGATTTCCTGTCTCTGGAGTCATGGAATCAAAAATAACTACTGGGGCACGGGA
Source organism: Chthonomonadaceae bacterium (assembly GCA_025352825.1). GTDB lineage: Bacteria > Armatimonadota > Chthonomonadetes > Chthonomonadales > Chthonomonadaceae > JANXSG01. The sequence continues at coordinate 71,419 of JANXSG010000239.1, read as the reverse complement.
AGTCATGACATCTTCTGCAAGTGAATCGGCGACGCGCACACGAAGCCCAAGTATCTCCTGGGCATTTTCACCTGAAGTGGCGACGAAGTCCAGCATTTCACGGTTTTCAGACAGCAGACAGAGCGCAGAACTGGCAGAATTTGTAAGACGGTTAGCCTCTTCCACAATGATGTGCATCACATCGCGGGCAGGCAGAGGGGTGGTCAGAGATTCAGTCAGACGTCGAACTGCAACTCGCTGCATTGCGGCACTATTCATTCTGATTTCCCTCCTTGGTTCCATTTTCTCATAAATATCAAATTGTGTCAAGAACTACCATCGTGTTATTACGATTTCCATCCATTCCACCCTCGAATCGTATAGTTGAAGGGTTTTGGCATTAAATATTCCTTCCTAGTTCAAATACCTGGTGAAATGCATTAAATGCTCCGACAATTAACTATTGCGAGCAGGAGCTTAACAAGTTTCAATGATGTCGTAGCTTGCCTGGTTGAGCCTAAGTGGTGAAGTTCGATATCCAAGGAGCACGGTTTGACTAGACGAAAAAGTATATTCTTGATAGTCTTTGTCCTCACATTTACAAGCCTTCTCAATGGTAGATCATCCGCTCAGTTTATAGTTTCAAAACCAATCGATGCTTCTCAATTTCAAGCTTTCGTTGCATCCGATTCACCATCCAATTTCACCAGATCCGAGAGCAATGCAGTTCCCCAGCCGGACAGGCATGCACTCCGAGGCCAGTATTTAGCACGGACAGCACTCGCCTATCGAGGAGCGCCCTACAGATGGGGCGGCCGATCGTTAGCCGGATTTGACTGTTCTGGACTGGCGCAAACTGTTTTTGGAAAAAATGGAATAACTCTTCCGAGAAGCGCGAACGAGCAGTATCAGATGGGAAAACCAGTATCCAAATCGGAGCTTCTTCCCGGTGATTTAGTATTTTTCAAAAATACGTACCGTGCGGGACTTTCACATGTGGGAATCTATGTTGGTGACGGCATGTTCATACACTCCTCCCGCCCGGGTGTAGGCGTAGTACTGAGCAGTTTGAATGAAGGGTATCATCGTAATCACTGGGCGGGTGCCCGCCGTATCGATACGGCTCTCTCCCATCGATGATTAAGGATTCGACACTCATCCTCCCGCAGAAATCCGACACAAACCCTTTCTTCTCATTCTTTCATGCTGATCAATTTTTGTATCATTTGACGATCAAGAGCCGGAATTTGCATTCAACTAGTATAATTGCACATCACTAAACTAAACTAAACGTACAAATTCTGGTATGTAAGGATACAAGCTGTAGGTTGACAATGCACAATACAACTGATAGAATGTTGTCGATCTTAGGTGCATCCAGGAGATATATAATTGATAATTCGACTTCTTGAGAGGCACGAACTTGATACGATCTGGCAAATAGATCGGAGCGAGGTAATCGATGCCATCTATACTTTGAAGGATGGGGGCTTGGTGCTGAATCCCGACCAACGCGAAGTAAATGGATGGAAACCCGGAACGGTAGAATCGCAGCAGCCAGAAGTTTACCCCTGTTTTGATCGTGGCGGGGCAATCATAGGGATGTTTGATAACGATAAGTTAGTAGGATTTGCTTGTGTAGATAGTGAGCCATTCGGGGCAAACAATGATCAAAGGCAGCTAAAATGGCTCTATGTGAGTTCTAATTATAGAAAACAAGGAGCTGGAAAAAGACTGCTTGACGAAGCAAAATCGATAGCGTGCAAACAAGGGGCATCGTATCTCTATATCTCCGCAACCCCTTCTAAAAACACGGTAGAATTCTATATGCGACATGGAGCGATCCTTGCTGAACACCCTGATCCTAAACTACTGGCTCTCGAACCGAACGATATTCATTTACTTTGCCCGGTAAAGTAACTCACCAGCTGAAAATGAGCAGGAACAAGCTATCCGAATCTCGAATCTAAAAGAAACCAGGTAATAATGCTGAGATTTACAGCTTAACGCAAACTTCGCCGATAATAGGTTGAGGGTTTGCGTTTTCAGCGGCCCGGCGGGCCACTAACACTGAGCCCGGGAAGGAGTCGAGCCACCGTGCTTGCGACGAAACACCATCCGAACCTACTGAATGCGGATAACACACTCATTGTAGTGATAGATATGCAGGAACCGCTCCTGCGCAATATATTTGAAGCGGACAGAGTAAAACAACAGGTCTGTGCACTAATGCAAGGCGCGAATTCTCTTCGAATTCCCATAATCGGCACTACTCAATATGCAGAGAAAATGGGCGATATACTCCTGGATGTAAAAAGGCTTCTTCCTCAAAATCTACCAGCATTCGATAAATTGAGTTTTAGCTGCCTGGGATCCCCGGCCTTTGCATCTGAAGTCAATCGTTCCGGACGAAAACAGATTTTAATTTGTGGTGTTGAGTCACACATCTGTGTTAGTCAAACAGCATTGGAGTTGGCTGCAAATGGCTTTCAAGCCCACGTAGCCGTAGATGCAATCTCATCAAGAACCGAGGCTAACTGGAGACTAGGGCTGGACAAAATGCGGCAGGGAGGAGTGCTTCTCTCTTCAGTCGAGATGGCCCTGTTTGAGCTTCTGGGGGAAGCTGGCACACCCGAATTCCGTGAAGTACTTAAGATCGTAAAGTAAAATGGAATTACTCCAGAGTTAAAAGCTCTGTAAAATTTTTCGAAAACATATCCGGCACATTGCCGTGCACTGTACTATCCGTCTGGAAGACCTTCGCCCGCTGGCCAGCGGGCGGGAACATTTTTGAACGACGACCGTTTTTTTAGATGCCGGGAGTTGAGAACTCCCAGAAATCACCTTAAAGTAATAGGTGCTTTTGCCTCGGCAGAATGATAGGCTGCTATCGCCACTTCGGCAGCACGAAGTCCATCTTCACCGGTTATTGGCACAGGTGAGCCTTCTGCGACAGCCTTTGCAAAGGCGCCAACCATTGCATCGTCTGAACTAGAACCCCAGTTATGCCAGGACACACTGTTGGTTTTATCCGAGAAGAGCACCAAGTTCTGCGAAAACATGTCCATTGTAATCGTTCCTGTATCCGTCACCACTTCCATAGTCACATCGCCCCAGGTGGGATACGATTTCGGGCGAGACCATGAAGCATCCAGGGTACCGAATACACCTTTCTGGAAGGTGAGGCTCAGGAATCCAACATCGTCGAAATCCGCATGGCTGATTCCGTTACTCATTTCGCAGTAGACTTCTTTCACTTCGTCCTTAAGCATCCACCGCATCAAATCGGTGACATGTACCGTGTGGTCTATCGTAGCTCCCCCGCCTGATTCTGCCTGGTCGATAAACCAGCCGCCGGGATTCCGGCCTCGATTAGTTCCGCGCATGGCCAGAATATTTCCTACACTGCCAGTGTCTATTGCTGCTTTCAAACGCTGCATGACAGGCGCATACCGGCAAGGAAAGGCTGTCATCAGTTGGACACCGGCACTTTTACAGGCCGCGATCATAACTTCGGCATCCGAAACGGTGGTAGCAAGTGGTTTCTCGCACAAAATGTGTTTGCCTGCTTTTGCGGCCATCTCTGTGAGTTCGCGATGACGCCTGTTTTCCGGGCAGATCACCACTGCATCCAGTCCGGGAGCGCTTAGCAGAGCCTCATAGCTTTCGAATGCTTTGGTCTCAAACTGTTTCGCCGTCGCTTCTGCGCGAAGTTTATCATGGTCCGCTATTCCAACTAATTCCAGATCCGGGCGAGAAACAATGCTGTGTGCATAACTACCTGCATGCATATGTGCAAAAGACATCATTCCAATTTTCACAACGCGCTGAGCCATTGATGAATTCCTTCCTACGATTGAGGATAAAACACCTCATATATGCCAAAATAGATTATTAGACCACAGAGTAGGTCTTTATTCGCTAAACTCGCAAATTTCTCCTGCTCTGATCATCCTTGCATATTAAGGAACTTTATCACGCATGCGTATTCTATTAGCAAATGACGATGGTATACAGGCTCCTGGGATCCTGGCTGCCAGGCAGACTTTATCACAGATCGGTGAGGTGTTCGTAGTTGCGCCGGAGCGGCAGCGCAGTGCTGCAGGACACGCTATTACTCTGCACAAACCGCTGCGTATGAACAAGATTGCTCTGCACGATGGTGGTGAAGGCTGGGCTACCAATGGCACTCCTGCTGACTGTATCAGCCTCGGTGTTGAGATCGTGATGGAGGGAAGATGTGATCTCGTGGTCTCTGGAATTAACTCGGGTTCTAACCTCGGCTGGGATCTCACTTATAGTGGAACGGTGGCTGCAGCCTTCGAAGGGGCTGTGCTGCATATTCCTTCCATTGCTATTTCGGTTGCAGCGGATGGGGTGTCTTCTTCCCATATCGACTATACCGCTGCCGCTAAGTTTGCTGCAAAAATCGCCGTTCAACTTGCCGCCGACCCTCTCCCCGCAAATATGTTTCTAAATGTGAATGTTCCGGCCGTTGCAGAAAAAGATATCGCCGGGGTGTCCGTTACTCATCAGGGGAGAAGAGAGTATTTTGATCGGATTGAAGCCCGAACAGACCCCACTGGCCGAGAGTACTACTGGCAGGGGGGAAGTATACGTGTAGACGAGCCAGACCCCGGTTCAGATGTCGACGCTATTTTGAACAAGAAGATTTCAATAACTCCTATCCACCTAGATCTAACGGCATATCCAATTTTGCAGCAGTTAAGAAAATGGACTTTCTAAACTTATGTACGTAGGGAGGAATTGAAATGCAGCCGAATATTTTCACTTTCAGATGTTGACTTGCATTCAAAATGAATGCAAGCTGTGTGAATGTTGGAACGCAATATTCGATAAAATCACAATCATCCCTCACCCCCGGCCTCCTCTCCCTAAGCTTCGGGAGAGGAGGAGCGATAGATATTTGAATTTCAATTTTACACAGCTGGAAAATAGTTTGTTGCTGTGTGAAACTATACGAGATATAGAGAATTCCCTGCCAAAGTCACCCCCTCTCCCCAAGCTTTGGGAGAGGGGCCGGGGGGCATAAGCGTTTGGTTAAGCTGTAAAATAGGGTTTCACAGTAGATTTTATGTGATGAAATGAATTTCTTCGCTTGGTAGCCTGCGGCTAAGTGTCCTTCGGACACGGGATTCGATGATGCTGGAATCGTGTGCGAAGCACACTCGGCGGAACGCCACCTAGCGAAGAAATTCATTTCGTCGAGTCAGTGTATCTTAACCTAACGCTTATGGGGAACGGGGGGTGAGGGCTGAACAATTGATTATTGCATGATCTTTTATCGAACTATATTTTTGTTCTGGCTATATCAGCTTCGGTTTAGATCTGAATATTTTGGTAGATGGCTGCGTTGTGGTGCAGGTTAATCTAAACCATTAAGACACAAAGGCACCTGGAAATAATTTAGAATTGAAATTTTAACTTTTCTGATCTCGACATGAATACGAGGGAGTATCTTCTGAATATTAGAAACTTGAGAATTGAGGAATGAGTAGGAGTACGGCAGTTGACCGGGGCAGAGCTGGTTTGGCAGCTACCTGCTGTGGAGTGATGTTCCTGTATGCAGTCTATCTTGGTGCCATCAGCGTCCTACTTCCTTTTATCGGCAAATCGTTTCATTTGGGTTCAGAGGCGCAAGGAAGGCTTTTTCCGGCAGATTTTATTGGTTTTGTTTCTGGGGTGCTTTTATGTGGCGCGCTATCCGATAGATATGGCCGAAAAAGAGTGCTGCTAGGAGGAATCTTCTCCTATGCACTGGGACTTATGCTTTTTGGGTATGCCGCAAATTTCGAGTTGGCGCTAGCTGCCACATTTCTGTTAGGGGCTGGAAGCGGCGCTATGGAGGCTGTGGCGAGTGCTCTCGCTTCCGATCTTTTTCCGGATAGAAGGGCATTCATTCTCAATACGATTCAGGTAGCATTTGGAGCAGGAGCTGCAAGCAGCCCAGCCTTTGCGCGAATAGTGCTTATGGCTGGTTTAGACTGGAGAGTACTCTATCTTGGTCTGGCGTTTGCCAATGTTGTGCTGTTTCTTATACTACTATTACAACGAGTACCCGACGCGGCAGTAAACGAACAAGGGTTCGATTTCCGTGCGCTTATAAGTCTCATGAAGCAGCGTCCGTTCATAATGCTCTGTGCAGCAGAGGCTGTGTATGTGGGGGCAGAGACTGGTTTTTTTTCCTGGATGCCCACCTATTTCGAACATGAAATTACAGGGGGAGCTAAATACGCCGGCCTCGTGGTCACAGTTTTTTGGATTGCCATTACGATCGGGCGTTTCCTAACTGGTTTTATGATAGAACGCCATCGTCTAACTAATCTGATCCTGGCGCTCACCGTTTTTTCTGGTCTTTCTTCTGTGCTATCTTTGGTATGGAAACACCCTGTTATCATTATGGGAATGGTTGCTCTAACTGGATTGGGACTGTCCGGGATATTCGGATTAATACTTGCGGAAGCTGGTGAAAGATACCAAAAAATGTCTGGCTCAGTGTTCGGCGGAGTGGTGGCAGCAGGAGGAATTGGAGGAGCTGTTTTCCCATGGGTAGTAGGGGTGGCAGCAGCTGGAGGAAGCTGGAGGTATGCACTGGGAATTGTTCCCATGCTTTGCGTGGTACTGGCTTGTATCACTATCTATCTTCGGAATTATCAGGAGGAACTCAGGCAGAATGGGTAGAATTCTAGGGCTGGACGTCGGCTCCAAGACGATAGGAGTATCTATAAGCGATGAAACCGGTACTATCGCCTTCCCCGGAAAGACTATTCTTCGGCACGAAGGCAAGAAACGGGACATGGCTTCGATTAGGCAGCTAATCTCGGATAATAGCATAAAAGAGATCGTCATCGGATATCCTATCATGATGGATGGCACTGTAGGAATTCAAGCAGAGTATGTGAATGCTTTTATTCATCTCCTTCGAAACAGTGTTCGTATCCCTATCCGCCTTCAAGACGAGCGTTTGACAACTACGCAAGCTGATCGTATTCTTTTTGCTGACGGCCAAGGTCGGGCAGAGAGAAAACAGCATGTGGACTCGATCGCAGCATCCTTAATTTTGCAGTCTTATCTGGATAGGAAACGTTCGGACGAGACGAATCAGCTTGAGGAACAGCATTGAATCGAGCACCCAATAGCTCAAAACCGCCATCAGCAGCAGCTCGATCCAAAAAAAAGAAGCGAACAAATCCGCTTGGTGTAGGATTTAGTTTTTTGTTCGCGGCAACATTTTTCTTGGTATTAGGCACGCTGCCCCTATTTAGGCCGATGACTGTTCTGCACCATGCGATCAGAGTGGATATTCCGAAAGGGTCTGGAGTATCTGGAGCCGGTGAAGAACTGGAAAAGAGGGGAGTAATCCGAAGCGGATGGGCATTCCTATGTTTCGTACGATTTCACGGTGAAAGTGCACATATTAAAGCTGGCAGATACACACTCTCTTCGGATATGAATTTGGCACAAATTGTGCAGGAATTAAAATTAGGCGGTGGCAAATCCACCGATAATAGAGTTAAGGTAACGTTTCCGGAAGGATATACACTCCGTCAGACCGCGGACCTTTTAGCGGAGAAAGATATACTCAATTCGGATGAGTTTGTAAAATTCGCTCGTTCTCGCGCAACATTCTCCCGAATTCATACAGATTTTCCGTTACACGCAACGTCGCTTGAAGGCTATCTATTTCCAGATACGTACTACTTTCATGAGCATTCTCAGCCGGAAAGAGTTGCTGAATTGATGATTATGAACTTTTATACAAGGTTTGCACGTCCCTACCATCAAGAATTGCAAAATTCGATTTCCGACCTTAATTCAATTGTTACGGTCGCTTCGCTTATAGAACGCGAAGCGAAAGTACCACAAGACAGGGCGCGTATTGCTGGTGTGATACAGAACCGATTGGATAAGGGGATGAGGCTTGAGATTGACGCCACGGTGCTGTACGCTCTTGGACATCACAAAGATCGTGTACTATTTAACGATCTGAAAATTGAGTCGCCCTACAATACTTATAGAGTTATGGGCTTACCGCCTGGGCCGATTGCTAATCCAGGACTGCCTTCGCTGTTGGCGGCACTGCATCCAGAAAAGAATGATTATATCTACTACGTCGCTCGGGCAAGTGGATCTCATATTTTTACTCGCACCGCTAATGAACATGAAGCTGCTAAAAAAGAGGTTCGTTTAGACAGAGTGCATCCCAGGTTAGTTGGGGAGGGCCACTCGGTTGAATAAAATTTATCGTGAAGATGACTCGGACGACAATAGTTTTCAGGAATCGATTGTTTCTGATATGTCCGAAGAAACTATCCGACCCAACATTAAAAAGGGGTGGCACGTCTTTTGCCCTGACCTGGTAGTAGATTACGTCACGCAGATTTCGCCATCTGACTTGACGACGCGAGGTATCAAAGGGTTGATCCTCGATCTTGATAACACCCTTGTGCTTTGGCAAAAAGAGCAGATTCATCATGATGTGTTACACTGGCTCGAGACGGTGAAACAAGAGGGGATTAAACTTTGCATACTCTCAAACTCGATTCTCGGCAAACGTTCAGAACGCATCGCTGCACTTCTCGGATGTTCTAATGTTCGCAAGGCTCGAAAACCGAGCAGAAGCGGCTTCCACCGGGCGATGGCCTTCATGGGAACCACACCTTCCGCGACGGCAATAGTAGGGGATCAAATGTTTACCGATATCTGGGGTGGGAATCGTGCGGGATTATTTACGATTATGGCCAAACCTATTCATCCCAGAGAGTTTATTTACACAAGATTTGTCAGCCGACCCCCCGAGCGTTTTCTACTGAGTTGGTTTCGGCGACGCGGCAAGCTCTAATTGGAATTCGAGAGAAATTAGCCAAAAAGGTATTGAACTTTAGGTTCAGTCAATTCGTTCATAGTGCAGATGAGCAGGAACATTAAAACTTGTAATGTCGTCTGAGCAAACAAGGATTTTAGTGCGAGTAATACGCGGTGATACTAAAGTGGTGGGAGTGTTCGGCTGGCCCGTAGAGCATTCACTTTCTCCTGCCATGCACAATGCAGCCTTTATTGCTCTCGGTATGCCCTATATCTACATTCCATTTCCTGTTCGCCCCGACGCGATCGGCACAGCTATACGAAGCCTTCCTTCACTGGGGATTGTGGGTATCAACCTCACTATTCCTCACAAAGAGACGGTGATGCCTTTTTTAGATGAAATTACACAAGAGGCTAAAGAAATCGGAGCTGTAAACACAGTTCACTGTGTAGATGGCCAACTGTTGGGAGATAATACCGACGGCAGAGGCTTTTATCAGCCATTAGAAACTATGGGATTTCGAGCTTATGGAAAACTCGCGGTGGTAATTGGGGCAGGCGGTGCGGCAAGATCCGTCGTATACAGATTAATTAAGTCAGGTGCAAGAGTCATACTCTCTAATCGGACGAAAGCACGCGCAGAACAACTTGCACAAGACGTATATAATGCAGGATACAGCCACGAAAAAATAGAAATAGTAGCTGATGGGGATATTCAAAGGCTGTCTCGTGCTATAAAGGATGCCGATCTTCTAGTTCAAACAACTCGTGTTGGCATGTATCCTAATGCTAACGAAATGCCATCCATTCCAATGGAATCTATTCATCGTGAGATGATAGTATATGATCTTATCTACAATCCCCTCAAATCGCGACTGCTTCAGGCTGCGGAATTGCATGGTTGCAGTACCATTTCAGGTGTCCAGATGCTGGTGACACAGGGCGCATTCGCATTTGAGCGATGGACGGGTGTTTGGCCTCCAACCGATGTTATGGAGGCTGCCGTGGTGGAGTCACTAACTAAATAAGAGATACATATGGCCGTTCGCTTGCGTGAACTGTCTGGGTGTGATATAATCGGGCGACCTGAATGTAAATACTCGCAGGAACAGGGCATTGCTGTTTGGTGTGCTTAAAATAAAGTTCGCAGCGCATCGATGGAGAGACAAATATGGTAACGGCTAGGAAAAGTCTTGGCGACTACATGCTCGAAAAGGGATATATCTCCCCGGAGCAGCTTCAGGAAGCTCTAAAAGCGCAGCAAAACACGCACGGCGAGCTTTCGAAAGTGCTCATAGATATGGGATTGCCCGCTCGGGATGTATATGAAGCCAAAGCCCAGGAGATGAACGTCGGCTTTTGGGACTACAACACTTTTAAGCCCGAAGCTGGTGCCGTCAATATTGTGCCAGAGCACATCGCTAAACGCCTTAACGTGATGCCACTCAAGAAAGAAGGTGCAAAACTGTGGGTGGCGATGGCGGATCCTAATAATTTGATTGCCACTGATCAGATTCGGCTCGTATCACGCTGCGCAGTCCAGGGAGTTCTCGGAATACCCGAACAGATCGAAGATGCCATCGCTAAAAATTATGGCGGCACCACGGTGGAGGGCATTCCTGGCTCGGTTGCTCCCGTCAAAGGCGGAATGAATCCCATGAAGGGCGGTGGAACCGATATCCTGGATGGGGATGCAAAAGCAACCATGGCTCAGGCAATGGCCGAGTTTGGCGCTCGTGGGGATGCAGCGAAAGATGATGATGATGAAGATGCTCTTACTAAGCAGGTAGAAGAAGCCCCTATCGTGCGCCTTGCCAACGCAATTATCCAACAGGCAGTTCGTGAAGGCGCTTCTGATATTCATGTAGAGCCTGATCGAAAAGGTATGCGCGTGCGGTATCGAATCGACGGTGTCATGCACGAAACGATGCAGATGCCAAAATACCTTCAGATGCCTCTCACGGCGCGTTTCAAAATTATGTCTGACCTGAACATCGCAGAGCGCCGTGTGCCACAAGATGGCCGTATCGGTATCCGTTTTGAAAATAAAGATTTTGACCTCCGAGTCTCCTGTCTTCCGAATCTACATGGTGAAAAGATAGTCGCCCGTATCCTGGATAAAAGCAGCGTTATGATCGGTTTGAACAAGCTGGGATTTACACCAGAAGTTCAGACACAGCTAGAAGAACTGGCCCAGCAGCCAAACGGCATGATCCTTTCCACTGGCCCCACCGGATCTGGAAAAACTACTACTCAGTACTCTGTTCTCAATAAGCTGAATAGTATCGAAAAAAATATTCTGACCATTGAAGACCCCTGCGAATATCAGCTTTCCGGAATCACTCAGGTACAGATCAATAAGAAGGCCGGCCTTGATTTTGGTAAGGCGCTTAGATCGTTCCTGCGGCAGGATCCAGATATCATTATGGTTGGAGAGATGCGCGATCTTGAAACCGCCAGTATCGCTGTCGAAGCGGCGCTCACCGGCCACCTTGTTTTATCTACTCTCCACACCAATGATGCACCCTCTGCCACACTCCGATTGATCGAGATGGGTGTAGAACCATTTATGGTCTCAGCGACCCTGGTGGGAATTCTTGCACAGCGCCTTGGCAGAAAAATATGTGTGAATTGTAAGGAGTTCTACGAGGTGGATGCAGTGGAACTGCGAAGATTTGGGATGCGTACAGATGCCAACAGCCCTGAAAAAGTGCAGCTAGCACGAGGCCGAGGATGCGAAATGTGCCGACAGACTGGCTATAAAGGGCGTATTGGATTCTATGAACTGCTAAGGATGAATGCAGAAATTGCCGAAATGGTAATTCGACGGGCTCCTCTTGCAGACCTGAAAGAGGCCGCAAAGGCGAACGGTATGAAGGAACTTCGCGAAGATGGGCTTATTAAGATTTTGGAGTGTCAAACTACCCCTGAAGAGGTAATGCGTGTCGTCTTCACTGCTGGCTACTAGTCAGCCGGCTGCTAATTATTGATTTAATCAGTTCTATTGGAGTGAGATATCTTGTCCGATCAACAGTTACCTAAATCTGCACCGCCTGCCGGTATTCCGCCTATGCCCGGCCAGCAGCGGGCTATGTCTGTGCCTACTGTACCTGTCGCCGTACCTGCAGCAGCAGCCAGGCCGCTTCCCCTCGACGATGCCCATATCGACGACCTTCTTCGAGTAATGCACGAAAAAGGATCTTCTGATCTGCATCTTGCTGTGGGAATACCGCCAATTATTCGTGTGGATGGCGCTCTGGTTCCCGTCGCATACGATAAGGTGTCGCCTCAAGACTCTCAGCGCTTAATATACGATATTCTTACGGATGAGCAGATTCAGGCATTTGAAACAAATCTGGAGCTCGACTTTTCATACCAGCTTGCACGTATTGCCCGTTTCCGTGTGAATGTATTTCGAGACAAGGGTAATGTGGCGAGTGCTTTTCGGCAGATTCCCCAGAGAATTCCAACCACCAAAGATCTTGGATTGCCTGCTATTGTTGAGGAGCTTACCCGACTGCCTCGAGGGCTTGTGCTTGTAACCGGGCCTACAGGATCGGGTAAATCTACCTCTCTTGCTGCCATGATCAATCAGATCAATTTGGAATCCAGCAAGCATATCATCACTATAGAAGACCCAATCGAATACCTGCATACGCATAGGTACAGTGTTATCAATCAGCGCGAAGTTGGGCAGGACACCAGAGCGTTTAAGAATGCGCTCCGGGCGGCTCTTCGTGAAGACCCAGATGTGATCCTTGTGGGTGAAATGAGAGACCTTGAGACCATGCAGATGGCAGTCTCCGCTGCAGAAACTGGCCACCTCGTATTTGCTACTCTTCACACCAACTCAGCAGCGACTTCGGTTGAGAGAATTGTCGACTCATTTCCACCCGGGCAGCAGGAGCAGGTTCGACTGCAGCTTTCGAACAATTTGCAAGCTATCCTATGTCAGCAGTTGATTCCCCGTGCGAATCAGCCTGGCCGAGTGTGTTGTATGGAGATTATGCGTGCCAGCCCTGCTATCCGCAACCTGATACGTGAGTCTAAGGCACATCAGATCACCTCCATGATTCAAACCAGTGCAAATGTTGGAATGCAGACGATGGATCAGGGACTGCGTGATCTCTTTGTACGCGGAGTTATTTCCCTTGATGAGGCGATGACACGAGCTATGAACCCGCAGGAGCTAGAGAAGATGATCCAGACTTCCACTGTTCCTCAGCCGGGGCAGCAGGCTCAAAGACGCTAACGTATAAGCAGTGATATTTGCACTTTAGAGCGAAGGGACTGATCCCGTCGCATTTTTAAAAGCTTCGATCTCTTGGCGCGGAGAAAGTTCCGAGCGCTATTACGGAGGAATTGCAATGCCCACATATCAATACACCGTGCGTGACGGAACCGGCGTACAGCGCACCGGTACTTCGGAAGCTGAAAACCAGGATATATTGAAGCGACGCCTGCAAGAACAAGGTTTCCAAGTGACGGACGTCACGCAGACTCAGGCTGCAAAAAAGAAAGCTGCCGGGGGAGGATGGGGGAAGGTAAAGCTTGCCGATCTCTCTATTTTCTGCCGTCAGTTTTCTACTATGATTGATGCTGGCGTATCACTGGTACGTGCACTCGATGTGCTTGGCGAGCAGACTACCAATCCAAAACTAAAGCGAATCCTACTTGAAATTCAGGCAGAGGTAGAGAGTGGCCAGACACTTTCGCGCTCCATGCAGAAATACCCCAAGGTCTTCAACCACCTTTTTATCGGATTAATCCGAGCGGGAGAGGTCGGTGGTGTACTTGAAGAAGCGCTGCAGAGGTTATCCCACTTCCTTGAAAAAGATATGGAGCTTCGGCGTAAAGTCAAGGCTGCACTTACATACCCCACGATTGTTGTTATTGTGGCGGTACTTATCGTTCTTGGCTTATGCACCTTTATTGTACCCAAGTTCGTTGAGCTGTTCCACGATCTCAACGTCAAAGAACTTCCCTGGATGACCCAGTTCCTTGTAGACGTCAGTGACTTCCTGAAGAGCAAGTGGTATATAGGCATACTGATAGTAGTTGTAGGCTGGATGGCGATAAAGTATTTCGGAACCACAAAGGTTGGGCGGAGAGTTATCGATAGGCTTAAGCTGAAGATACCGGTATTTGGGAAACTCAGCCACAAAATATGCCTTGCCCGATTCTCACGAACACTCTCCACTCTGTTAGTCTCTGGAGTACCAATTTTGCAGGCTATGGAGACGGTGGCTGGTACGGTAGGCAACGAGATCATCAGCGAAGCGATTATGAATGCCCGCGCGAGAATTCGTGAAGGTGAGCGCATCAACGAACCGCTCATTAAGAGCAAGATGTTCCCACCGATGGTAGTTCATATGATTTCGATTGGCGAAGAATCTGGTGCATTGGATCACATGCTTTCTAAAATAGCGGAGTTCTACGAAGGCGAAGTCGAATCCTCACTTCAGTCGCTCACCTCAGCTATTGAGCCCGTTATGATAGTGTTCCTCGGAGTAGTGGTTGGATTCATCGTTATCGCCATGTTTATGCCACTTGTTTCTGTTATTCAGAACCTTAGTGGCGGAGATGATGACAAGGCCGGCGCAGATAAGTAGGCACTATAGAAAGGCATCGTGAATTAGTGTTTTCTGCGGTCTTCGGATGGCAGGAAGCACTCTTTCTTAACTATTATGCTTCCACCTTCGTTCTGGGCGGTTATTACATTCATCTATGGAATTTGCATTGGCAGTTTCCTCAATGTAGTGATATATAGGATGCCTATAGGATTATCGCTATCTCGGCCGCCTTCTCACTGCCCAAAGTGTCAGAGAAGACTGACAGCTTTGGATCTTATACCGTTGCTCAGTTTTCTAATATTAGGGTGCAGATGCAGGGGATGTAAACAGAAGATATCGTGGCGATATTTCAGCATTGAGTTGCTGACGGGTTTGTTATTTTTAGCCGTTTATTTTGGATTCCAGCTAAATACTGTAACTTGCATCTCGCTGTTGCTTTTTATTTCTGCAATGATTCCTGTCTATTTCATAGATATGGCAACATTCACTATCCCGGATGAGCTGAATATTTTTGCACTCGTAGTTGCTTCGGGCAGAGATATCTACGGGATAGTTACTCATGAAACTGGACATGAACTTCTTTGGGGATGGCTGCCTAGATCGATATTCGGAGCCATTGTCGGGACACTTATATTTGGTGTGGTGCGCATACTAGGATGGGTTTGGAAGCGGCAGGAGGCCATGGGGCTGGGAGATCCACTCCTGGCGAGAGCAATGGGCGCTATGCTGATCTCAGTCACCCCGGTTGGCATGAATCCACTGCGCCTGTTTCCGATTTGGGTATTTGCATCATGTATGTCCGGCGTGGTAATTGGCATCGCGCTTATTTCTATGCGAACCCGATTTCAAAAGCCAGAAGTACAAACAGCAGACATTATTTCAGATGCAGTAATGTTACCGGAGTCCAGCTTTAAAGAGCAAGTTCTTGAGATCGGATATTGTCTCATACTCGGGGATTTGATCGATATTGTGAACGATTTTATTCACCCGGCAAGACGTAATAATCGAATAGAATCGCTGCAGGAAATAGAGGAGCCCTTTACACCAGCACCGAGTGCTATTCCGTTCGGGCCATTTCTAGTGATTGGTTTCCTGGCAGCGCTATTTTTTGGTGAGATGTTGACAGCAGCGTATTTGAATTACGCCTTACCAAAACCTATGCCTTAGCACCCGGTAATATTGCTGTCATAGAGCAGATCAGGAACATCCCACTTACAACATTCGTCATAAATCCGATATACAGTTCATTTAGTATGAGATTGTTCGCAGTTCAAAAGTAGGTTGATGAATTGACTTTACTACGAGATTTGGCATAGAAAGCGAATCATGAAAGCTCCAAGAACAGTTAAACGAGCATTCACTTTAATCGAACTGCTCACGGTCATTGCAATCATCGGTATTTTAGCTGCCCTGCTGTTTCCAGTTTTTGGTACGGTACGCAGAAAAGTTCGTCAGTCTACCTGTATGACTCAGCTGCACGAAATTGGGGTAGATATGAAACTCTATCATACTGATAACGCAAAATATCCAGCATCACTATTAGGGTTTGCCCAGGCCGGAGTTCAATTTTATGATGGAACAAATGGGCCAGTTACCGCTATCGACCAAATAACTATGTATAGGCCTTTGACAGCGGGCCAAAAATATACCAAAGATAAAGCACTATTTTTATGCCCTGATAACACGCATCAACAGGTAAACGAGGCCACCGCAGTAATCTATCCTCCCACCGCAGGCAGCAATATTGCAGGGCAGCAGGTATTTTACACTTCGTTGATACACCATGCAATTGGAGATGATAAGCCCGTCATAGATAATGGAACAACGCCGGTTTATGTCTACAGCTACGACAGCTACGACAGCGGGCCGCAGGTGGATAATTCCGGTCAGCCGGTGAAAATAAATGGCAATACCGTCACCGAACTGCATTATAGCCTGGACTGGACAGGGCTGGTGAATGATTCCACTGACCCGCCGAACCAACTAAAATTTTTGAGCCCTCCAGAAGATACTACTGTGATAACGTGGTGTACCTATCATGCAGCTTTAGAACATTCTGAGATTGTTCCTGTTCTAATGCTGAATGGCTCTGTCAAAGCAGCTCAATTAAACCAGTTCATACCTAAAGGCCCTCTTAAATTCGGTCCTTAATTGAAATATTCTGGGCGCTGAGAACATTTCGTCCAACCGTTTGAGAATACGGAGAAACTCATGGAAATATCAATCATCCGGCGCGACCGGTTTTCTAAAGCATTTACTATGATAGAGCTGTTAACAGTGATCGCAATTATAGCGATACTTGCAGCGATACTATTTCCGGTGTTTGCTGCTATACGGGAACAGACACGCCAGACGAATACTATCAGCAATCTTCATGCTATTTATACCGGATCACGTCTTTTTTACGAAGATGAAGGGCGCTACCCGTCGTCGTTATTTGGCTATGGGGTGGTGCCGGTGAATCCAGTCCCCGTGGATGGTTCTCCTCTCTACCGTCCGGCGCTTTCTACTGATTCTGCCCAATCCATTGTGGCTATGAACGACGCTCGTGAAAACTTTAAATCTGCAGGAGCCCAAACTGTTAATAATGGATACCTTTACGGCGAACAGGTAAAAGACTATATTACGTTTCTGTGCGCTGATAATACGGTGAAGGATAAACAGGCAGTTACTCAGGTTTACTATCCTGTTCACTCACCCATTTCACTTGCGCAGGCTACCAGGCCATCTATCTCACATTCGAATGGCGAAGCCTTTCTAGATAATGGAATACTGGTTACCTGGCAAGGAACGAACGGCTGCCTGACACCAGATCCGGATCTACCAGATGCCTCTTATGCATCTAAGCCTAAACTATTTTACTTGATGGATAGCATGGATATCGGGCCGATGCTGGATGATTATGGAGCACCAGTGAAGGACTCTTCTGGCAATCGAGTGTATGAACTTCACTATGCCGCAGACTGGACGCACAAATCTGGCCTTGTTACTCCGGATAATGGCTGCTCCGATCTTGGGGTAAACGGGAAGCCAATTCTCACCCAGCTAAAGTATAAGAACCCACCTACCGACCGAACTGTGATTACGTACGTTACCCATCATGCTGCCACAGCTGGCAGTGGGAAAGTGCTGACGCTCCTTCTATCAGGCTCTGCGATTAAGCTAGATATTAAAAAAGCTTTCGACCAACTTCCTGCGGATTTTCAACCATAAATCCAGTTAAAGTAGGGTATAGCAAGTAAGCATACGTATTATTAATTGTTATGTGATGAGTCATGTCCAACTATATATGTCTATTATCTATGTCAGTTCTTCAGGAACAATTAAAATTAATTGTTCGTCGAACGGTATGAACTATACTTCCGTGCCCATTTGAATAATCTCATGATGGGGAAAAGGTCAAGATTTTTGTTGACCAGTTATGATAACTCTTGGTAATGCGTTAGATAATTCTGTCTCGGTCATTCAGGCAAGCAGTGCAAGATGGACCTTCCGCAGAGAGGCAAAGTGCTATATGTTCACTAATATTAAAATTAATAATATCCGTAGCCACAGAGAAAATCGCGCATTTTCGGGCTTTTCATTAATTGAAATTCTGGTCGTTCTTGTTGTCTTGCTGATAGGGATTATGGCCGTACTTAGCCTGTTTCCTCCTGGATTTCTTGCAATTTTAAAAACAGCTCAGAAAACTACGGCGCTATCGCTAGTCAATCAGCAGATAGAAAGCGAAAAAAATCAAAATCTTCATCCGGAGAGTATCGTCAGCACAACCACGCACAATGATGGCACAGTGACAGTAAATCAAGACGTTCTCCCAGAGGAAATCAAGGATTACACTAGCTCTAATCTTCCCGCCGGTACCGCAACTGGCACAGATCCATATTCGGTATCCAATATTAACAGGTTTCGCAGAATTGTGGGAGAAGCATTTCGTATTCCGATCTCTACAAGCAATGCCAATAAAGTTTATGGCGGTACTTATCTGCTGCGTTTCGGGCCAGTCGCTAATCAGTTCGACACTTCCAAGGGCACAGATACCATCAAAGTATATGGTTCTGCTATGGAACGCATAGAGATGAGTTCTGACCGAACACCAAGCAATCCCGATCCGATGCCTGTTCTCAAAAATGCCTCTCAGTACGCAATCGATTATGATAGTGCAAAAATTGCGTTCTATCCCAGGCGTGCAAAAGATATCAATAGTCCAGGCACTCGATTTTTTAGAATAACCTACGACTACTATTCTAACGTGGTTTCTGGTAGCGGTATCAACTCGGTCTTCTCGATTATTGCGGGACAGAGCAGTATTGCCGTTCCGGATGATACCACTACACCTGCAGATCAAGACCTATCACCTGTGTGGCAGCCGGTGTTTGATCTGGTGAATAATATCCAGCCCAAAAACTTCAAGGTGTTTAAAAGAGACAGCGTAGATATTAGCAGGCAGTTCCAGCTGAAGAGCACGACACCGGTAGAGCAAGCCAACGGATCTTTCACTTTTCCTGATGACGATCCATACAGTTATGTATGGCTCAGCAAACAGCAGCAGAATGGTGCCAACGCAGGTGTTTTAGTATTCAACCCGACCGGGCATAATGAGTTCGTCCAGACATCCTCGGGAACGCATCCACTGACGGCACGCGTGGATTATACCACCTTCGATAACCATATTATTCGAGATGAGCGCAGTGTACCGAATCAAGCGCCCTACATTATACGGCTCTCCATTCCCCAGGTCTTAGTGAATGGTGATCAACTCAGAGACAATTCAACTTATACCGGGATGTTTAACGACCCTGCAAAGTACAACACGCCAGATGTCTTGGTCTACAATGCAAATACGGGGGAAGAGATAAGCAGCCTTACCAACAAATTACCGTCAGGAATACGCTTCAGCCTGAATGCCAAAGATGGAATTATTCAGTTTAATCAGGATGATATCGCGTCGAAAGGGCTCCAGTCTGCGTCATTAAGAATATACTATCGCGCACAGAACGAATGGGGAATGCAGATTCTGAAAGCGAATGCACACTACTTTCCGACAGATTCCCCGCTATCTATGGATTATAAAAGTTTCTATATAGGTCAATCCGCAGTAGATGGCAGCAATAATCCCATCGGTGGTAAAACCAAAATTTACTTCCCACTGTGCGAATCTGGTAAGACTGTTGTGGTAGGAGAGTACTGGATAGACACCGGTGCAGCGACGCCAGTAAGATATTCTGGTGAAATATATCAGGTGAATGATGATGCTGGCAAGTTCCTTACTCTGTCGGACGGAAGCAGGCTTACCTGGATTGATGTGCAGCAGCAGCACTCGAATGCTGTACAGTTCGTGCTAGATCCACCATCAGGGCGTGCTGTGAGTAATATTCAGGGTGGCTCGATCAAAGCAAGAGCTATCTGGCGCAGCGGAGACCATTGGAATAAGATTGACAACGATACCTTCATCGCTCCATCGAACAATTAACAGGTCATTTCTGGATGTATAACCAGCCTGTTTCGATCCGAGCGATTGCAGATACTTTGAATAAAGATAAGGCAGAATCAGCCATGAGGAAACTAGTTAGCGGAACAGCTGAGTTTGAATTTCAGATGCCCAAAAAAAGCCCGGTTTTGATAAATGGATTTACGCTTATTGAGCTGCTTGTGGTAATAGCGCTTACTTCCATATTATTGACGTTGATTTTCAAGCCGCTCGTGCAGAGCTTCAACCTTACCCGAAAATCTGGGACACAGATAGAAACTCAGACCAAAGCCCGTGAGCTGATGCGTGAGATATCAGGTGAGCTCTCGAACTCAGTATATGTGTTTGATAACGCCCAGTCACCTCTGAATTTGTGGTTCAACGATCAGTCGGGTGCCCCAATACTGATGCCAACGTATTTTACGATGGTGCAGTACGTTGCTCCTGCCCGCCAATTAGATCAGACGCCTGGCGCCACACCTATCGACCCAACTAATGGTAAGCCCATGTATTCCGGCATCGGTTCCAGTTTGAGTGGATATGCCTTTCCGTTAGCTCCTGGACTTACACTGAATCGCATCTGGATCGGGCTTGTTCACAACGCAACAACAGTAGACACCCATGCTATCGATCCAAACTTACCCGGAGACGCTGCACAGAATGGCATGCCTGCAAATTCGTACGGCAACAGATGGTCCGACCCTGCTATTGGTACTGATAAAGACAACCGTTACACCTTCTATAAAGCAGAAGTGCTCACCTTTATTCCAGATCCAACCAGCAATGCTGCAAAACCGACATTCATTCCAAACCTCAGACTGTTCCATACAGACGGTGCGGGCGACAAGACCGGAAAAATAGTTCTAGACGATCCCAACTTTTTTTACGATAACTCACTTGCTGGTGGAAAAGAGGCTACTGCTGGCAGCTCGGATAAATGGGCTGTCGCCGGCTGGAAAGACCTGAACGGTGATGGAAAAGTCCAGATCGCAGAGAATTGGCAGGCTGCTGCCAATTCTCTGATGCCGCTTAATTATGTGGATATGATTGCACTTCAGCGTAACGACGACGACACCATTAAATACGATACTTTTGCGGACACAGCCAATACCAAGCAGTACTTGCATCCCAGGCCAGAAGTTCGCCCATTGGCAACTTTTGCACCAGCCTTTGTGCAAAACGACCCTGCCTCACCTACGCTTCTTACAGATAGTGGTAACGAAGCTCCTACTACCGCTTCGCCTACTTTTTTATCACAATACACACACTGGGAACTTCCGTACAGAGTTTCTGTCTATCGATCAATTTCCCCTGGAAGCGATCCTATGAACCAGTCGCCTCTCGATTATTACCAGTATGAGGTGCGCGATATTGGAAATAACTTCGTAAATCGGAAGGTGCTGCACTACCAGGCGATTCCTGGTCAGGATCCAGCGCTGGCAGCTGGCGATACGGGCGATGTGGGGCCGCATTTAATAAATGGAGTGTTTGATCCTGCGAATATATCTAATATAAAATTTGCATTCACGGTGGATCCACAGCGCGGTGCAGTTAATTTCTCGTTCCCTTCAACAGTATTGATACATGATGCTACAAATCGTCCGCTGCCGGCCTACTATAGCCCAGCAGATGTGAATGGCAATCTGACAAGTTCCTACGATAAACGATATATCGACATGCGAACCGCGCTGCCTACCACCATCTGGAATGGCCAACAGTTGAATCCGCCTGGTCTTACTTCGCCCTTAGATGCGGGTACTAACTGGTACTCTACGGTACGAATTGTGCCGGGCTCCGAGAAAATATACGGCCCGGACCAACAGGCTGGTGTACATTACGGCCACCGAATTCTGTACACGCGTGTCGCTTCGAACTCCGGGGATATTACAGGTCTTAATCAATACAAAATCAACTATGAAGACGTGGGAAATTCGGGTAACTCTTCCGATCCGCGCCTCCATATTGGATATATAGAGTTTAACAGTATTCCAGATACATCTGATACATCCCAGCCCAACTCAAATTTAGTCGGCACTAACAGCCTTCCCCTCTATATGTCTGATAATACCGGAACTGTGGACGGCACTATCCCGGCAGCGCCTATTGAGATTACGTACAGCTTTCAGATGAATCGGCCGAACGATGTGGTAAAAGTGGACTACCTTACAAGAGAACTTATGAGTTTCTCGCTAGAGGCACGGCTGTACGATTCGGCCACCAGCACCCCCCAATCGACGTCGCTCACACAGAAAATCAAGGTTCGGAACCTTCAGCACTAATGAGTCTTCTAATATAGAGACAACAGAACGCATTCCGAACTTTCGCAGGAGCCTTGAGACTATGAATCAACTAATCTCGCAAACACGCCCCCTTAAAATAGTCAGACGCAGCCATCGTGGTCAAACTCTGATAGTCGCTATTGCTGTGCTTTTTGTGCTGCTATTCATTGGTGGAATATTCGTCGCGCAGATCGCTCGAAATCTAGTAGCTGCTGGCCGAAGTAAGGATTCTCAAATTGCCCGGTCGTTTGCTGAGATGGGCTTGGTCTACTGTGAAACGCAGCTGATGACCACCAAAGCAGGAGCAGACTGGCGTCCAACGCCGACAGCCCCCACTGTAATCCCTGGCTACAGCCCTGTAGGCGCGTCTGACCCGGACTACTACTGGCTTCATGATTTGCACTTTACAAGGCTCTATGTAAAAGGCGGACGCAGTCTGATTCGCGTCACCTATGATCCACATGCGGATGACCCAAAGAGTCAAGCGATCAAAGTAGAATCGGTCGGCCGTACAGGTGACCTGGGAAGCGGGACCGATCCCACTATATTTGTGCAGAACGGCCCCTCGCCACGGCTCCGAAGCGAACTGGTGATGTATAAGCCGCTTGGAACAGAGTTTGCTCGCTGGATTACGAACAAAGATCATCGTAATATGACGAACTTCATGGGAGTGTCCGTGGGTGAACACGATCTATCTATGCCGTTAGGCGATCCGGATATTGCACTGAACACAGATGCATCCGGCTTTCCAACAGGCATTTCAAATAATCATATCCTTTTTGGATATCCAATGCGCGTTGGAAGTGACTTGGAGATAGGCGGAGATGTTCTGCTCTACGAAAGTCCTCGCGGCGCTGGATTTAATGGTATGTCTGAAGGACTGCATGTAGATGGCACGATTAAGTTAGCTGGCACACGAGGGACTACGCAGGCTCCTGTGAATCAGGTGGCGGTAAACCAGCCGATCGATATAGCGCTGGGAAATAATGGAATTGTTCTTCCTAGTGACAGCCCTAACTTTGATACACTTTCTGGGATTATTCGCGACAGCTCAACCGGGCCAGATTTGTATGGCCGTACTAGAAGCATATCCTTCCTCGATCCGCCAAATATAGATACAGAAGCGGACGGTACCGGAGTCAGCAGATATCGCGCCATGACCCGCGATGACGGAAAATGGCTATCATCAACTTACAACAACGGTCAGGGTGGTTGGGGAACCGGCGGAATTTACGTGGGTAACTTTGATGACCTTCAGCCAGAGACATCTACTACAGGATTAAATGGCGGATACTCGCTTCGCGCCGACTGGTTGAATCCGAAAGCGGGCTTTGCTCAGGGTTACTGGAAGGGGCCGTTCTATGTTCCACCGGGCGCGCTTGTCGAACTGCTAGGTGATCGGATACGAATTACTCGGGATGACGATAAAGTATTTACCTATCCGGATGGCAGCCCAACCACACAGCAGGGCGGGAAGGTAATTGAAATTCCACTATCTGATTGGGAACGGACTCACTACCAACTGCCGAACGGGAATATCTTTCCTGTAAATGCTCTCGATCATGATGGTGATCTAGCTCAGAACGATCCCAACGCTCCAGCAGGATATGTTAATCCTTTCTCAGACCCGAATTCCTACGGGGTAAATCTGGTATTGATGCTTGAAGGGAATGTTCGAGTAAAAGGGACATTCGGAACCTATACAGACCCAGCGGTCGCGGCAGAAGATGCAACACATCATAAACTTGGCCGTGTGCATCTTACCATTGTTACAGGTGGTACAGCATATATCGAAGGGAGCCTTGTAAAAGGTGATGGAACCTTCAGTACTGGTGGAAGTATTGTAAAAGAGCGTGCTTCCAGTTGTGCTATTTTGGCTAAAGACTACGTCTGTGTAAATACAACCATGTTTATGTCACCGCAAAACCAGTCTAATAGCTGGAGTCGAATGACCCCAGATCTGGATGCATTCAATACTCAGATTGGGCTGACACGACAAAACTACGATACCAGTTTTAGTTTTGGAGTCGATCCTACCACTGACTATCAGACTTCGGGCAGCGGCAGTCCACTCTATTTGATGCTTCGTCATGCGGCAATGGAACCCGGTCCTGCCTATATGAACCTGATGATTAATCCGGGTCTGCCGCCGAACGATCCGGCCGGGCCGCTGGACACGCTATATCAGTTTAGTACTGGAGTGGACTATCCTGTAGGTATTACCGGTGGAAATATTCCTAATCCAGTGGGGATTGCCCCGTTTTTCGAGCAGAAGGCATTCCCGCTTGATATCGGAAATGGCCAGTACATTATTAATCCTAATCCTGGGGTAGATAATCTGCTGAGATTCATGATCGATCAATCCGGAGCATCCACGAGATTGGGAACCGGAGGAAGCACGGACTATCTTCTTGGAGCCGCAATGGTGGTTCCGATGGATGTACGCATTGAGGCGATGCTGTATGCACAGGAGAGATCCTTCTTTGTAATTCCGGGATATCCTTTGAATCCAGATCCTAACGATACTCGCTTGGCGTATACAGCCAAAGGGATACGCAGTTCTTATAACGATAAAACAGATACACCTGCAGATCGCCAGATGAAAGATCTCTATCCATTTTACAATGAACCCGCAGATGTACGTATTACACTCTATGGTTCCATTGTGGAGAACTATAGCGCTTCCGCTAGCGATCAGGCTTTATGGATGGCACGATGGGGATATTTCCCTGCAGTATACGGTTCCAGCGCGCAGCCAGTACCCGACTCGCATATGATGGGGCACGACCCAGCGGGCTATGTCGCTGGAGAAGACCTGACGAAAGACTTCCGGACTCCATTAGAGAAAAGCCCCGTGAATGGAGACTACCCAATCGCACGCGGACTAAGATATGTGTACGATCCGGTGCTGGCAATGCCGTATTTGAACCCTTCCGATGCCGGACTTATGGATATTAACGGTGCAAATACATTATACAGATCCCGCCGAGCCTTACGCAGCGTCGTACAGCCGGCTGTAATGAGCAATGGTGTGGAGATTCTGCCCTCGGTACGACAAGTACTGCCGCCCATACCGCGTCTGCCGGTATGTCCGGGAAGACTGTATTTCGGTGAGAGTGATCGTGTAATTGGTTCTTAATGGAGCGCAGTGCAGCGTATTCTATGATAACCTGCTCCCGCTAGAAGGTGAGAATAGATGAAAAATAGTAAATCCCCACAATTCTGGGGCAGCATATATATGGTATTTCTATCCGCAGCTACTTTACTTTGTGGTATGTCCCGTACATCTGCGGATGTTACGAACTACTTCAGCTCACGCAGGCAGGTCAAAGTATGTGTGCTTGTTTCCAATGCCTCGGTACTCGGAAATGCCAAAGAAAATGGTACTCCACACTTATTTTATATATTGGATAAACGCACGGACCTGAAGCCCGCCGGCTGGAATCTCGTGAATCCACTCGCGTCCTCCAGCATCACCCAGGCAATGATTAATGAGTGGTCGGCCAGGAACCCCGCCGATCCTGCCTTCACTGCAGGCACTCGCGAATACCAGTCTTTTCAAGTAGGTTCCCAACTGGGTAAAAATATGGCCGCTTACTGGGAAGTTGATCTGGACTCTGTCAGCCAAAACGATCTTTCTCAGTTTGATCTCGTGCTTATTGCCTCCTCGAAGGCGATTTCATTCAGTCCCGATGAGCGCGAAAAATTGCGGCACTATGCGGATGCAGGCGGTACGATATGGCTGGAAGATGAGGGCGGCCTCACCATTAGTAATAGTGGATCATTTCTGCTTCCTGTGATGAACTTCAGTGGTGCAATCGGAACTGTTTCACTTCCTTTTCCACCTGCCAATCACCCCATCATAAACTACCCATACAGCCTGAGCAATACGGACGTATTGAGATTAGGCGCAGGCGGATCTGCTTCAAGACATGCCCTGAGCGCTATTACAGACCCCAATATTTTAGGGCCGGTAGTGCTGACGAATGGGCTGCCCTTTGTTTCAGCGGGAGATTTTGGAGCAGGACATCTATTGGTCAGTTCTTCTGGTTCAGCAAGCAGTATTAATGACCGTGTTGGAGGATATGGCGCCAACCGGGGAGTTATCAGTGGTGAAACCTTCCTTAATGCCCCGGTGACTGATCTTAAATTCTCCTATAATATACTTTCCTGGCTGAGCAGCATTCCTTCTGCAAATGCCAATGTACGCCGCTCGACCAGTATCTCAGAAAACATTGGAAGTACCCTGGGTTTAAAGTGGGCGAGCATCGATGATAACGTTACAGATCAGAATCCCGGAACTGGTGCTGTCGTGGCGAAGGGCATGGCTTACTACGTCGATAACTTGAATATTATTCACGCTTTTGATACCAACCCGGATCAAAGCCTTAGTGGCAGGCAGTTAATCGATGACGGTATTCCGGACCACAGTTTTGGAGCGCCATTTGATGAGGTCTGGCGTGCAGATTTGAAGACTATCACCGGAACAGGCGCGAACGACATCGTGAGTACGCCTACCATAGTCTCCGTATGGGATGCTATTAACAGCCGACCGTTAGACGTACTAACTGTGACTACAGCCACTGGAGTAACAGTCGCATTCAATGCCCGTCCGCAGGATGCAAGCGGTAATCTTCTGGGCACTACCACGATCTTGTGGCAGCGAAACGGACCAACTACAGGAAATTTAAGCCCAAGCCTTACGATTCCACGCAGGCCTGCGAGTGTACGTCTGTTTCTGCCAGCTCCTTCTCCAGCCTATTCCGAGGGAGTACTGTTCACGGTTCAGCATAATTCGCAGAATAGCTTAACATCTCCATGGCGAATCGTTCCTGTCGATCCTGTGACAGGAAATAACGTTTTCGGAGCAGATCCTAACCCAAATTCGGATTACAGAGCTGGGTATGCGCCTCCGGTACTTGCGCTCTCCATCGGTCTGAATGATGTGGTGGGAAATGTGTCGGTAGGTTATGTGAAGGATGATTCTACAGGCGCGATTGACAAAATTGTGTATGTGCCCACTCATGATGGAGCCAATGGCTCCCCGAATCCCGACTCGGTGATGGGAATGTGGTTCAGTACCCGCAAAGAGCCGATGTTGAATAACGGAAGTCCCAGCCAGTTCCGAGCAACCTTAGACAGGGGGCAAGTACCATGGTGGGCTCCCGCAATTCCTCTGCAATCATCTGCCAGCCCATCTCTGCTTCCGGTACTGCACGAGATCGATGCGAACGGCAGCGAAGTCAAAACATACTACTACTCAAAAGGTGATTTCACGGTTAATTTTCTGGGAACTCAGGGTGCACGCGATATGGTCGCGGTACTGCCAGCGGCTATCGCTGCGGGCAATAGAATATTTGCAGACTACACAGTGGATTGGTCGGCCATTAAAATAGGCGGCACAATCCCTGTCGCTCAAGATTTCATTTCGGTATTCCGAACGCGTTCTTTTGTAACCTTCAATCCGAGTGGTACACAGGAGCAGTTGTTAACTGGTACTCCGGTGCTTTCTTCCTCGGATGACCTGCTAGTGAGTGTTTTTGATACGCGCACAGAATCGATTTCGACCAAACCAGCTCCAGATAGAATATGCAGTTTTCATGACCAGGTAATTATCAATAAGGCAGTAACACCTGCTATTGGATCCAAGATGAACTGGATGTTTTCCCCGCCGAATGGTGGAGTCTATGGTACAGATACTATCTCGCCTAGATTAGTAAACCAGACCGGACAGTCACTCACTGGCTACAAAGCTATTGGGAATGTGGCAGAATCTAATGGAATTATCTATTCGCTGGGCAATGCCCTTGTTGGAAATACCTCCCATACGGTAATTCTTGCGCTGAAGTCGCACCCCACATTATCATTTACTGTGAATAAAGGGGCACTGCCCGCAGACATTACGACTGTTTCCCTTCAGCAGGTTGATACCACTCGCTATACCAACGCTTCCAATCAATCACAATATGTGAAGCTGATGCCTGGTGTCAATTTTACTGCAGATACGGATACGGATACCATCACGATAACTGATTTTCGCTCGGGAGGAAACTCGTTTTCTCTTGGTAATGGTGCATCCAGCGGAAGCGACAGTTTTAACACGGCGCTGCCTATTACACTCGTTGTGAATGGAAATCCTGTAGAGCGGTATCCTGCTGGGAATGGTAAAGCTCCGTTGGATAACCTTCTATGGTACATAGTGATTCCTCAGCCCACACTGGGCAACTCTACTACTAGAAGCGGCCCATCTATCATTGGCAGTTCACTTTATTTTGGATTAGAAAATGGCAATGTTGTCTCCGTGGATCTACCCATAGATACACCTTCCGGACTAGTGCCGCTTCTATTTAGCAACGGAGTTTCCAGAGTGCATATTCAATCGACTATTGCACCACTCAATCCAGCCATCACATCAAATCCAGTTATCAATGCCCCATTAGGTAGTGCGAATGTGGTTTATGTAGGTACTCCAAGAGGACTTGCTGCTCTGGACAACAGACTTACCACCATTGCAGATAACACACGGCTGATCGAAGTGAACTGGAATGGAGACGCTGTCTGGAGCGTAGATTCCACCAACTCATTTGGGATTACAGGTGGCATTCTTGGTAATTCTGGAAATATCACACAGACCAAAGTCGCCTTCTCCAGGCCGTCGGTCGTTCGTCGTACATCCATCAGTGACTATCTGGTGGTCGATACCGGCAATAATCGTGTGCTGCAAATGGATAAAGGCAGCGGTGTAACATGGGAAATTCATTCGGTCTCGAACGAACTTCAGGTTCTACGCCCAGGTGACCCACTTACATTGAACCAGCCCAGTGATGTCGAAGTGTTCACGGAAGTGTATCCTCAGAATGGGGTCAACTATAGCATCGTGAATAGAGATAGTGGAGTGACATATACTTCGAATGGTAATTCATATGTAGTGCACTATCTTATTGCGGACAGCGGAAACTTCCGAAATATTGAGGTGGTCGATGCCTACTCATCCAATGGCGCCGTCCTGGTGATGACAGGGTCGGATGGGAGTTCGGCGTCTATGCAGCACCAGGTGGTATTCACCACTCGCTCCCTTTCGGAACAAAATCTGAAGTATCACTATCGAACTATTCAGGAGTTTATTGATCCAAGCTCCAAAAAACTGTACATGCTCTCTGCAGTTGATAACGTTCGGCAGTCGGCGAGGGATAGCGGAACGGTTGTTACTGGATTAGATGGTGGTGGAGCGGAAGGGCCTGGCGGATCGATTGCTGTCATTCAGCGAGATTTTAACAGCAATGCGCAGGCGAATAAGGACGGCTATGTATCAACGATAGTGAATAGTATTGCCATAGTGGATGCAAACGGAACTATCGTTCGGCATCAGGCTATCCATAATCCGACGTATTTTAAAGAGTTCAGCGTAGGTACAAACGCAGCCAACACGACACCACGTTATCTAATGGCAGATGCATCTGGATGCTATGTACTTCGCCCGACCTCCGTGAATGGCAAAGCAGAAGCGGTGGTCGAGTGGATGGTTTCCAGCGAGGACTACTATCATCTGACAGGGCGGCGGCTTATTGCAGCCAGTATTCGGCGGCTCAATCAAGCTGATTACGATGCGAACACGATGCAGTTCTACCCACACTACTTGATCACAAATAGTTACACTGGGCCGGACAATGTAAAAATTGTATTCAATGCACCCAATATCACACGAGGCGATATTCACGGCGAAGTATTTGAGATCAGAAGCAGAGACTACTATCTTCATGTAGATGCAAATAATATGTATGACGGCTATAGCACCACCACCATCAATAATCAGCTATATCGGCTAAGCAATGGCACTCTGACAAAGAATACGCCTGTTGGTACGCTCCCTGGCAGCGCAATCGTTTGGTTGATACCCAACGAGACATTCCCAGCCGCACAGGGCCCCATCAAGCGAAGCATTGGAAGTGGAACCGGCGGCACATCTACATCGTTATTAGAACAACCGCAGTACAGCGACAGACCTTTCTAACAGTCTGGTGCATCCGGTAAATAATGCAGTCCATACGATCCAGAAGTACGATTGTTGTAAAGTCTGGATAGCTATGAAAGTGAAAAAGGAAACTCCTATGAAGCAACGAGATATTCGCTTCCTATCTAAAATAACAAGGGCACTCACTGTTAGTTCGCTGCTGATGCTGACAGGCCTATCCGCTCAAGCACAGGTTCCGCTGCTATTTGACGGGACAGACTGGCTGATCAACGGTGGAAACATATCACCATTCAGCGGCCCTGGTGCTCAAACTCTCAATGGTTCTCCTGTAAACCGAGGTTATAATGAGTTCTTCAACAAGTCTTATAACGACGCTGTGAATGGCAAGTTTTTTAGTGATCCCGGTCTTGCATATCCCAGATGGGTGTGGCCTTTCACTCGTGATATTTCTGCAGTGGGTACGTTCCCTACTTCAGTCACTGTCGATAATGAAGAGATAACTGGCGCCCTGAAAGGAACCAATCTTTTCAGTCCTGCCTCATCCATTCAGCCTTATATAGCTCCTAATCCTCCTAATGCGGAAATCATTGGCTACAGGCCGCTCATGCAGTATTTCGGGGCTAACGGTATCTGGCAGTGCCCACTTGTGGCTGTTACTGGCAATGCCAATGACTATCGATCTCCAGCAGGCGGTTTTGCATTCCCCGTGTTCGCAAATACAGTTCGTGATAAAGATTATGCATATACACCGGCAATACCAGGCACATTTCTGGTTGATAGAGATTCTAATGTTCCGCCGAAGGTTTCACCAGCCACTACCGCAGAAATTGCTCTGCTGCCAAACGCGACACCTGCAGTCTATAGCTCCGTGCACAGTGCATTGGTAGCCTCGATTATCGCTGGGCAACCTCTCGCAGTCTGGGCATGCGGGCGTATGGCTGCAGGCCGCTACGGAGTGGATATTTATTCCCCTGGAAACGGAACGGTACCTAATGGAACTCTGCTTGTCGATGGACTTGCGCACTCCAATGTCACCCGTGCTCTCGTACGCGTAAGCTGGGGTAATCCCAATCGGGCAGCTGGTGTTCCAGGTACGTGGACAGTCGGAATTGCCAATAATGGAACCAAGCAGTTCAATACAATTGTACTTGGGAACGGAAATGCAGATACTGGGGGAATCAACGATGCTAAATACAGTCGAATATTTGTGGTAGATCTGGGCGAATCAGGATGGATACACTTGCAGGGCGGAGGATTGAGTCCTGCGTCCTTCCCATTCTCGGGCGCCCCTTCCGACATGCTTACCGTGAGCATATTTGCACTGACACCAGACGATGTTAACGGAGCGATATACGGCGGAAGGAAACCTGTAGTTGTGGCGGATGCTGTTCGATTTGTGTCTCAATCCGCACTGGTGCCAGCAGATTCGCCTAATGCTCCGATTTCACTTCCGCCCAATTTAACCCGTACCAACGCTCCCATTTTTACGATAGCGCCCTATGGGAGAGTGCTGGCTTCTGCTTCTGGCACAAACAAAATTGATACCACGCTTCAGCCTTCTAAAGGAGTCCAGCCTCTTTTCTACGTTGTGAGAGAAGAAGCGACTCCTGAGATTGCACTGACTACACCGCCATTAAGATCGTACGTGGATCCTACCAAGGCAAACTCAGGATCGGCGGCAGATCCTACTGCACTCACGACAATCCCTGTGTTCTACTGCCTGGACAACCGCAATGGCGATACCACTTTCAATGGAGCTTTTATCACCTCTATTAAAAAAGTGGTCTGGCGATATGCGGGATTGCCGGACAGTAATAGTGGACTAACTGCCAACACAGGGGGAGGCACATCGAGTGTATCTCCGCTGCTTGCGAATGTACGCTGCAGAGATGGTAATGTCCGGCCGATGATCTACTTTGCCACCACAAGTGCCAATGGTTCTGCGGGGCATGTCTACTCACTCGACCCATATGGGGATCCAGCAACTCAGACTACCACTGCTTACTGGACATATCCCTCGTACAGGCCGCTGGAAGTAAATCATGTAGCCACCCTCAATGCTGTCTCGTATGATCCAAACTATACAGGTTCGCTTAAAGGCATCTATCCTGCGCCTGGTTCGGGATTTGGAGCTGCGGCTGATCAGGCGAACACATTTATTCCCATCAACGCTGGATCGAAGCTGCCACGACAGTATTATGATGGCGACCTCATACCGGACACCAATGGAAAAATGGTTGTTAAAGGGGATACGCAGATAGATTTTGGCGGTGTCCAGGGGGCTCCGATTCTTATTGAAGACCCTGACCATTTGCCTGGCGGTATCGACCCGAATCCCTTCGCACCACAACTTCTTCTGGTGCCTAACGCAAATGGGCGTGTGTTTGCTTTTGATGCCGGTGGCCGCGGCGACTTCACCCTCAGCACTCAAACGGGATATTCTGGTACCACGCAGCGAATCTGGACGTGGCCTCGTCCACGCGGTGACTACTATCATGCGGATAAACAAATTGTAGCTACAGCTCAGGGATATACCGCCCCGAATCCTTATGTGGACGATGCAAACAAAGTATCGTTCCCTTCTTCGCTAAGCTTTAATCCAGCGAATGGAGCTTCCAGCAATGTGTTTGCAAGCTCAGGTGACGGGCATGTCTATGGGCTATATCCTGGCCATGACAAGATATTTATTAACTTCACAACAGGTGCTCCACCCTTCCTGGAAAAATTAAGCTGGCTCTACCCGGAGAAGGGTAACTCGCTTGGCGCAGCTCCAAGCACTCCGGTTGTCTTCAAGGGCAATCTCTATTTCACTTGCTCTGGACGAGTCTATTCCGTTGCTGAAGCCGCACCTGCAGGTACCGCCCCCGTCGTGGATACACTTACATGGGTCTATCCCTGGACTAGTAATCCACCGCAGCCAGTCGAAGGTGATACCAAAACGACAGCGCTCGATCCTGGATTCCGGGGAAGCGCGCCTCTATTGTGGGATCCTAAACTTATAGATGCCGCAAGCGTCCTTCCGGATGTCTGCTACGTAGTCCAGAACAATGGTACGGTGTATGCTCTGAATGCCTCGCCCACAGGGCCTGGCACCACCAAAAATGCATTTATCGCTACTGGAAACAGCTCCACGGGAGCAAATACGAACTGTACTCCTACAGCTACTTTACTGACGGCTCAGCCGGGGTTTGCGACTAATCTCCCGAATTCGACGACGAGTATACCTGCGCTGGTATTTGGGGATGATGACGGGATTCTGAGTGGGTTTGCTCTGAACACTATAGATGATGGCTCAGGGATGAATCAGATACTTCCTCTCATCTGGCAGCAGTCTGATCCCTCCCCACGATCTGCTTCTGTTATCGCGGTGGGTGGTGATAAATTTAATGCAACCACTGTAGCGCCAAGCCAACTCACAGGTATTCCGCATGGAATGCTGGTGGAAGGCGATGAATTGGGCCAGATGCGAGCTTATGGAATTCCAGCCATCAATCCTGTGACAGGACAGGCTTCCGGTACGACCGGGCCAGGAGAACCCAGTTCTACTCTGGTGACGGACGGCACGATCGACTTTGATATCCGCGGTGTCAATCTCTATACTAAAAAAGAGTATGATTTGATGGCGCTGAATAACGGCTCGAATGGAATTGCGCATACTCCTGCTGTGGACGAGAACGGCGCGCCTTCCATAGGAAAATATGGCGCACCTGAAGCAGGAAATCTGACTGCTGGCCCTACGGGTTCACTAGCCGTCGATTGGGGTGAGAAGCTGTACGCTGTGGCCTGGGGTGTCTATCACGGACAGGACAGTGACCCGATGAACCCTGCGCGCAGTACGGGCAGGCCGGCATTCACCGTTACTTTCCGAATGGCTCAGAGCGGTTCACGCGGCGCTACTATCCCTTCCAGTGTTCCTGGTGGAATCGTTCTGAACAATGGATGGCCGGGAGACGTTGGTTCATTAAATGCTCCACTGAGCATATGGGGAATTCAGTGGGATGTGAATGGTGGCGGTGTAGCTAAGCTTACTGGCAATGCACAGAATGTCTTTACCTGGGTGGCGAAAGCGGCAATACCGATCGACCCGACTGCCAACCTGAAGTATTCACCGCGATCTACCAACTACCCGGTTACGGTTACCGTAAGCCTTGCTCAGACATTGGCACATGGCAGCGGTGGGAACTCGCCTGCGCTTACGGTACGAACGCCTACCATTACGATGAACGCCGGGCAGCTGAACTTTAAGGGAAAATCTGCAACTCTTCTTGGCGCCACGGCAAATCAAGCTAACTTGCTGGGCCAGCCCCGCTCGATCTATATCACCAATCCGCTTGCGCTTACGGTGCGCGGGTGGAATAACGGTATTCAGATGGGTAGTGGTGAACCCAACATTATTGGTATGGGGCCGGATATAAATTCGATTGTTAAATCGAATCCACAATTAGCAACCGAAGTACTGGGAAATGGGAATGCTAATTCTGCAGTGAATACTATCGTGGGTACTCCGAAAGCCCTTTTTGCACCGCTTCCGATGACTGAAGATGGGAAGAATTCGATCTATCAAGCCACTGGGGCAACTATTTTCAATTCGCTGATGATTACAGACCGAAGTAAGCTTTTCAACTCGACCGGGCGGAGAATCACTGTTCAGACTCATACACAGGCTCCGAGCTGGCGTGGCGGGCCAACCTCTGTCATGAACCCGCTTCCCTGGGAGAAACTTCCCTCGGACGGCCAAAACACGATCGACTATCCTGTGATACCATCGAATGCTATCAGCATGGTGACACAGTCTGGCCAGGAACTAAATTCTGGTCAGGCGATACTCACTGATCCTAGAGTGATTCCGGACACCAACAATCCCTCAGGACTAACTATTGACTTGCTGCGCCCCACGCCTGTGCAGCTCTCGGTGAATGTGCCTAAATTCCAGCCGGCAAATGTGAACCGTGGGCAGCAGAGCTATACCTATAATGGAACTACCTATAAGTTCGGCTCTACCTTCACCGACATACACGGGACAGTACTAGGCTTAAATAACACAAAGATGGTCGGGCCGATGAACAGTCTAAATGGAACGAATTCGACATTCGGATACCCGGCTGGAGGTTATCTTGCGGAGGCAATTGTTCGGACGGTTTCGCCTGGTGTTCAGTCGAGTATCTATAATCCACAGGCAGCATATGATGACTCGAGAAGCGCTGCTGGCACAAGCGTCATCGATGATGCCTACAGAGCTTTCGAATTAGGACTGTCTGTAGCTCCTAACGTGACGCTGAATGTGGGAGAACAGACGATCCATCTGGGTAAACTTCCTCAAGGAACAGGGTATTCCGCCAAGGCTGTAGGGGCGAATGCTCCGCCATACTACCTATCTCCATTTGCGCCAAGTATGCCTGGCGCTGTATCACCGTGGGACGATCCAGCCAAGCTGGGTGTCTTCTTCCAACCATTTACATTGGTCAGTACTAGTAATATCAACCTGGTCGATCTGCGAATTGCCAAACTTCTGGGAGCACCTAATGCGGCGGTGAATTCATCTGCCCTGCTTATTTATCCCGGCGCAGGTAATGCCATTTCCGCTCAGCTAGTGAGTGATCAGGTCAATAGACTAAGTAATCTACCGCTCTTTGCTGTACCATTTGTTGATAGCAGCGCCAATGCTGGGCTGGGTAATATCGGGGTTGTGTCCTCCTTTGACCATACCAGTTTGCACAGTCAGCCTGGCACCCTGGATTTCAAGGATAGCTGGCTGTGGCAGAGTACAGCCAACCCGAATGGCATTCCTAACCCGAATGTTCTGCAGAGCGATATCTCGGCAGCAATAGCCACTGGACTGCCTGCCAATACATTCTCCAACTGGGTTCCTGGCTTTCAGCCGATGCCAACTCTGCACAAGCCGCTGCCTGGAGATTCGCTGGGTACGACTGCTTTGATACCCGATTCCCCTTCTAACGCGACAATTCAGCCGCAGAGTAGTAAGCCAAGAATTGGAATGGCAATACCGTTGGGTACGCCTTCCGGGACTTATTCGGCTCCCATCTTCCCATTTGAGGATGAGACGCCAATTCAGTGGCGAGAGTGGCTTGCGTCTTCCGGCGCGAACACCACGGTAGGAACGGATCATGATGGAATACTGAATGTGGCAGTATCGCCGGGCAGCACAAGACCGGACGGTACGCCTGTTGAAAAGTTCGCCGAGCCTACATTTAGTCTCGCTCTTCAGGTGAGGGAGGCACGGATAACAAATGGAGTCACCGCTGGAACACTGGGGCAGATAGATACATTCGATCCCACCGATCCGACAATATTGTCCGCGCAAGAGCGGCTAAACCAGCAGGCAAGTATGAATGCCCTGCCTGCAGTACTGCGTTTCCCCACTGCAACAAACTCTGATGTGTGGCTGTATTTCACCACGAACAGACAGCAGGCAGGAAGCCCATATTGGGATAATGGAGGTATCCATGCAAATGCGCCCTACTCACTGGCTTATACCAGTCTGCCAAGCCCTGTTGGTGGAAGCCCTGCAGGAAACGACTTCAACTTTGCACGAACGGGGAATGTAGTTAGCAGCGGAATTGACGGCCGCTGGTGGGGAATCCCTGGAGGAGCGACCTATGGTCTCTTCCCTGATCTTGGAACTCTCAACAAACTGTTCCCATCTACTCAGGCAGAGGCGGTAGCCGCAGCCTTCAATCCGACGATAGTACCGCCATATCTTCCTGGAACTCGAGCTGCCCAGACGGCAAAATTTGCCAGCCCGGCTACGACAGTATCTACCCTGGTGAAGGCGAATGGACTGATCATCCCCGATCCAAATGGTGAGGCGTGGTTGTTCTATCAGGGAAATATTGATAAAAGCAGACCTACTTTTGCTCAGAGCCCAGCATCTCAGCAAACGGAGACCAGAACGTTCTATTCGACACTCAATGGAAATGTGAAAGGGGTTCCAGATCAGACACTATCCTTCCTGAATGATCCTGCGCTTGCTAAACTTAGTCCGAAGCCGATTGAGATCAGTTTTGAAGCGGATGGGATTCATCCGGCACAGAAGCTGCTCTACCTATTCTGGCACTCGGGCAGCTCTGGGCAAACATCTCTGTACTACGACTTCAATGCAAATACATCGGGAAACATGAAAGACTTGGAATCGGGCTGGTATCAGCAGACAGCAACCAATAGCGATGTGGTTTCCACTGGAGATCGCAAACTGGATCCTCCGGGCGGTCTGGTATGGCAGAGCGATCCTTATCCGGTCTATACCAGAGTAACTGATCCGGCAAGTGGCAATGTAGTGGATGCAATTGATCTGTACTACACGGGAACCCTTCAGAATCGCCAGACTGTGGAGGTACTGAAGAGCAGGTATAGTATCAATCGAATTGCACCTAAAACCGGAACTGATCTGCAACTAGGAGCACTATCTCTTATGCAGCTTCCACCAGTAATTAATGAAACACTGACAAGGGTGGGGGCGACAAGTTCCTATACAGCACGCGATGCATCCTGGGTATTGCGAAGTGGAAATTCGATATCGGATAACATACAGGTTGATCTTATTCGGAATGGTGTGAAATATCATATCAATGGCCGACCTAACATCGCTGATTCGTCAGCAGATGCGAAAGGAAGACCGACCTTCATTCAGAAAGGGCAGTTCGATCCAGCATCTGGCTTAGTGACCTATGATCTAGTTTCACGCGATGCCTCTGGGGCGGATCAAGGCGTGCTTTCAGGTGGACACTTGATCGTGGATACCCGATCTGGAAATGTTAATTTCCCCAATATCACCCCGTTGAGAGGGGATAGGGTCACTGTAAGCTATGCACCACAGGTGATGCGTGTCGATGTCTCCCGTGACGAGACAAACATCGTTCGAAGTGATGCATTCCTGCAAAGCGGGCTGGTAAACGATCCGGGCTTCAGATCACATCCTGCGGTTTCCTCAGTGGGGAACAACACGAATCCTGTAGCGATTATAGATCGTGGTGCAAATACCAGGTATCAATTAGCTACTCCGCAAGGCTTGTTTGGAAACACTGGCTCTGCGCCACCTGTAGATCGATTGTGGGTGCTATATCATAAGAGTGCTGCTTCTGGTAAAGCGACCTCCACGATCTACTACAAGGCCATGCGACTGATGATTAGGCTGCCTCGACCTGTGATGCTAACAGCCCCCAACGCCCAGGGGATACAATCTGTACAATCGGTGACTGTTCAGCCAGGCCCGGGAGGGCACGTAGTTGGACCTTATGAAATAGACTATGCGCGTGGGCGAATATACTTTACTGAGATAGATGAAGGTAATGTGATTCAGGTTAAGTACAGCAGCTCAGATCCGGCAAACGCATCTTACAACGGTCTTATATACTCAGTAGCCTGGGGTGATGAGATGAGTGTATCCGGCGGCACAGGAGATGAGACCACTTCCGAGATCGTCATGCCAACTGACTCAGCGGTCAATGAAGGGCAGGTAGCGGCGTTCAAGGATCCATTTGCAGATAAGATATGGATATTCTGGACAAGTACACGTGCGAGTACTACAGATCTTTACTATCAGACACTCTCGCCTCAGTTCTATCCGAATGTGAGCAACGAGCACTAGGATAAACTCTAATTAGAAGCCCCTCTCCCAAAAATTGGAGAGGGGCTTTTATTTATAAACAACCATTGAAAATTAAGATACATAACCGATACAAAGTGCTATTGCGCTTGCAATGTCCGCCATTTGATCGCTGGTCAGCTCGCCTAACTTCTCAACAAGTCTACTTTCGGAAATGGATTTAACTTGAAATGTGTCCGCACCAGACTCTTTATTTAGCCCGTTTGTTGTGGTTGGTGATAGTGATACGAACCAGTCAAACTCTGCATACTCAGTACGCCAGTTCGTTATTGGTACTACAATGTTAAGCGGCAGCCTGCCTATACTTTCTGCATTCATGATGACCGCCGGTCGGATTTTCTGGATTTCCGCTCCGAAAGATGGGGTAAAATTCACATTCCATACTTCACCTCTACGAGGTTTCATCGAAATAGTCTTCCTCTCCACAGGCATCGAAACAAGTTAAGTCTGGATCAGTCCGATAGAATACTTCCGCGTTAGTCGCTTGTGCAGCCAGTATAATATCGCGTTCTTTCAGAGGTAATTTCAGCATCTCTCGTACAGATAGACGATATTTGTTAGGAGGGTTTTGCTCTGAAGAAATCTCCGATTCTGCAGAGAAAACTGTAAGACGCACCTTATGTCCGGACAGTATGGCATCATGGGCGCATATCTCTTCCCAAGTCCCTTCCAATTCCAAAATCTGTTTTGACATTTTATTCACCCTCCATGCATATTGTACCACAGCTACGATGCTTGACCTGAAGTAACAAAATACGTTATTTGGAAATTGAATAATTCACGAGATCAGGAGCACAGTATTAATTTCTGGCCTGTTGACGAAAGGCTCGCCACGATTCGTTGAGAGTGTTAAGGGGATGGAATAACTCATCCTGATAGAAGTGATCATCCTCTTCATCCACTGGTAGCATACGACGCGATTCGAGGTCTGTAACCATGATCTGGAGAAGCTGGTACTCTTCCAATAATCGCTGTTTGGTACTTGTCATTTCCAGAAGGTTTTGCTTAGCTTCATTCGAAAGCTGAGCGACAAATGCGACACAGTTGCTGAGTTGCGCTGGATCTGAGGGAAGTTGCAATGCGGGAGATGGTTCGTTGACGCATTCGGCTAGAAGAGCAATATACTGCTGAAAAATACCATCTACTTTATGCGAAATAGGTAATATATCTCTTTCGTTTTCATCAGAGTCTTCCAGCATTTCGACTGTCCCAATGAGATATGGAAGATCCGCAACCATTGTATCCAGAATACGGAAACGCCCCTCGCAGGATGCCAATATGTGCATTCTTCCGTCTTCAAGTGTATTTGTAGAGATAATTCGTGCCAGAGAGCCGACTTCGCAGGGTATGGCAGGCTCGCCAACCTCTTCGCCTTCTCTTATTAGCACGACTCCAAATGGGGTTCCTTGCTCCACACACCTATTGATCATGGATATATATCGCTGTTCAAAGATGTGGAGCTGCAGATGAAAACTCGGAAAAAAAACTTGATGCAGTGGAAATAGTGGCAGGAAAATCAGTTTTGTCGGCGGTTCAACAGACATTCTCGGAGTCCTTGTTCCTCTGTACGAGGGGAAATAATGAAACCTAAATTCTTTTAAGACACGCACCGAAGAAACCATCCATACGATGCAGATGTGGCCACGATCTAAGGTAGAGCCCAGAAGCAAGTGTAGAAAAATCTGGGATGACCTGCGATGTTCCAGAAATCTGGTCTGCTTCCCATGTAGCTCGCGAACGTTGTTTTGCCGATTTGGTGGGGCGAGCAGCCATAGTCAGCGCCCTTTTATATCCCGACGCGAGTCGTTCTTGATAAGTGTCGAGTTTGAACTGGCTGCCTATATCCGTATCGAGAAACTTTTCGACTATTTCTTCATTCTGTGATCGTTCTACCGCACAGGTGATGTAGATAAGAGAACCACTCGGCGCGACGTACATCGCACCGCGAACCAAAAGATCGAGCTGCACCGCTAGAATTGATTTTAAGTTCACTTCTCTCCACTTCAGGTCTGGACTGCGCCTGATGGTGCCACTGCCAGTACATGGCGCATCTACCAGTACCACATCCGCCTTATTACGAAGGCGTTCCAGTGTCTGGGTTACAGCACCCATGGATGTCCAGTTACCAGCCATGTCTTCAGAGACTTTGCAGGGAGTGATGCAGTCTACCCCAGCTCGTGTAGATCGTTTTTTCAGCTCTTCCATGCGTTGTGTAGAGTTATCGATAGCAGCTATCACACCTTGTGACTCCATGAGGGCAGCCATTGCGAGAGATTTACCCCCAGCCCCGGAACCGACCTCGATAACAGTCTGGCCAGGGAGAACATTGGTAAGAAGCGCTACCAGTTGGCTAGCCTCATCCTGAACCTCAAACCATCCACCTCGATATCCTGGCATGTTGTATATGTTTACTCGGTGCGACAACTCCAATGCCCATGGCGAATACTGAGTAAGGGTAGACTCTGGGATTGCATTTCGTACAGACACCATGCTCGATTTGAGTGGATTGAGGCGGAGGGTGAGCGGTGCGGGGCTATTCAAAGCTCTGGCAGCGTCTAAGGCATCTTCCCCAAAGAAATGTTCCAGTTCAGCAGCGATCACTTCTGGAAATGAGAGCGAAATGCGTAGGTATGCTTTGGAGTCGGAAGGATCTGGTAAAAGAGCAAGCGCTGCTTGCAGCTCTTTCAATGGAAGCAGCGCTTCTGGCATGGTAAAAGCGGCATCTTCGGGGAGCAGATAACCTTCAGGATGACCTCCGGGAGATGCCCACAGCCTGATAAGGTTATCTGTGCTGGCAGGCAAGGACATTTTTTCCAAAATGAACTGCTGGCGAAGAAGGTTTCGTACCGTGCCAAATACTGCTTCTGAAATCCATCTTCGTTCGCGGGAGTTGAGGGCTTTTCGCGATCTGAATTCTGCAGAGACAAC
Source organism: Chthonomonadaceae bacterium (assembly GCA_025352825.1). Lineage (GTDB taxonomy): Bacteria > Armatimonadota > Chthonomonadetes > Chthonomonadales > Chthonomonadaceae > JANXSG01. The sequence continues at coordinate 29,772 of JANXSG010000239.1, read as the reverse complement.
ATGATCCAGGGGGCCAGCTTCTCGTTCCAGTTCCCAGTGGGTGAGGATCTCTGCAGCTGCCGAAATGGTGCGTGAAGGCAGATTTCGAATCGCGCGCTCTAAAGTTGAATCCGTTATTTTGATAGTGTCATCCTATAAATTTAGTGTTTGGCACGTTTGTGTGAGAGGAACCAATCGTACAGTTTCTCTTTGCGATAGGCATTGTCCCAGGAGTTATGGCCCACGCCTGGGTAGAGAGTTAGTTTAGCATCTCCGCCCGCTTCTTTGAGATACTGTACCATAGATTCACTGAGAACTGGAGGGACTGTTGTGTCGGCGGCCCCATGGAATGCCCACACTGGCAGTGATTTGAGTGTTTTTACCATCTCTTTATCTCCACCGCCACAAATAGGGACGATGGCTGCGAACATATCAGGATATTTGGCTGCAATCGCCCAGGTTCCATATCCCCCCTGAGAAAGTCCGGTTAGATACAATCTATCCTCATCGACGCGGTAGTCGTTTTTGACTGCTTTGAGTTCCGCCAGGATGAGATCGTCGTTTTGTAACCAGGTCTCGCCGATACTCGGTTTTTGCGGAAACATAATTAGGAATGGCCAGTGTTCCGTATCGAACATCACCGCCGTGCCTATTCCCTGTGCAACCTGCTTGAATCCATCCAATCCGCATTCACCAGCGCCATTGAGAAAGATGATCGTAGGATATGCTTTTTGGGGATCGTAATCGGCAGGTACGTAGATTACATATCGGTAGGGCTTGCCTTCCCTTTGAACTGTTTTTAGTAAGAAACCAGTTTGCAGCGCTGAGGCGTCTGATTTGCTGTTGACAGTTGTTTTTTCAGATGCGACTGCAGTTGAGCAGAATGGCAGGAAAGATGCGATTAACAGTGCAGTAAGTATGAGCGTTAATAATTTGTGTTTATTCATATATATTCTCCTGATTTGCAAGGGTGCTGCTAAAGACATAAAGTTAGTGTATTCCTCCACTGCCTGCCAATGCTGCAAACATAGCAGCTCCGAGTATCATCATTAAACCAAATACAATTACGAATGAAATTATATTTGAGATGATTATTGTTCCAACAGCGGCACCAGTAGAAATACGCTGTATGGAGGAAATCCCCATCACCTGAAGTATAAAGCTCCAGATTAAGGCGATAATAACCAGCAGCACAATTATCAGTAATCCGCCAGTCAAACTAGGCATCGGATTCGTTCCTATTGAACTATTTCCGAACGGATTTTGTGGAACTCCAGGAATACGCGGAGAACCTGGCATCCCAGGGTTATTCTGCTGGCCGTCAATCGAGGATGGACTATTCGTTCTACCTCTACGAACGCTGGGTGGTGGGGTCTGGGTGTCCGTACCATCATTAGTACTCTGAATGAGAACTAACCGTTCGGATTTAAACGTGGAGTTTGATACTGTCGAGCCAGCAGGTTGGCTGGCTTTAGTAAGTGGAGCTAATGCGCTAGGCAAGATAAGCGCGTAAATTATCGTAATCAAATACAAGGGTGCGCATGAGTACACTAAAGCTCGAAAGCTGCCCGAATATGCTGCTGAATTGCCAAACATCTTACCGACAGCATGAATTAACAAAGCCGGAACAAGGAATACAATGATCATGATAAGAGGTGAGAACAGTTGTTTAACAAGCACTGGAAGTATACTTTGCCCAGCCATGAGGCTACCTATCAAAACTGAAGGAAGTGTTACCAGGCAGTAGAAAACTATCATGGCCATGGGAGCTTTTAATCCTTCACGATCCACTTGATTTTCAAAGAATTGTGTGGGAGATTTCAACAGCGCAATCCAGTCTTTCGCTGCCTGTGCGAGCGAGAAGGTGTCTTCATAGACCGGACGCATCTGAAAATTACTATTTGCGACAGGATAGGGAGATGCCACATACGGGGATGCACCATAGACTGATGAGCCCGGCATTCCAGGCGAGGGAGGAACTCCGCCATCTGCAGGGTGGTGCGTGCCGGGGAGAGGCTGCTGAGAACCATAGGATGCAGAGGCTCCGTAGTCTGGCTGAGAGGACTCTCCGCCTGATTGATAGGATCCAAGTCCACCTTGCTGAGGAGCTATTTGCGATGTCTGCTGCGGGGCAGTGTTTTGGATAATCGTTGTCTGGGGCGATGCTGCCTGGAGTCGCGCCAGAGCCTCCGAAGCTTTGAGGTAGTCCGGCTGAAGCATTATTGCCTGCTGAAATACTGTGACCGCCTCATTTGGCCAGCCGGCATGTTCGAGTGCGATTCCGAGGTTAAATCGAGCGGATGCATTACCAGGCTCTAGCTGAACCGCACGTGTGATGGACTGCACCGCTTCTTCATGCCGATTGGATTGGCCATAGGCTGCTCCCAGATAGAGATGTGATTGAAAATCGTTTGGTTCGATCTGGCAAGCCTGCTCCAGGAGCGAGATCGCGGAGACAGTGTCGCCTCGTTGAAGGGCTTCCAAACCAGTATCGCGTTCGGTGGACATTTTTGTTTCTCCCAGTTATCGCAGCAGGACTACTTGAGAATCCGTGCGTAAATCGCGTTGTTTCAGCAAGTCGTGAATAGTGGCACACAGCCATCTGTTCTCATCAATGGTAAAATCGATTCGAAGCCTTGCCTGCTGGCCGGAGCCAGGCGGAGCAAGTTTGAGAGCATCTCCCTCATTAAGGGTGACGACACATTCTCCCTCTTCCTGTCCATTAGGAATCCAGTACTCGTTCCCATTCATGCGTTTATTCCAGGGCAGTGAGAGTCGGCCGCCATATCCTACCTCGCAGATGGGAAGCCGAAATAGCTGCTGACCCTCCGTGACAGCGTAGTAGCGCGTCACAAATGGATTGGGAGTGGGGTAGCTGGTACCTCGCTTCACCAGCCGCTCGTATTCCGGGCGCTGCTGAGCATCGTTATAAACTCTAATCGCGTAGTCGTGATGGACGATCTGATCAACACTGAACCCGGCTCCAAATATGGCTGCTCCTTTGACCACTGCTTCAAATGGCTCCCAGTAGTGCACCCTCTGAGGCCCGTACATCTTTTCGAATAGTTCACGAACACCCGGCAGCAGGGTGGAGCCTCCTACCAGGAGAACTGCATCCAGATCCGATTCATGAATTTCGTGCTTGCAGTCGTCCAGGGTGGCGTCGGAAAGAGTTTCAAGCGATTTGTAGAGTCCCCGGTCATCCAGCATCGTGAGGAACTCCTGCCTTGTGACCTCGATGCGGCTGCCCCCTTGCAATAGAAAATAGCTGCTGTCGGCAACGTTCGCTTTGTTGCTTAAATCCTTTTTGATGGTTTCTGCCTGCTCTAAAAGAACCGGCCGAAGTGTCGATTGATGCGCTCGAAGCTTTTCGCATCCGAGGTCTGCAATCCAGCTATCTACCGTCTCTCCACCCAGGTTCATACCACGCGCTGCCAGCAGTGTCGCTCTGTGCTGGCCAGGGTCGCCATCTCTGCCGCCAGAATTAGGAGGATGGGTACGCACTACAGCCAAATCGAGAGTGCCGCCCCCGAAATCGACAACCATGATGTGCTTCTCTTCTGTGAGATCGACTCCATATCCGAGCGCGGCAGCAACCGGTTCATCGAGCACTTTGAAGCGGGTGACTCCGAGTTTTTTTGCAATCTGAGAGAGTTCGGCGCGGTACGGTTCGTAGCTTTCGACGGGCACTGTCATCGTGAGATTGGTAACCTGGCCTTCTTTCCGCCACCAGCGAAGTGCGGCTATCATCCTCTTCAGGGCGTTTTGATTGGGTACGGATCTCTGCCGCTCATATTCCCCTGTAGCCTCCAGCAGCTCACGCAGAAAGATGGTGGCACACAGCCGTGCAGAGATAGTTTCTGAACCTAACTGGGCGACTGCCTGCTGACTGGAGCGGGCTAAAGTCTTCTTGAAAGAGCGGGCAAGCGGCCCTAGAGATTGCAGATCGCCAGGATGGATAATTTCTCGGGCTGCAAGCGCTGGCCGACCAATGATGGCTCGCTGAGTATCTTGGAAATATATTGCTGAGGGTACAAGCGGAGTCTGCCATGCCGGTTCGAAATCGGCTATTTCCTCCAGCGCGATAGTTGCAGCGTGTGTACCAACCCATCTGGCGATGAGCGTATTCGTAGTCCCCAGATCGATGGCCCAGTGCGTCTCCATATAGGTTTCGAAAGTACTCCTTGAACAGAATTACGACAGTCTATATAGAGTTCGTGCTGGTGGCTGATCTTTCCTGCTAGGTTATGACGTGGTGATTGGAGGATTTAACTAGCCGATTGACTAAAAAATTTTGAGGTTGCCCGTGCTGATTTCGAAAGCTATGCGTGGTGTATTTGATATAAAGATATAAATTGTAGGAGCTCAGATTGAAAAAACGACAATTAGTAATTTCTCTTATAGGGCTTGATTCGGAGCGAACAGATCAGGCGGATATACTGATATACTCATCAGAATCGGAGTTTGAAATAGTTGTCACAGAACAGAGACGTGGCGACGCAAGTATTTTTTTATCTCATGAGCAATGTTTGGAAATAGTAAATACTTTGAATAAAAATTTCAATTATATGTCTATTAATATTTAATTGTCATTACAAATGGAAAACTCGAAACATTAATTGTATATCAACATCTCCAGCTAAACTGGGTTGACGGGCGCGCAGACGGTTTCGTCTAGTTGCAATAACGACGGCAGGCGGGCAAGTATGAATACTCAGTTCAAATATATTTCGGATGTTATGGAAAACCAAGATGGGCAGGACGAGAATACAAAAATGAGTAATACTGATGAGGCAAGCCGTTGGTATGCAGCTCACATTCTTCTATATAGTGAATTTTTGGATGGTATTCAAGATTACTATAATGTTTGGGAAAATATCTATTTAATATCCGCTAGGAGTGTTGATGAGGCATATTCTAAGGCGGATGAGATAGGACAGTTAGAAGAAAAAGCTGATAAGGATTCCGGACATACATGTGACGACAGACCTGCACGATGGCTCTTTGCAGGAGTTCGTCGACTTGCCGAGTGTATCGATGTGTAATCTCATCCGGAAGATAGAAATGAAATAACTTATCTCGAATATACTATTCGCGACAAGCAAACGTTAGCAGATCTGCTGGATGCAAAAGCGGGACTAATTGTCTTGGAATCCCAAGATAATCTTGGCGCCAATTTCGATCTTTTGCCATAGGCTATCAAGCAATCATGCATTCTGTTAAGATACAGCAGGCAGCGCAACAACGTTCAGGGGAGTAACTAAAACATACAACAGTTCGAACCAGAGCACAGCTAACACCTACGATAATAACGTCAATCCCACTATTCCGTTACGACGATGACCTACGACGCTGAGAACCGGCTCACGGCAGTCGGAGCGGTATCGATCTTATGCGTGAAACGAGCTCACTCTAATCTTTTTGGGGATGCAGGATGGCACGGGGATGTGATTTTTTGTAGACTTCACGGAGGCGTTCGTTGGTGACATGGGTATAGATTTCCGTGGTGGTGACTTGTTTATGGCCGAGAAGCTCTTGAATTATTCGCAGATCGGCTCCATTAGCAAGCAGGTGGGATGCGAAGGAGTGGCGCAAAACATGAGGTGTGATATTCTCAGATAGATTGGCATGTCGTGCGTAGCTCTTCAGGATTAACCTTATTTGCTGCCTTGTCATCATGCGGCCTTTGGAGTCGGGGAAAAGGAAGCAGCTTCCTGCCTCTGCCAGAGTGAGATCGTGGCGTTTTTGGATGCGTGGTTTTCGCCCGGGAACGATCATCAACATATCCTTGATGAACTTAGCGCGCTGCGCAAGATATAGCGAAATTAGAATACACGTGGAGGAGGCAATGGGTACAATACGTTCCTTGCGGCCCTTACCGAGGCAGCGGAGAGTATGCGCTTTCATATCTACATCATCTATCGAGAGAGCGGTAAGCTCCCCCACACGCAGCCCGGTGGCATAGAGCATTTCACACAGAGCTCTATCTCGAAGAGTATGCGGGCCGCTGTTTTCGATAGTATCGAGCAGCCTTCGTACTTTGGATGAAGAGAGAGTTCGAGGTAGTTTCCTCGGTCGTTTCCGGCCATCTATCCCGCTCATGAAGTCATCCGGGCGAGTATCCTCCATCACCAGAAATTTTGCAAAAGATCGGAGCGCGGTTATCTTGCGCGCAATGGTGTTTTCTGCCGCGGCATCCGACTGAAGCCTGGCTATCCAGGAAAAAGCATGGCTTTCGGTGATGTGTTCTGCCAGGCGTGCTCCTCGCTGCATCGCTAACAGAGTAAACTGATCCAAATCAATACGATAGGCAGAAACCGTATGGGGAGACATCCCGCGTTCCGTCTGGATGTAGCTTATGAAACTTTCGACATGATCCTGGATTTCTGGCATGGAGTATAATTCCCCATACTGTTCATGGTTCCTGCTTTCGTAGTTCGGAAAGGAACTGGCGTAAACCGCAAGCTATTGGTTTTGCAGTGCCTTTTTGTGCCGGGCACTGAAGTACACGTCTGGGAGGTCTGCGGCCAACCGCCCTGCGGGCGGGATGTGCATAATCGATATTGCAGCCCATGCAGTGAGCCTAAGCAAACGGAGATGGGCTTTGCATTTCCAGACCGGTACTTTAGTGCCGCGCCTTATCGGAGATGGGCTTAACAAATGCAGCACCGGATTTTTGACTGCCGCGACCAAAATATGAATAGATCTTACATCCTCTAGAAGCCACCGCTGAGTGCAATATATAAGGATCTGCGTAGTTGTGCGACCTGAGGGGTAGTCGATGGACCTGAGGTTAATGGGAATTCATAGTGGCGATCATCAAATAGGTTAGTGGCTACCAGAGATAGTGTCCAGGGATTGTTGCTTTTCCCTAATTTGTATCCAAACCTGGCGTCCACACGTGTGTACGGCTGTACTTTGAGGAGGGATGAAGCTGTGTGGAAGACTGACGAACTTACGTAGTGCATCCCTAAAAATAGCTCCCAGCGTTTATTGAGTGAGGAAGTTATTGAGGCATTGAATTTGTGTACAGGAGTGAAATCTATCCTTGATCCCAACGTATCGACCGCATCTTGATAAGCATAATTTAACAAAATTTTATTTCGAGGGCTCAGACGCATTTCAGATTCAATTTCCAAACCCGCTGCGTGCGCTCCTTTAGCATTTAAGGCAGTTATGACAGTGGGTACTCCGTTTGAATCGAACTGTGTTGGAATCTGACTGAGCATATCTGAAATTTTGTTGTAAAAGAGATTGGTTCCGAAGTACCCATTGTGCATCTCCTTACGATAGCCTAGTTCCCAACTTGTCAGGCGCTCGGGTTTTGCGTTAAGATTGCCCTGCAGTAAGGTTATTACATTGGGATCAAAAAAATTATAAGGCATGAATGCATACGCGTCGAAAAGGGTAGGAGTTCGGAAAGCCATCCCAAATGAAGCCCGCAAGGTCTGTCTTACTTTAAGATGTTCCACAATACTAATACGAGGAGTAATGTTTGTACCGTATAGCGGGTGATGATCAAATCTAAGCCCTGAGAAGATATTGGTATGTTTTCCAAGATGCTGATCATCCTGTGCAAACGCTGCCCATAAATCTTGACCATGGAGGAGATTCGGATTGGTCAATACAGAGCGTTCCTGCAGACGCCGATAGCTGCCGCCATATACAATACTGTTAGATGGCGAAAGTGAGCGTGTCTGCTGTACTTCAACATCATAAGATACCGAATCCAGGTCCTTTAAAGTAGGTTCTGTGAGGACTAGTGAGTTCATATAGAGTTTTGCAGATACAGGGTTTCTTGTTTTTTCTTCACGATACGCCAAACTGAGAAAGCTTCGATGGAAATTGCCATTCTTAATATCAAAATCTTGAACAAAGTCTGATGTCGAATCAGATGTCCCTGCAGATAGAATTAAAGATGCATTACGAAGTTTCTTTTCGATATCTGCGTTTACAATAGGTATGTAGTAGCTGTCGCGCACTTGTACGGCTGTTTTTCGGCCATATCCGAGAGAGTGGTTATAAGCAGCTTTAAACGAGAAAGATAAATTTTTGGGATCTCCAACCGCGGTCTGGAACTCAGAAAAGTTGCTATCCTGTGTACCGAAGAACGAGCGTATGCTGGACTTTAGTTCTTCAGATAGAAGTTCACTGGGCGTCTTTGTAATGATGTTGATGACACCATTGAATGCGTTTGCCCCATAAAGCGCTGAACCAGGGCCGCGCACTATCTCGATACGTTTGATCTGAGACAGGGTTAGTCCGTTTAAAAACCAGAGCACTCCTCCATTGAAATCGTAGTATATTGATCGTCCATCTACCATTACCAACAGTTTATTAGAATATTTGGAGTTGAAACCGCGAATAGAAACATTACCCACGGATCGATTCGATTCCATGACATCCACACCAGGTACATATCGCAGCAGGTCAAGGAGATTGGTTGCTCCGGACGCTCGTATCTGCTCATCTGTGATAACGCTAACCGCAGACGGGGAGTCGCTTATTCGCTGAGCTTTCTTGGTGACAGTGATAACCGTCTGTTCGGTGGCCATCAAGAGTTCCGTATCAGTTGAGGTGTGGCGTTCCTGACAATAACCAGGACAAATTGATCTGAAAAATATAAGTGTAACCCAGCTTGCAAAAAGTATATTTCTACTGCTGAAAATCATGAAAATCTCCAATATAGCTGGTGCTCAACGATTTGTTTGAGAAGATGTACCTAGTATTATTGGCAGGTATTGATTGAAGATTAGGAAGAGGCGTGAAGTTGCCCTGCCGGCAGGAGCAGGTATTGAACACTAGTGCCAAGAAGAAAAGAACTGTGTGAAAGGATCACGCTGCTTTTGGCAGTTTTTGATCGGCTAGTTCTTGAAGTGTAAGTATGAATGTATTCGCCAATGTAGGATCGAACTGTGTTCCCCTACCTTTTTCGATTTCATCGAGGGCAACTTCTCTGGATAGTCCGGCTCGATAAGGCCTATCAAGTGTCATTGCGGAGAAAGCATCAGCAATGGCCATTACTCTGCCCAGAAGTGGAATATCTTCGCCTGCCAGACCTTTTGGATATCCTGTGCCATCCCATCTTTCGTGATGTGCGGAGACTGCATCCAAAATATCAGCTAGGCGAGGAAGCCCATGAATAATTAATGCGGAGAGGGTGACATGGCTTTTCATCACCTCGTACTCTTCTGGAGTTAGTTTGCCAGGTTTGCTGAGAATAGAAGTAGGTATCCCAATTTTGCCGACATCGTGCAGCAGGCCAGCTACGCGAACCACATTATATGTCTCATCAGAGCACCCCATCGCCTGCGCTAGCTGGAGCGCGTATCCAGTAACATCTTCCGAGTGCGCTTTGGTATAGTGATCCTTACGATCTATCGCTGTAACAAGTCCATCCAGGACATCGAATGTCATTTTTCCCGTGGACAGATCATCGTCCGTATCGCGTATTATATGGAGAGAAACAGTATCTCCTCCATTTTGTTTACCCTCGTAGAGAGCGGCGTCGGCTGCTGCAATGAGATTGATAGGCATCCAGTTCACACTCGCGGCATCGGCAACTCCAAAACACAATCTGAGCGGTATGAATGTTCCTTCGGGATTCCGGAATGGATTGGATGCGAGATATTCTTTTATTTTACTGCAGATACTATTTGCTTGTTCCAACGAGGTATCTGGAAGCACCACCAGAAACTCATCTCCTCCACAACGCCCTATAACGGCATTATCACCACAGCTCATTTTAAGTGACATAGCAACATGTTTGAGCACCTGATCGCCCACGGGATGCCCGTAAGTATCATTGAGTTGTTTAAAGCCATTGAGATCGAGCATTACCGTGCTCAATTGCATATCCCCGCCTTCTTTCAGAGCTGACTCTAGCTTAGAATGAATGGTACGATGATTGTAGAGCCCCGTGAGTCCATCCGATTCTGCAAGTCTGGCGAGCTTAGATTTGGTTTCTTCTAATTCGGATATACGAACTTCGAGCTCCCCAACAAGCCTTATATTTTCACGTCGCAGGAAGCGTCGTTCTACGGCCCTTCCTACGACGGCATCCAGTTCATGTATATCATCGAGTGGTTTGAGGAGATAGTCGAATACATTTCCGGTCTTGAAAGCAAGTACGGCATTTTCCATATTGCCATGGCCGGTTAAAATAATAAATTCTGTATCAGGAGCGAGTTCTTTTGCTTTGGCGAGCAGACCCATTCCATCCAGTCTAGGCATTTTCATATCTGAAACAACCAGATCGAACTCGTGCTGTGCTAGAAGATCTGCTGCCACCTGTCCATCTTCAGCGAGTGTCACTTCATGTCCGGCACGCTGAAGCTGACGCCCCATCATCAATCGCAGCGCTTCTTCATCATCAGCCAATAACACCTTTGCCATTTATCTCTCCAATGATCGGTTTGCCGCCTGAAAATCTGTGCGAGGCAAACCGATAGGAATCCAAGTCTTAACTAGTTGGATATTCCACGTTTTATTCTAAAAATACTCAGGAGAATACAGAAGACGGGAAAAGTAATCTACGAAAAGAGACTGGGTCAAACAGTAACGTACAGTTGGCTGCGTCAGGCAGCTGTCGGCAGTTTCTCAACTTCGGGCAGTTCTTTCTCCACGGCCATGGGAAGCGTGACAGTGAATACCGCACCGCCATCGTTATGGACACGGAGTTCACCATGATGTTTTTGAATGATAGAGTGGCTGATCGAGAGGCCAAGCCCGGTACCTTTGCCAGGTTCCTTGGTAGTGAAGAAGGGGTCGAAGATTTTAGAAATAACACTTTCTGGAATACCAGTTCCGTTGTCTCGAATAGTAATGGTGTAGTTCGATTCGTCAAATTGTGATGAAACCGTGATTTTGGCATTGGGAATATCTTCAAGTGCGTCCCTAGCATTAGTTATGAGGTTGATAAATACCTGTTCCAGTTCGTTGCTATCACCCAAAACCCTGGGAAGGCTATCGCACAAAATGAACTCCATCTCTATATTGTGCGCCCTCAACTGCTCTCCGATTAGTATCAAACAGTCCTTCGCCACCTGGTTAATATCCACGAGGGTATGGTCTGCTCCACCAGCGCGGCTAAAAGTGCGCAGGTGGCGGATTATTTTTACCATGCGGCCAGTCTGTTTTTCAATCAGCTCTAGATCAGATCGCAGCTCTTCTGATAATCCGTCTTCTGCGGCGAGCTGCTGAGCAATACCACGAATGATGGCCACAGGCTGATTGAGTTCGTGCGCTACTCCTGCAGAAAGTGTTCCGAGAGAGGCTAGTTTAGCCGAGTGGACCAGCTGTCCTTCGGCTTCTGTCAATTCACGTTGACTCTGCTGCAGGGAGGCGGCCATGGAGTTGAATGCCTTTGATAAGTCACCGATTTCATCATCCGCGCTTTCGTCAACCCTCACTTCCAGATTGCCATTTGCGAATTCATCTGTCACTTTGGCAAGATGGACAACCGGTCGTACGATACGGCCTGCCGTGAACATGGCAAGCAGCCAGCTTACAGCACACGATCCAGCAAGAATAAGTATTGCCACAATTCCAATTCGACTATTCGCACGCGAAACAGCTTCTTTAAGGAGAGGCTGAATTCGGGAGGTGAGACCATCCGCTGCATCTGATGACGCTTTTGCCATGAGCTGATCATTATTTTTCTGGGTCTCTCTGGTCTGGTGGGTGATATCGATCTGCATTTTTGCCACACGTGCACGAGTCTGACTTGCTGTTGTATCCATCAGATGTTTGAAAACATCATGAGATCTCTCCTGCATACTCATCTGTGTCGAATTGCGGATGTCAACAGCTTCTTTCTGCAGGTGAGTGGATGCTTTACGCGAAGTTGACTCTAAATTAGAGCTCATGCTTTTTAATGCGGTACGTGTATTTGCTGCTATATCGTTTTTCAGAGCTAGAATTGGCAGAACCGCTTCTGATCTTGGAATGGCTACTACCACTCGCCACTTCAAATTCTCCACGGTTGCCGAGTTATTCAGCAGATCACCACTAGTTTTATTCGGCTTAAGCAGCGGCTTATCATGTTCATCAAGCACATATGCAAATCCCTGCTGTCCGATTCGTGTATTTCTAATACGATCCCATAGTTCATCCAGAGAGAGATATGCTGCGAGCACCCCCACCACCTTACCGCGATAGAGCTCAATCGGCACTGCCAATATCATACGTGGAACCGTCTCTTGCTTGCTGGAGTTTGCGAGGCCAATATACTCTTTACCATTCATTGCAGTTACAAAAAAGTCATCGCCGGCATGCTGCCCAAGATCAGCAGAGGTGACAGCGTGTGTCGAAGAAGACATAGCTGTTTCACGGCCGTGTTTATCCATTACAGATACCTCGGTCATTTGAGGGAAGCGGCGCACGAGAGCATCGAGGATAGCTTTTTGACCTTGTATATTGCCATCTCGAAGATCAGGCATCTGTGCAGTGATAGTAAGATCGCTAGCCGCATTTGCCAGATGATCATTTACTGAGAGAGCAAGCTGTTCTGCACGCTGCCGCATGAGGGCATCGATAAGTAAAAGCATCGCTTTCTCAATATTTCCGGCAGCCTGTTTCTGGGCATTTGAAGAGGATTGCGCGAAGATGGTGGTCATCTCATCTCGAACGCTACTCAGCGTATTTTTCTGAGTCGATAGGGATTTATTCATTGAGCTGTCGGAGCTAGACTTTGTCAGCGCTGAGAAATCCCGGGCAGTGGCTGCAAGAGATGCTGACTGAATTTTTGCTAATTTATCTGTGACCGACTTAACAGCATCGATAGAGATTTGCTGCGTCTGCTCGCTCGATTGATGCACTGCTTTCGATCCGAGCTTCTGAAACTCGGTGTTTGCCTGAAGTACAGCGGAAGCATTATTTTCTTCCATCGTATTTACTGTCCAGACAATCTGTTCTTGGCCGAATAACCCAAGTGTAACGACGGTGACAATAAGGGGCACTGCAACTAAAAATACGAACACTCTGACAAGACGGCGGGCCATTTTACTGTTCTGTACCGAAATGTTCATCGCCTAGTTGTCTTCTTTCTGGTTCTCTATCACTTCATCCGCGAGATGGAGCATAGTGGCAGGAATAGTAATACCTAGTCGTTTTGCTGCACTGAGATTCACTGATAGCAGCGTTCTTCGCGGGCCACGGACACGCATCTGGGCTGGTGTATCTGCGCCAGCAAGAATGAATGAAGCCATTTCCGAGGTGATATCTCCCAGGTCTTCAAGCGCTGCGGAAAGCGCCACGAGCGCACCGGCTTTTACCGTACCTCCAGAAGCGCCTAATATAGGCAGATGATGACTATCGGCATATTCTAGAGATTCTGCGAGAGCTTTCGCACTTGTCGAGGCGGGATCGGGTATAAACCAGAGTGCATCGAGATGTTCTTTATAGGCATTAAGGGCATCTATTGAGGATTGTGCGGAATCTACTGGGATGGAGTTTATGACCAAATTTAACGATTTTGCGTCGTGTGCCGCTTCTGCTAAAAATGCCAGCGATGTGGAGTCTTTAGCCGTGTACAACACTCCTATCGACCGTACTTTGGGAGCTGCCTGAAGAAGCGCATCGAACTGTTTACCAGGGCTTACAAGCAGAGTAGTGCCGGTAAACGAACCTCCCGGGGCATCTAATGATTTTACCAGGCCAAGACTGACAGGATCCAAAATCATGCTGAACAGAGTGGGGATAGCTGATTTTTGTGCGGACACAAGTCGAGAGGCATCTGTACCTAGAGTAATCATAAGATCGGGCTTTTTGGATATTGCCTCCGAAATCAGGGTATGGTCTTCCTCTGATTTACCAGTCATCGAAAAGATGATGAGATCTATTTTATCGCCAGATCGATATCCGCGAGTTTTTAATCCATTTGTAATTCCTAAAACTGTTGGATTATAGAATGGATTATCTCGTGATTTGATCACAATCACCCGCAGTTTCCCTGAACGAGCAGCCACTTGTGATAAAGTGGTGGGATCTACCAACATTATAGACAAGCAAATAGTTACCAGCAATAGATGTCTGATCTTCGTATCCTTGGTTTGGTGCATTCCGATACTGTATGGATTAACTATATTTTGGATAATAATGCAGAAATGATTAGGTGCATATGCTGGGAGATCGACGGGATAATACCAATTCATCTTGTCTGGAGGAATGTGCGTGACATATTGCTAATGCGAGAGCATCAGCAGCGTCGTCGGATTTTGGAACTGTGGTGAGGGAAAGTATCTGCTTTACCATGAACTGAACCTGTTTTTTCTCGGCCGCGCCATATCCTACGACTGCCATTTTTACTTCTGCAGGGCGATATTCAATCCATGGAATATTCCGCTGAGCGGCTATGAGCAGGATGACACCTACTGTTCGGCTCACCAGCATGCCCGTAGTGACATTTTTAGAGAAAAAGAGATGCTCTGTAGCAATGACTTCTGGATGATGCAGATCGATAAGATTGTTTAATTCTGTGTAGATAGTAAGTAGTCGTGCAGGCATACCGGCTGTTTTGGGCGTGGTAATAGTTCCATGTGCAAGATGCCGTAACTTTTGCCCACTTTTTTCAATAACCCCAAAACCCGTAGTTGCTGTTCCGGGATCGATTCCGAGAATAATCAATATCATGTCCTAACTAATTTTCTAAATCAAGACCAAGTGCGGCTGGTGGTACAGCACGACCAACCACCGACACAAGGGCAGCCAGGGTCATCAAATAGGGAAGAGAGTCTAGGATTGCCGGGCTATTCCACTCGATGCCCAGCCAGACGAGATGCACAGCGCTGATCTGCAGCTGAGTCTGTAATGCATAGAAAAAACCAAAGAAGAGCGCGCCCAGCATTGCTCCCAGCGGATTCCATTTTCCAAAAATCACCGCTGCAAGCGCAATATATCCTTTCCCCGCCGACATGTTTGAAGTAAATGTACGGGCGTCTGCCAGGGAGAGGTAGGCTCCGGCCATCGCAGCGAATGCTCCAGAGAGAGCTACGGCCGCAAACCTGGAGCGGAGAATTGAGATGCCAGCCATACGAGCACTCTCTGGATTTTCTCCAGCAGCACGCAGCTGCAACCCAAATTTTGTATATTTCAGCAGCACATAAATGAAGGGAGGCAGAATGAGTGCTATGCCCAGAAAGAGTGCCGGTGGAAGGCCAATTAACTTTACACCCTGAACTGGAAAAACCCGTAGTGCCAGAAAATGAGTGGCGCCAGCAGCAAGCAGGTTTATTCCGAGGCCAGATACCACATGATCCATTCTTGTTTTCTGTGTGAGGAACGCGTGGAATATTCCCAGCAGAAGCCCTATCGTGATTGCTGCGGAGAGGCCGATGAATCCGTTGACTGCGCCTGCCCAGGCTCCTATAAATGCGCCTGAAATGATCATGCCTTCCAGTGCAATATTCACTACTCCTGAACGTTCACAGAGTACACCTCCCATCGCAGCAAGAATCAAAGGTGTAGCACTATAGAGAGTTGCCCAGAAGATTGCGGACAGCCAAAAATGGTTTCCTTCAGGAGGAGATATCACGAACAGCATCCTTCCTGATATTGAGTTTGATTGATGGAAACTGCCTGATACCTATACAAATTATGACAACAGCTTGTACAATAATTGCGATCGAATCAGGAACGTCTGTCTGCAGCTGCATATATGCTGATCCATTTGAGAGCGCTCCGAAAAAAACTGCACTCAAGGCTGCTCCGCCAGCCTGTAATCCTCCCAATAGCGCCACAGCAATTCCATCAAAACCATAGGTGCCAGCTACCCCCTGCAGACATCTGTGATGGATTGCCATGACTTCGATAGACCCTGCCAGCCCAGAGAGAGCTCCAGAGATAAGCATAGTGAGCAAAATAGTTCTTTCGACAGGCATTCCTGCGGTGCGGGCGGCTTCAGCGCCTTGACCCACAGCACGAATCTCAAATCCAAGCGCTGACCGTTTCATAATGATAGCAATGAGTAAAGCAGCACACAGAGCAATGAATAGGCCAATACTTAAATTTGCGCCTGGCACTAGGGGAGTAAGCCATGAACTTGATGCCATCATGGAAGTTTGCGCTGCCATGCTGTGAGGATCTTTAAGGTTATGCGTGATAAGATAGATCACCAGATTGCTTGCGATGTAGTTCAACATGATGGTCGAAAGTACTTCATGAACTCCGCGTTTAGTTTTTAACCAAGCAGCGACCGCGGCCCAAGCACCGCCTGCGAGAACAGCCGAGAGGAGTGTGACTGGAACATGAAGCACTGCGGGAAGCGATCCCAAACCGGTAGCAGCATCACGAATTCCGAACTGACCTACATATGCGGCTGCTAGAGCTCCCATAGTCATCTGGCCCTGGCAGCCGATATTGAACATTCCTGCTCGCAGCCCTATCGCTACCGAAAGACCAGTAAGAATCAAAGGGGTTATTCTTGATAGTGATTGTGCTACGAGAAAGACATTAAGATGAGTAGTGCCAGATATAGTCCAATCATGTTCTCCACGGATAGAACCCTTATATAGGCCCGTGGCTGCAGATCCTAATGCGCTCAATGCTTCCCCAGCACGATAACCTGATGCCGACATGATGATTCCCGCAATAGCCAGGCCAACAAGGATACTTAGAATTGGCCGCAGGCGCTGGAATAAAAATGAGAAAACAGGATTCAAGCAGGTGTCACATTTTCTATTTGGATAGAAGTGCCGGTCATAAGCGCTCCTATAGTCTCAATTGCAAAATTATCTCTTGCGACTTCGCCTGCGATTCGCTGGTTGAACATAACAAGAATGCGATCAGAAATCTCGAAAAGCTCATCAATGTCGGAAGAGAACAGAATTACAGACATACCTCGCGAGACAGCCTCACTAATTATTTTATATATCAGTTTTGCTGCTTCCCTATCCAATCCTCTCGTTGGTTGGCAGGCGATCACTAGTTGCGGCGAGTCTTTGAGAGCTCTGGCTACCAATAGTTTTTGCTGATTACCACCAGAAAGCGATCCTGCTTGCATTTTAGCTCCACCATGACCCGTTCGAATATCGCAGGCCGAGATCATCCGTTCTGCCAAGGACATAATTTCCGAAGAGTTAAGAAACATGCCGCCTCCCCATTTACTATCTCTCTGTGAACCTAGAAGATAGTTATCAGCGACGGATAGAGATGGAATCAGACCGGCGCGATTTCGATCCTCCGGAATATAAGCGATTCCTCTCCTATGGCGTTCTTGTATCGAGCATCTGGAAATGTCGATTTGTTCGAATATAATTTCTCCTTCTTCAATGGTACTTACCCCGACTAAAGCCTCTGCCAGTTCTCTCTGTCCGCTCCCCTCCACTCCAGCTACCCCAACAATTTCACCCTTGTGTATATTTAAACTCACTCCACGAAGTGCAAGCGCCCTTCTGCTATTTAAAGCGGTAATTTTATTCAGTTGCAGCAGCATCCTGGGTGCTGGGATCTCGGAATTTTCTGCATGTTCTTTGATGCCCATAGTATCGATTCGGTTAAGCGCTGCGACATTTTTTTGGATTCGCTTCCCCATCATATGGCTCAGAAGTTCTTCTTCTGTGGCATTCTCTGTTCGTAACTGGGCAACACTTTTCCCACTTCTTAAGACGGTTATAGATTCGCTGTAAGACATAACTTCCTTCAGCTTGTGAGTTATGTAAACTACAGTGGTCCCCATCGAAACGAGCTGCTGAAGCAGCTTGAAAAGAGCTGTGGATTCTGAAGGAGCCAGCGCTGCAGTAGGCTCATCTAGAAGAAGGATATCTGCTCCTCGATACAGAGACTTGAGAATCTCAACTTTTTGCTGAAGAGGAATGGAGAGCGATCTGGCAAGGGCATCTAGATTGATGTTCGAGAGCCCCAACTGATCAACAAGACGATTTATCTTTATGGCTGCTTTTTTACGGTCGATCCAGCAGGAAGCAAAAGTAGGTTCCGCACCAAGAATACAATTTTCCAATACACTCAGAGCCGGAATTAGAGAATAGTGCTGGCTGACCATACCTATTCCAAACTCAATTGCATCCGCAGGAGATCTAAGCTGGTGTGTCACATCCACTTCGTTGATCGTAATAGTCCCCGAATTAGCTAGTGTACTACCATATAGAATCCCTAAAAGCGTGGATTTACCTGCTCCGTTTTCTCCAATAACTGCGTGTAGTGTGCCTTTTATGATATTCAGGTTAACGTTATCGTTTGCCAGTATTCCCGGATACTGTTTTGATATGCCAGCCATCCGAACTGCGTAGGTTGTATTTGTAGGAGTTGATTCAGAAATAATTCCGTTCACAATCGTCCCCATATCTAAATAATCGGGATATTGCCCATCATACAATGAAACACACAACGACCAATAATACCTCTCTTGCAGCCAAGATGTGAAGTCGGCCGTCATATCGCAGTGATTTAATACTCTTTCCGGCAGCGTTTAGTTATTGGTTAAGATTTGGCTGATGTGGAACGTTCCGTTCGCAATGAGATCTGCAGGGATTGGCTCAGGTGGAGGGGTGTCGCTATCTATGACTGGGAGTTGGCTGAGATCGGCGATTCCAAAGTAGTGCAGGAAATCAGATGTGGTGACATACTGTATTGGTCGTCCAACCGTATTTTTTTTCCCAGCCTCTTTGATTAGTCGTCGGTCCTGTAATGTTTTGAGCACCCCAGATACGGAGACTCCTCGCACAGCTTCTATCTCTGGTGCAGTAATTGGCTGTCGGTAGGCAATAATGGAGAGTGTTTCCATGGCAGCCCGGGAGAGTCTGTTTCCACCACGAGTAAGAAGTTTCCCGATGATTTCAGCGTGCTCTGGGCGAGTGGCGAGCTGCCAGCCGCCTGCAATCCGAAGCAGCTGCAGACCACTCTGTCTTTCCGTAAGGCTGATTTGGAGACTTCTGAGAGCTTGTTCGACTTCTGCTTCATGACGTTCGAGGGCACGTGCAAGATCGGCTATCGTAACAGGTTCCCCTGCAACGAATAGAAGACTTTCCAGTGGGGATTCTAGAGTGCAGTTCATACTAATTTCTCCCGTGCCGCAACTGGATATAGCATGATCACTTCATGCAAGTTCTTTTGTTCAAACCGCACCTTTTCATATCTCAGCAGTTCCAGAAGCGCAAGAAATATTAGAACGATCTCGTATCGCGGGCATGGCAAATTAAACAGAGAGTCAAATGCGATTCCTTCGGGGAAGTTAACAATTTTACGGGTCAAGCCTGCCATCGTGAGTCGAAGGCTCAACCTTCGGCGAGGTGTTATCGTAGTGATTGCAGCTTCATTCATGCCCGCTTCCGCCAATAGGCGAGTGAGTGCTTGATAGAGCTGACTGACATGAGCTTCACCTTCTGGCACTGGCAGAATATAGTCGTCAGAATTTTCCAGAGCTCCCCGAAAGAATATCTGTCTCCTCTGCATTTCCCATCCCTGCATAGTTAAGACGACACCCTGGTACTGCTGATATTCCAGCAGCCGAGCTACCAACTCTGCACGCGGGTCTTCCGAATCCTCATCACCTGTGGATGGAATCTGTGGCAGCAGCATCCTGGACTTGATTTCAATAAGTGTTGCGGCTATCACCAGATACTCACCGGCAACCGTGAGATCGAGTGCCTCCATAAGTTCCATAGCTGAGAGGTATTGTGTGGTAATTTCCGCTATCGGAATATCGGTAATATCTACTTCGTTTGCCCGAATTAACTGCAAGAGCAGGTCAAGTGGGCCTTCAAATACAGTAGTACTGAAATGAGGCATGGGTGGGTTAGCAAAATGAGTGGTGTTATCACGGATTACAGGGCGTGAAGTTTGCATTGTGGGGTTAGTCTCTGGGCCTTTGAAAGTGATATGAGCATCCGAAATAGTCGAGCCAGCTAAAGTTTTGGCGCAAGATAGGTTGGGGATTATAGTATAACTATAATGATACACATTTGAAAGAGGCTTGTCAACTCTACAGCTTGCTCGATGCGCGAGGAGCATTTATTGAAGAAAGAGGTTATTGTAGTAAGAACTTCCAATTCCGGAACTTTCAATCAGGGAATTTTTCTCCCCAGGGCGACGTATTTAGTTATATATTTGAATGATGATCTTTTATATAACTGTCGTTTATTAAGTTGTGTTCAGTGAGATATGACGTCCGCAAAACTGCCGAATATTAAAGTTAGAGGTGTATCTCATCTTAATTCATGGGCAAATGTGGGATTTCAATTTATTTTTTAATTCTCGCACGGGAAGAATGGATACAATTCAACCGACAATAAGTCTTAACAATATAGAGAAAGTGTTTGAATAGTACTTCCCGAGGCGCATATGTCTGGTCTCGGACCCACAATACGGGAGGGTACCGATTTTGAAATCAGACGAAATTTGCGATACAATAGTTAATGAAAATATTGCTTCCCGAGGAATACGACAGACAGTAGTACTGGAAGTGAATGCGGCGTATAATCGGGATGGGCTAGCAATGCCCAAACCTAATGGATCTAATGGCCGAAGAGTTCTCAATATGGAGATGCTCCTCCACCACCCATTTTACTGGGAGTGGCTAAATGAGAAAGAGACTACAGAGGTATTGATGGAGCTATATGTGGCGCGAACACGACGCGCACAGTAGTAACTGTAAATTTAAATTAAAACGAAACAGGGAGCAGCAAGTAGTATTGCCGCTCCTTTGTTTTGGTGGGTGGGAGAAGGTATGGCACAGGTGAAGATTCGATCAACAACGATTGTGGCAGTGAAACGTGGAGATGAGGTAGCGCTTGCAGGAGATGGGCAGGTATCGCTTGGGGATACAGTGCTTAAGCACTCTGCCAAGAAAGTACGCAGACTCTATCAGAATAGGGTGCTGGCAGGATTTGCGGGTTCAGTGGCGGATGCACAGACGCTTGCAGACAGATTTGAGAGTAAGCTGGAATCGTGCAGCGGAAATTTGACACGGGCGGCAATTGAATTTGCGAAGGATTGGCGTACAGACAGGATGATGCGCAAGCTGGAAGCGATGATGATTGTCACAGATGGAGCAGGTCTGTACATTCTTTCCGGGGATGGAAACGTGGTAGAGCCGGATGATGGAGTGGCTGCAATTGGCTCTGGAGGGATGTATGCTGCTGCGGCTGCGAAGGCTTTGATGCGCAATACGGAACTGGGCGTTCGCGACATTGTGAGCGAGGCGATGAAGATTGCTTCCGAGATATGTGTCTACACCAATGATAAAGTCATTATAGATTCTTTGCCATAAGCCCTTAATCAATAGTATGCAATGAAGCGGTTATGAGATTAATCCTATAGTAGACTATTCCGGGAGTTGAAAACTCCCGGCATCAAAAAACAGGCATCTTTCAGACGCAATTCTCGCCCTGCGGGCGGGGATTCTGGTTGGCCGGGCACTGAAGCATCCTTGTCCACATTTAATTCCGGATTTGTGTGTGCCTTTAATCAATCAGCGTTTTAGAGCAAGTGTCAGCCCATCGCCGACTGGAAGGACACTGAGATCAATTCTGGTATCATCACGAAGTTTGGCGTTGAGGATACGCAGTGCGACGGTGCTTTCATCCTGAATGGAGACATCTGCTACTTGACCAGACCAGAGGGTGTTATCGATGGCAATAAGACCGTTTATGCGCAGCAGTTTTAGTGCGTGTTCGTAGTAGCCGTCGTAATTTGGCTTGTCTGCATCGATAAAGATGAAATCGAATGATTCAGCGTGTCCATCTTTTAGCAGCGCTTCAAGTGTTTGAAGAGCAGGCGCAATTCTGAGATCGATTTTGTGTTCGACCTGTGCTTCCTTCCAGTACTTCTTTCCGATGGAAGTCCACTCATCACTCACATCACATGCGACCAGACTGCCATCTTCTGGGAGCGCCATGGCCACTATGAGTGTGCTATAACCTGTAAAGACACCTACCTCCAACACTTTGCGAACCCCCATCAACTTTATGAGCAGGCTCATAAACGCACCTTGCTCAACAGATATCTGCATCATAGCATTTGGGAGCTGCAGAGTTTCATCTCGCAGACGCTGAAGTATATTCGGGAGCGGCCGATTAATGGATAGTAAATAGTCGTATAGCGGTTCGGTCAGATTCAGTGTTCGTGCGGACATGCGTTGTCTCCTTATTAAGTTCAGCTCTTGGCGGCTCGTAAATTAGCAATTTGTTTTCTACCCTGCTTCTATATTACCTAAGCTAACTCTTTATCTGAAGAGTATTGGGTAAATTAACCACGATAGAATTGATCGGTGCCGAAAGTAATCTCTTTGCTCAACTCTTAGCGACGTGTTTATTGCAATAGTTCTTGACTGTGAGTGTGCTAAGCCAAGCCCGGAAGTTTACATCCACTGAGCGATGCATTTCACTCTTCACACCATATTTCGCAGCCATACGCGCAGATTACCGATCGATTTAAAACCTAACTTTTGCATTATATCTAGTTCTTCGCCAGATTCATATCCTACGAGAGGAAGGCCGGGAAATGCTTCAAATACTTTTTCAAGGCAAGCGGTACAGTTTTCAAGTCCACCAGATTCCGGGTAGAACAGGTTCGAAATTCCAACAACTCCCGAGTTTTCGCTCGCAATTACACCGGCCACGATCGTTTCATTTTGTTTGGCAGAGATAATAGCTGTATTCTGGTAATGCAGAAGAGACGGAAGAAATATACGCCTTCGATCTCCATCGGTACTGCCATACCATGCTGCCTCCCAAGCGAGCAGTTCATTCCCATCCTGAATAATATCAATACTGATTTTGGAATTCGGGCTGGAAGCAAATGATTTTTGAGAATCCAGATGTATCCACTCGGCTTGAAATAGAATCGAGAAGCCTAGATCAGATAGATCGAGTGCAGCGAAGCTGTCTTTGACCGCCCACTCTTCTGGCAGATTTGAATCCATGAGCTGCATAATCTCACGATTCTGAACATCGGTTTTGTCGCCATTTTGTAGCGTAACGGCGTTTGGGTAGAATGGCGGAGATGTATGTCGGTTGATCCAGATATCTTCCAGGAACTCTCCCGGATTTCCATGTGATTTACAGACAGTATTGCACCAGAGGGCGTTGTTGTTCACGGCCATCAAGAGCGGAGTGAGGGGCATATCAATAGATGCCTTTCTGTATTTTCGTTATTTGAGCAAGCCTAGCATAGAGGCAATATAGTTTATCTGGCCTTCGTGATAGCTCATGTTCCAGTAAGGATAGGCTGCTATCTGAGCAAGAGTCATGGTTCCGAAGGGCATTGTGATTTCAGCGGATAGCGCTTCGTCGGGGATCGCGTTGATCGAGTCAATTGCAAACGCTGTGTTTTTTGCTAAGAGCTCTTTAACAGCGTTCCAATCTTTTGCCAGCTCATCCTTCGTGCGCACATACTCAGCGAAATCGAAGTTCGTGTCCCAGACTCTGGATTTCATGAGTTCCGCAGTACTGCTGCATAGCATCGCACACTCTGCTGCCATGTCGAGAGCGGTACGAGCATCTCCCATCACACTCCAGCCGCGTTTGTCTTCTGGGATGCGGAGAAGGGCAGTTTCGAGATCAGCAGCAGCTTTGAGTGTTGCAGAAGCGAGAAAATCTTGTAATGTGTGTGGCATATATTTTACTCCCAAATGATATTGTATCTATTAGTAGCCCTCATCCCCCCGGCCCCCTTCTCCTAAAAACAGGAGAAGGGGGAGTGGATGCCGATTTAGCCGACTATCTCTTTGATGATGCGGGCAGGTTCCACGCCGGTTAGTTTGGCGTCGAGACCCTGGAATTTGACGGTGAAGCGTTCATGATCTATACCGCTGAGATAGAGCATCGTTGCATGAAGGTCGTGAACAGACACTACGTTTTCTATCGACTTGTATCCAAAATCATCGGTGCCACCATAGGTTAAGCCACCTTTTATTCCACCTCCGGCCATCCAGCAGGAGAAGGCTAGAATGTGATGATCCCTGCCATTTCCTTGTGCCATTGGTGTGCGGCCGAACTCGCCACCCCAGATTATCAAAGTGTCATCAAGCATGCCTCGCTGTTTCAGATCGGAAAGAAGCGCCGCACTCGGTCTGTCTGTCTCCAATGCGGTCTTGGGCATCACGCTGCCAATGTCTCCGTGGTGATCCCATGCACGATGGTAGAGCTGTATGAAACGCACTCCTCGCTCAGCCAGCCGGCGCGCCAAAAGGCAGTTCGAAGCGAAGCTGCCATCGCCAGGCTGTTTGACACCATACATATCCAGCATGCTCTGTGGCTCTTTTGACATATCCGTGAGTTCGGGAACGCTCGACTGCATTTTGAATGCGAGTTCATACTGGGCAATTCGCGTTTGGATTTCCGGGTCTGTGCGCTCTTCGGACAGCATTCCGTTGAGGCGCTTGATCTCTTCCACTACCAGGCGCTGAGTGCTCTGGCAGACTCCCTCGGGATTGCCTACATAGTGGACTGCATCGCCTTTAGATTGAAACTGTACGCCCTGGAATTTGCCTGGCAGAAATCCGCTGGACCACTGCCTTGCTGAGACGGGCTGTGCACCTCCTGCTTTCCCCTGGGAGACCAGTACTACGAACCCGGGCAGGCTATCTGTTCCTGTCCCAAGGCCGTACTGGAGCCATGCTCCCATACTTGGGCGGCCTTTGAGAGTTGAACCAGAGTTCATGAATGCCTGTGCTGGGTCATGATTGATCTGTTCGGTGACCATGGATTTAATGATACAGATATCGTCCGCAACTCCTCCGATTTGTGGAAAGATGTCCGCGATCTCCTGGCCAGATTTTCCCCATTTTTTGAAATTCGAGGTGGATCCGAATACTTTCAGTGTGGCATTCTGGAGCTGTGCAAGCTGCTGCCCTTTGGTAAGCGATTCCGGAAATGGCTGATCGTGCATTTTGCGGAGCATCGGTTTGTTGTCGAAGGTTTCCAGATGTGAAGGACCGCCCGCCATACAGAGGTGGATAATTCGCTTCGCCCGCACTGGAAATTGTGGAGTGTGAATCACTCCATCTGAACCAGATTGCAATCTTTGGTGACCAAGTGCCAGGGTAGGGTCACTTTCAAGAAGACCAAAGGCGATACCTCCCAGCCCATAAGCGGAGTGTTTGAGGAAGGAACGACGGTCGATTGAGTCTGCGTTACGAATTAGATCCACGATATTTTTCATGTTGCATTCCTTAAATTCCTTAAAGTCAATAGATTCCTCAAGCTCTATCAGCACTCATATCATGAAATGATTCACGATATTTCGAGATATTTAACCTCACCCCCCGTCCCACCCTCCCAAGCTGCTCGTTCTTCGCAAGGGAGATGGGGAATCTTTATCGTTGATTCTCCCCCCTTCCCTAACACAAACTGCTTTATCGTTTGTGTAGGGAAGGTAGCTGGGGGTTGGGCAAAGCAATAATTAAAGATGTACTTTCTTTGAGTTTTGCAATTACCTTTATTGTTAAACTTTTCCAGTCTCTTCAACTGGGGCGTCTACGCGAAATTTAACTTCAAAGGTATTACAGATGACACATCAAATCTACGCAAAATCATGATATTGACCTAATATCTGGTAATAGTTTCGTGCAGGTTGAGCACAACTCTGCACAGGTTTGTCCAAGCTGCTAATTCTCTTGGGTCAGCCTTCGATGGAGCGACTGCATATCTTTCTTTGAGCAGGTTTTTCGCATCTTCTGACTTTTGTTGATATGCCAGTCGAAGCTGCTTTAGCAGTGCCAGAAGTGACTGCTTCTCGTTCGGCGTTGGCGAGCGAGCAAGCGCTTGAGTAAATAGTTTTTCAAGCTTTACTGAATCGCTTGAATTCGGACTGAGAATATGGGCTGCCAAAACTCGTGCAGCTTCTACAAATTCAGGGTCGTTGAGAAGTGTGAGCGCCTGTTGAGGAGAATTGGCCATAATTCTGGAAGCGGTGCAGTCTTCTCTAGAGGGTGCGCCAAAGTTCGCCAGCATCGGGTGAAGGAAGGTTCGCTGCCAATGCGTGTACATCCCTCGCCTCCACTGCCGGCCATCGTGTTCAGCGATATAGTCGCGATCCGGAAACTGGATGTTTGCATAGTATCCGGCGGGTTGATAGGGATGAGATGGCGGACCTCCGATATCAGCGGTGAGCAGCCCTGAAATTTGGAGAGCATTGTCTCGGATGAACTCAGCATCTAGTCTTCTGGGATTCTGGCTGGAGAAGAGTCGATTGGCAGGATCGATGATGCGCAGTTCGATTCGCTGGCGCGACGACTGCCGATAAGTCGAAGACATCACGATTAGCTTGACTATGTGTTTTATGTCCCACCCATGCTCGCGGAATTCCAGAGCTAGCCAGTCGAGCAGTTCAGGATGGATGGGTAGTTCCCCTTGTGTGCCGAGATCCTCCACCTGGTCGCTCAGGCCCATTCCGAAAAACTGCTTCCACAATCGATTCACGAAGACTCTCGCTGTAAGCGGGTTTTCATTCGAGACAATCCAGTTCGCCAGATCGAGGCGTGTGAGGCGTCTGCCAACCGTATCTCTCGGCTGAGGAAGAAAGTGTGGAACACAAGGAGTTACAATCTCGCCATTCTCATTCTGCCAGTTACCCCTGGGGAGGATACGGCTAACGGGAGGAGGTACAGCGGCTGCAACCATTACCGGTGTTTTGCCATCTCTGCAGGCAAGTATTTCGGCTTCCTGCTCTTTGATTTGAGTGAGAGCGCCACTATCTGCTGTCGTAGATGTGAGGTAAGCCAAAAGCGAATCTGGGTTCGCTTCGCTTTTGATTCTATCTATCCGGGCGATTTCTGAACTAACAGATAAGAGTCGAGGCGTGAGAGGTGAGCAGGATACTCTAATACATCCGATTTTGATATTCTTTAGTGTTAACCCAATATTCTCGGATGGTTCCAGGCTAATGGGCGTGTCAAGTGTCCATGCAGAAGTATTGGATTCTTTGGTGTGTGCTTCTGAGAGTTTCCATCCATGCTCTATGCCAATAATTTCGGCGCCACTATCGTACCTTGGTTCGGAATAGTTGGCGCTCGTATGCCGAAAGTTGAGAGGGCGGCTGCTGCCATCTGGTTTTACGATCGAGGCTTCCACATTCAAAGTTTCCGATTTACCACCTGATCTGAAAATGCTGCCAGAGTTCTCGGGGCGAGGGAGCAACTCGATTTTAATCGCAGCGATTTGCGCAGCGTCCGGGCGAAGGCTTAAAGTAATATTGTTTGGCACAGCCGGCGAAATGAGTATGCTTCCGTCCGGTTCGGGGCGGAATATGGAAGAGCTTGGCGATGCTACAGACAGACCAGGTTTTTCAAGTTGGGCAGGTTCGGCGCCTTTTGCTTCTGAAATGGAGGAGACAGCCCATCCATCTGGATGGGCTGTTAAGTAACTGTAGGTCTGCGCTCTCCATCTATCGTATGCTGCGTGCGCCTCCGGAGTTTTGGGTGAAGCGTCCATCGCAATCTGCTTCATTTTTTCTTTGGCACGGGCGATTCTCTGGATCAGGTAGGGGCTTTCTACTTTAATTTCCGGCGGGAATGGATGGTCGTTTCCTACTCCATGCAGTTCGGGGTCTGGGGAGGAGTCGTAGTAGGCATAAACACCCCACTGCTTGATATCGGCGAAGAATGCCCCCATCGAATAGAAGTCTTTAGTAGAGAATGGATCGTATTTATGATCGTGGCATTCGCAGCATGCAAGTGTGGAGCCTAGCCATGCCATTCCCACCGTGCGCACTCTGTCTGCTGCATATTTTGCGATATACTCCTTCGCCTGAGCTCCGCCTTCGCGAGTCATCATTGTCAGCCGAATGAAGCATGTGGCTGTCCGTGTTTCGGGGGTTGGGTTGGGAAGGATATCTCCTGCAAGCTGCTCCCGAGTAAACTGATCGAAGGGTTTGTTGTTATTAAAAGAGTTGATGACGTAGTCGCGGTAGACCCAGGCGTTGCTATTCTGGTCGCCATGAAAACCGACAGTGTCGGCATATCTCACCACATCGAGCCAGGGAACCGCCATTCTTTCGCCATAGTGCGGTGATTTCATCAGTCTATCGACTACTTTTTCATACGCATTGGGAGAGTGATCGCTCAGATAATCCTGTATTTCTTGTGGTGTGGGAGGCAATCCCGTAATATCGAGAGATACTCTTCGGAGCAGGGTTCTCGGGTCGGCAGTTGGCGATGGCAGGATTTTCTTCTCTTCGAGGCGTGAAAATATAAAGGCATCGATAGCTGATTTCACGAGATTCTTCGATTTCTTAACGACGGGTATTGGCACACGCTGCGGCGCAACGTAGGCCCAGTGCTCCTGGTAGACTGCACCCTCTTTTATCCATCGAATGACAAGATTCTTCTGTGCTGGCGTAAGACTTTTGTGAGAGGTTGCAGGGGGCATGAGAATGGGAGATTGCCCTGCCATAATTCGAGTGACAAGCTGACTTTGTTCGGGATGACCTGGCACGATCGCCCCATGGGCAAGGGCATCCGTTCTCATATCGAGCCGAAGGTTTGCCTGCCGCTTACCGCGATCTGTGCCATGGCAGACAAAACAGTTTTCTGATAGTATTGGGCGTATGTCTCTATTATACAGTGCCTTTGGCAGACTGGAAGCAGAGATGGGATTGCCTGCTATTGCTGCTAGAATTAATATGCCAGCTCGAAATACAGCAATTTTATTGATTGTTGAGTTTGAACCATCCATTGTGTTCCTACTCCCAGAGATTTCTATTACAATTTAATACGGTTATATAGTTTTCACTATGCTTTATAACATATCCTGCATGTATTGTATATAAATGAATGTGTAAGAGAATGATGCTGAAGACATAAATCTTTGTGTCAAGCTTAGTTGTTTTCATAGCCCCGTGCCCCCTTTCCCTGCACACGCAAACGATAAAACAGGTTGCATTAGTGAATGGGGAGAATCAAAGTTTAAGATTTCTCCATCATTGGTTCGATAATTTCTTGTAGTCCAAGCTAAATTACTTTTTTACTAAATTTAATATAAACTTAATCCAATGTTAACATTATCATAACATTGACACTTCAAAATGGTAGTGTGGGATGAACGAAAGCTGATATAGTTTGTGGCTTGATTTCAATTCATTTCTCACTTCTATTCTTTATAAGGAGACCAGTATGTTTTCAGTGAATCGCAGCAAGATCGGTTTTACACTCATCGAACTGCTCGTCGTGATTGCAATTATCGCAATCCTGGCGGCTATCCTCTTCCCAGTTTTCGCGCAGGCTCGCGGCAAAGCCCGACAAATTTCCTGTCTAAGCAACACCAAACAGATGGGACTTGCAGTCATTATGTACATCGAAGATTACGATGGACAGTATTTTGGTTATCGATTTAAAGATAACAGTTGGTCAGACGGTGCGACTAATTTCTCAGGCTGCACTTCAGAATGTTATCCTCACCACCATTTCTGGAATCAGTTGATTGAACCATACACCAAAAACTACCAGATTGGTGTATGCCCCAGCGCTAAAAACGGCCATGCCAACCAGATATCAGCTACAGTAGGCCTATACGGTGGACAGAACTCTTATGGTATGAACAGCTTCATGGCTGACCCAAACTCAGCACAAAAAGGGATGAACGAGGCAGCTTTGCCGGAACCATCGAACACTCTGATGATCCTCGACTCCGACTACTACCACAACTATCCTTCGCAGCGTGATCGCAATGGTGTTACCAAAATTACTTACCAGCTCGTTGGTGACCCTCGCGGTTACGACTGGGCAAAAGATGGTTACGCTGACAATGTTTGGGATAACGGCGCAGGCTGTAACACCACTATTGCGCTTTTAAGCACGGCCGCAGGCATGAAAGACTGTATCACACAGCAGGGTACCCGCCA
>JANXSG010000211.1 GCA_025352825.1 Chthonomonadaceae bacterium | reverse complement strand
GAGATGCTCAAAGAAGTGACAAGTGTCAACCAGCAGATCCGTATGCTCGCTCCCGTGCTCAACAGCCCGAATATTACCAATGCTAGTACAGTACAGACTTCGTCGAAGGATGTCCCAATCGACATAATGGTGAAGCATTTTGAAGGAAGCAGTTATATTTTCACTGTGGGTATGCGAAACAGCGCTGTGACCGGTACTTTCAGAGTGCCAGTTCTAATGGCGAATGCAGCCGTAGAAGTGATTGGCGAATCACGATTGCTTACGGCTAAAAACGGACAGTTTACCGATTCTTTTCGTCCCTACGACGTTCATATTTACCATATCCCCACGGCAGATAAACACAAATAGTAAGGGAAGATATCAGTTGTATCGTTTTTGAGCTTCTGGAAGTAATTGCAAAAGAATCCGAAGAAATAAATTTCTTCGCTTATGGCGTTCCGCAGTAAGTGCTTCGCAAATAAATTTCCAGGCTTTCGGCAATACCTGATCTAGTGTGCGAAGGACACATAGCCGCAGGCTACCGAGCATAGAAATTCATTTCGTCGCAAGTAAACGAGCATATATGCGACATTTGCAATTAACTCTCTGGTGATATTAATATCTATGCATCACGCATGATTCGATTTCAGAATAACCCTGAAGTGAGTGAGGTGATCTGGCAATAATGACAGTATGCTCTAGAATACTTGTAATTTGATTACAATTTCTATTCCACCATGACAATCTCTGAGTAACGAATATGATCAGGTGGGCGCAGAGAAATATCCTTGATTATGCTGCTATCTAAATGAAATTACGAAATCAAATACTGTGCTGCATTTCTGTCACTCTGGTAGTATTGATCCCCAGTATATCCAGTTTCTATTCGCGCGTACTAATGCGCAGTTATACCCAACTAGAACTACAGGATACTCAGCAGAATACGGAGAGAGCGCTGAGAGCCTTTACAGAACTAGATGACACACTTCACGACAAATCTATAGATTGGGCTAACTGGGATGATACGTACCAGTTCATGGCTGATCACAATAAAACCTATATCAAATCGAACCTTGTCGCCGATTCTGTTATCTCAATGAAACTGGACATGATTCTATATATAGATAATCAGGCCAAGATTTTTCACACCTTTACCACAAAGCGATTTCCAGATATTCCCTCTCCAGATACTGCTAAACTCTGGCACGACCTTAAACTGGATAACAAGTACTCTACCGTTTTCCAAAATAGATCTTCATTTTCCGGTGTGATCCTGCATCCAAATTGTCCCCTATTAGTATCGGTTCGCCCGATTCAAACTAGCAAAGGAACCGGCCCGCAGCGCGGATGGCTTGTTTTTGTCCGATATTTTGATGCGAGGCAGTTGAGGGCCTTGGAGGAACAGACGCAGCTGGCAGTGCAAATCCATGCATTTGATTCCCCGTTGATATCTAATAAAGAGAAACAGATCATTAAAGAGCTCTCTTCAATTGTACCAATTAAAGTCGCATACCAAAACGATCGTTCTGTGATGAGTTATACGCGATTAATGGACGTCCAGAACAAGCCCATCTTACTTTTGAAAGTAACACTCCCACGCCGTATCTATGCTCAGGGATTAGCGAGCTCTCATAATTTGA
Source organism: Chthonomonadaceae bacterium (assembly GCA_025352825.1). Taxonomy (GTDB): domain Bacteria; phylum Armatimonadota; class Chthonomonadetes; order Chthonomonadales; family Chthonomonadaceae; genus JANXSG01. Next base: position 14,405 of record JANXSG010000211.1, on the reverse strand, counting down.
ACAGGCTGATTTTATTTGCTGCATTGGTTTTCATTGGGGTAATACTGTTGGTGATTGAGTTTTCTGTTCTCACACGCCTTTCAAAATTGAACACGCAGGTAGAACAGATCGGTAAGGACGGCGATCATGCGTTGAGGGTGAGACTCTCTGGCAGAGATGAACTCACTTCTTTAGCAGGGCAGATAAACGGAATGCTCATGAAACTGGAAGGAACCACAAAAACGCTGTATGAAAGCAAGGAAATGCTGCGATGTCAAAACGAGAATCTGGAATCCATAGTTACCGAGCGGACTCAAGAACTGCTGCATCAAACATTTCATGATACGCTAACAGGACTTCCAAACCGAGCTCAAGTTTTATTCAGACTCAAGCAGATTTCCGATACCAGGACATCGGGTGGAAAAGCAGTACTGTTTCTCAATCTTGACAATTTTAAATTCATCAACGACAGCCTTGGTCACAGCGCAGGGGACGAACTCCTGATAGCGTTTGGTGATCGTCTTAGAAAGTGCGTATCTCCCACAGATTTGGTAGCCAGGTCTGGGGGCGATGAGTTCATCATTTTATTAGAATCCATCCACGAAGTGGAATCGGCTATACGAACTGCTGGAAAAGTGCTGGAAATTATCAATACTGGATTTACGCTGCGCACAGGGCAAGTTAATATTAGCACATGCATCGGAATTGCGTACACCGAAGCATTGGAGATTGATCCTGATGTCTTGCTTCGAGATGCTGATACCGCCATGTATCAAATAAAAACACACGGTAAAGCTGACTATACTGTTTTTGAAACTGGCATGAACGATCGGATGGCAGAGCGGGTTGAGATTGAAGTTAGTTTACGCATGGCTTTAGAAAATGAGGAGCTCGTGGTTCACTACCAGCCTCTTGTCGATCTAAGTACAGGGCATCTCGCTGGAGTAGAGGCGCTGGTACGCTGGCATCATCCAGAAAAAGGAATGATTGCACCAGGGCGATTTATCTATGTTGCAGAAGAGACTGGAATGATTATTCCAATAGGTTACTGGGTACTCGAAGAGGCGTGCCGCCAGACACTTGCCTGGAAAATGGCGTATCCCAATCATGGTGATTTCATTACAAATGTTAATCTCTCAGGCATTCAGCTTGAAAAACCAGATGTCGTGGAACGTGTACGCGAGATTTTAGAGAGAACAGAGCTGCCTGCCGGCAGTTTGAAAATGGAAATCACAGAAAGTGTCATGATTGCCGATACCGAAGTGGCAATAGAGAAACTATCTCAGCTTAGAGCTCTGGGAGTGAGGCTGGCACTGGATGATTTTGGAACAGGCTACTCCTCGATGGCCAGTCTGAGCTCGTTCCCACTTGATACCGTCAAAATCGATCAGTCATTTATTAAACGGCTCGGTACGCATCCCGAAGTGCATTCGGTCGTGGCGGCAATCATAATGCTGGCAAAGTCGCTGAACATGAATGTGACTGGAGAAGGCATCGAAACCGCAGAACAGGTGGCAATTCTTCAGGGATTAGGCTGCGATATCGGGCAGGGATATTTCTTTGGACGCGCGCTGAATGTGGCAGGTCTTGAAGAGCAATTAGACAATGGAACTAACAGTCCAGTGAATAACGTTTCCGAATCCGATACGGAATTCATTGAGCGGCTGCTTTCACAATACGATGAGTCCATTTTAGCTAGTATTCGAAAAGCTGCTTAATCTATTCAACTGCATTTATTGATTATAAATTTAACCTCACCCCCCGTCCCCCTCTCCCATCTTGCTCGCACTCCTCGCAAAGGAGAGGGGGTGACTATGGCACTAGTTTTTCGAACTCATCTAGGGCTTTGAAATAAATATAAGCATATATCCCACAAAGTGGGATATAGCAAACCTACGATTTAAGCTCCCCCTCTCCTGTTTTTGGGAGAGGGGGTCGGGAGGGCGGGTCAAAAGTCTTTCTGAAATTTTCGATTGAAAAAAAAACGCTCTACAATGCCCATACAAGCGACGAAGATTTTTTTGACACTGATCTGCCATTGAAAAATAGCGACTTTTAGCCCATTTACAGTCCGAAAGAGACTTTTGACCCACCCTCAAAAGGGGGTGAGGGCTGAATTATACGTTTGCACTGACTTTTGCAGTTACCTCAGAACTATTTTTATAATGTTACAATAAGCACAATGGTATAATGAAACTAGAATATAACCTATGCGCTAAGTAGGGAGCAAGCCCATGACAGATATGCTGATCGCACCAGAAAATAAAATATTTCCTCCGCGTAAACGAATGACCGTACGAGAATGTTATGAAATGATGGAGACAGGGGATCTGACTGGCCGCTGGGAACTTATCGATGGAAAGATACTATCTAAAATGGGGCAGAAACCGCCGCACAGTTATACTCTGAACGCGATATTGCAATGGCTTATCGAATTGTTTGGCTCCTCGCACGTACGCATCCAAATTCCTATCACTATTTCTGGCAGTGAGGGAAAGTACAATGAGCCAGAACCAGACATCGCTATAACATTTGATCCATACACTTCCTACGCAGAACGTCATCCCACCCCAAATGACCTGCTCCTCATAGTGGAAGTATCTGATACTTCGCTTCAGATCGATTTGAATACAAAATCGCTGTTGTATGCGCAGGCAGGAGTAAAAGAATATTGGGTAGCTGACATTTTTGGAAGGCAGATGCACTGCCATCGCAATCCTACGCCTAAAGGATACGCAGAAGCGGCTGTATTCGGCGAGGTTGAGACAGTTGTTCTTGATTCCCACCCGGATGCTTCAGTCCGGCTAATGGATCTGCTTCCTCCCGTAAATTCTGCGAGCTAACCGATCCTATTTGCATTTATCATTTGGTAATCCGGGTTTGCAGCCTTCGTCTGACTGGATTGCATGGGATGCCGTTCGAAAATGCGATGAGATGATCGGTGTGAGAAATACTCCCAATAACACCATCACAATCAGAATTACGAGAATTGAAAATATCGGCAGCGAACTTCCAACAGAAGCTTGAGGACGTGTACCTGGTATATTCGAAGGTGGCCGGAGTACAGATGCGATCTGGCTGGAGACGGAGGCGAGTTCCTCCTGCCTCTGCTTGCAGCGTTTGCAGGTGAGAAGATGAAGCCCTATTCCCCAGTGTTTGGATGGGGTTAGCTCTCTTAATTTATACAGCAGAAGGTCGGTATCTCTTTCCTGGCAAGTCATAGTATTTCGCTATCTCCGGTCTTTAGCTGCAGTGCGACCTGGTCGTGCGCCCTGTAAAACTGATATTTGACCGTATTTAAATTTCTATCCAGCGCCTGAGCAATCTCGGCAAGAGTAAGTTCGGCATAATAGTAGAGTTCCAGTACTTCCCTTTGTACATCCGGAACCTGCGCCAGAGCTTCACGCACCGCCTGTTTGAGTTCGATAGCAGCGTATTGATCTGGCTGTATAGGCTCCTCGCATTCCTGCTCGGTACTGCGGCGGTCACTCTGTATCTTTACGCGCAGATAGTCTGTGCATTTATGCGCCGCAATTCCATAAAGCCAGGTTTTAAATCGAGCTTTTCCGGAATACTTAGGAAGCGCCTGCCAGCATGCAAGCCATATATCCTGCAGAAGATCATCGGCATTTTCTGCACTGCCCCGACGAATAACAAACCCCCGAAGCTGCTTCTCATGAGTACGGCGCAGGGTATCGAAGGCGTTATGATCGCCACCCTTCGCTCTATTCAGAGGCAGTGCATCCGGATCGGGCGGTCCGCTCCAACTGGGTATGAATGCCTGCAGAAGGCTCAATGGCTAATTTCCTCAACTATGATTGACTGCATAGGCTTCATCAACACCTGAGTCGTTGGAAAATAGAGTAAAGTTGGACAGTATAAAAAATAGTACCGCAATTTCTCACGGGTTTCAAAATACACTGTCTATCGTATACTAAAGGTGATGGCGGGAAAGGCTGATTCTGTCCCGGAGGCGTGGAAACTGCCATCACAGCCAGCCAGTGCCGGCTGGTTATCCTGGAAGCAGTTCGGTAAGGAGGCATTGACACCAGAGGATACATTTGATCCAGACAGCCATCGTGCATGGCCATCGCACAGCAGAAAATTCGAGCCATTCGTATGACGTCCACTCGAATTCACAAACTGGGTCTTTGTTACGTCTGGAGGTATCCGTGATCCGAGGTAACCTGTTGCGTACTGATTCTCGGTACGAGTGCTCCAGTCGCGCTGCGCATAGAGCCGGTTGTCCAGCCCATTGCCAGATGCAGAGTAGTTTCGGCCTGGTACTCCACCAGTTTCTGAGCCTTCTCTCGGATCGGAGACATTTGCCTGAACGCCACTCACGGCAAATAGGAAAACAGAGCGTGCAGGAGAGTTGAGATCGGCTAGGGATGCTGCCAATGGAGGCGGATAGTCCTCTTCCTCTTCTTCCTGAGATGGGGAGAGGGGAAATAGATTGTAGTTGTATCCATAAGATATCGTGTAGTTTGGTGTGCTATTAGAGTCGTTGCTATCAGATGGACATCGAAATAGAGCTGTGCTGTTAATATAAGGCCTGCACTGCCCCCCCCAGCCTTCACCAGCCCATACCCTGGTGCCTTCTGCCATTTGAAGTCCCTGGGGGAACTGCTCATTATTGTCTGCGATGTACTGCATTATTGCAAGCCCAAGCTGCCTCTCGTTGGAAATACATACGGTTTGTCGGGCCCGCTCCCGACTTTGCATGAAAACAGGAAATAGGATGGCGGCAAGTATTGAGATAATTGCAATCACTACAAGCAGCTCTATGAGAGTAAATCCGTTTAATCTATTTTTAAAGTTTTGGCGCATACTTTCCGAATAGCCTCCCATAGTTTCTTTATACTATTATACTTCTCAATACGCCTATCATGACAAAAAAGTATCCTATTTATCTAATTAAATCTGCTCTATAACTGATTGATAAACTCAGTTGAATATTAAGAGGACTGAGATTTCGGATAAAATACACAGGCTCACAAAAAATAATATTTTCTAAAATATTTGTTTCAACCTATCCAACTATTTCTGAGAGCACATTCGACTAAAGTGTGCAGAAGGGTAACAAACCTTTCCAATCCTATCTCGGAGAAAAGAAAAATGCGAATCTCGATTATGACGGTTATGCTTGCACTGTTTGTCAGCGCTCTGTTTATGAATCCTTCGACATCTGCTCATGCTCAGGGTCGCCCAGGAAAGGGCACTGTCGTTCTAAAAGATCAGACGGTGAGTGGAAAAGTACGGTCAAATGGTTCCGGTCAGGTTCTGCCGCAGGGAGGCTACTATGTGGCACCTGCGATTGCGTGCACAGTGAATGTAAGTAACGTGCAGGTGGCAGATGGCGCTCAGGTATATGTGACCGTAGAGTATGTCGCCACATCAAACCTGGCTCCAGTTACAGTCGGGGTCGTCACTATCAAAGGTGGTAAAGGGTCTCTTTCGACAATAGGAAATCCTACTTCAGTTTCGATATCTGCTGGATTAACATCTATGACTGTCCACAGCATGAATGGCGCGGTACTTATGACAGGCTCCATTCGCGGACTATAACTATTCCGGTTTGATTCAACATAAAGCTCGGCAGCCCATCAACTTGTTGATGGACTGCTGAGCTTTTGTTTGCTTTGACTAAGTAGGTAATTGCAAAAGTCGGGAAAAACAACTTTTTGCCTAACCCCCTGACCCCCTTCCCTGATTCCCTCGTTCCTCGGAGGGAAGGGGGAAGGGGGAATCTTTATCGTTTGTGTGTACAGGGAAGGGGGCGGGGGGTTAGGTATAGCAATAATTAAATATGTACTTTCTTTGAGTTTTTGATCTTAATATAAGTATAAATTCCACGAAGTGGGAGACTGGAAACCAACGATTTAAAGTCACCCCCTCTCCTGTTTTTGGGAGAGGGGGCAGGGGGTGAGGGCTAAAATAACACTCAATTTCATTTTTTTGTAATTATTTTCTTTAACGTGAACCTTTTTCTGCTTTGAAGTGTTATACAATGGGAGATTGTAATTATGCCCATTGCCTTACGAGAACTGGCTATCGAAGATAAAGAATTTAAACGCAAAAGAGCAGCCTATGAGCAAATCATACAGGATCATCAGGGTGCGCTTCTAAACTTTGCACTCAGACTATGTTCACGAGTGTATACTGCTGCGGAAGAGTATGTGCAGGAGACCCTCGTACGAGGCTATGAAGCGTACCTTGATGGAAAATTCCAGGAGGGATCGAATGCTCGTGCATGGTTAATAAAAATCCTGATGAATAGATTTCTCACAGATCGACGCAGAGACAGGTTCCACTTTCATGATTCGGTGGAGGAGCTTCAGCGCGCGAAAACAGTTCCCTCTTCTCTGCATACATCCCCTCTTGAAGACCCAGGCTGGCTGGCTCTGTCTCGAACTTTCTCGGAGCCGATAGAGCTCGCGCTGGATGCTCTACCCGATGAACTGCGGATTGCAGTCTTGCTAACCGACGTGGAGGAACTGAGTTATTCAGAGGTCGCGAGCATCTGCAGAATACCCATTGGCACAGTTCGTTCCAGGCTTTTTAGAGGCCGTAGAGAGCTGGCACGATGGCTCACTGCAAATTCGAATTTACACAGCAAAACTGAGGCAATACTTAGGAGATAGATAATGAATACAGAAGAAAGAGTTGCTCAGATAGCTCGTGAAATACGGCCTTGCCGACATATGGCTCGCTGGGTCGATTCCCTGGCGGATGACAGTTTGCATGGGTTAGCCCGGTGGTACGTGCAGCTGCATATTAACAGCTGCCGCCAGTGCCACTCCACGCTTCTCACGATTCGCAATGCCCGTGAACAGCTGCTAGCCCTCCGAAATAGGGATCAGATGACAGCTCTTTCTGCCACTAGCCAAAGTTCGTTATCCAATATGCTGGATGATGTTGAGCATCGCCGAAATAAATGAATAGTTAACACATTTCACGCCCGAAAGCAATATATGCAATGCCATCTACACCCGAAGAAACCTGTTTCTTCGGGTGTAGATGGCATTGCATTAGATGAAAGTGTATAATTGAGTATAGTCGGTATTTATCACTAATAAATATTCATCCCATTCTTTCAAAAAATGGCTAAGGCAGGAGCAGAATATGAGTAAATTTCAACTGGTACATTTAGTAATCGACGGTCTGAATTTCGATAATGTGGTTCTCAACAAGTCTAAGTTCAACAATATCAGTTTCGCGGAATCGACGTTCCATAATATTAGCATGGCTTCTGTTATATTCTCGGATATCAATTTCGAGAAAGCTAAATTTCAAGATGTGAATATGGCTTATGTCACCATCGAGGATGCCAATATTAGCGGGCTGACCATAAACGGGTTCAATATCGAAGCACTCATTGCGTCATCAAAATAGTGAAAAGTATAATCTTGCCACTCGTGCAGGAAAGAGTTAAATGTATTCACCAGCTCATCTAGCAGAGTGCCGACTTGAAGTGATGCACGGCCTTATGAAATCACATCCTCTCGCTGCTTTGGTGACCCTCACCTCGGAGGGAATAGATGCTAATCATATCCCCATGCATCTTTCTGAACATATACAGCCTTATGGTGTGCTGCAAGGACATGTCGCCCGAGCCAATCCAGTCTGGAACGCATTCAAACCCGAATTTGAGGCACTTGCAATATTTCAAGGGCCAGATGCCTACATCAGCCCAGCGTGGTATGCTGCCAAAAAGGAGACAGGGAAGGTAGTGCCCACCTGGAACTACATTACGGTGCATGCCTATGGAACTCTTCAAATCCACGATGATCCCATCTGGCTGCGGAGTGAACTGGAACATCTGGTAAATGATCACGAATCGAATTTTGAAGAGCCATGGCAGATATCGGATGCACCCGAAGAGTATATCCAAAAAATGATGGAAGCCATCGTTGGTATTGAAATCGTGATTACTAGGCTTGTGGGCAAATGGAAAATCAGCCAGAATCAGTCTGCTTCTGATCAGCAGCGAGTGGGCATCGCGCTAAAGCATGTTGGCAGTTCCAAATCGAATGCAATGGCTGATCTCATACCTCAGATTGAGTTATTCCCAGGATGAATAATAATAATGATTGCCCTGAACTCCACATCGAATAGTGGGAGTATGCAGCGTGTCGTGGTAATTGGCACAAGCTGCTCTGGTAAGACGACTTTCTCTCAAGCACTTGCCGACAGGTTGGGCTGTAAACATGTTGAACTAGACTCAATCTATTGGCTGAAGGATTGGCAGCATCTTTCTACTGATGACTTTCGAGCTAAAGTTGAGGACGCTCTCGATTCGGACAACTGGGTGGTGGATGGCAACTACAGCCCGGTACGAGATATTGTGTGGGACAAGGTCACGGATGTCATCTGGCTAAACTACTCGTTCCCTGTCGTGTTTGGCAGAGCGATTAGCCGAACTTTTCGAAGAGTTATCTTCCGGGAACAGATGTGGGCAGGAAACCGAGAGACTTTTCGGACTTCTTTTCTCTCGAGAGATTCCATTTTACTATGCTTGATAACCACTCACCATCGCAAGCGACTAGAGTATCCCATACGCTTCACATATCCTCGTAATACACATCTGCATATCACCATATTTACTTCTCCTCGCCTGGCAAGTGTGTATCTTCAAAATATATAAACTGCTGCTCTCATCGCAAATGCGGCCAAAAATGTGAGCAGGATTCACAATGTTTGGGAATCTTTTAACCTCACCCCCCGTCCCCCTCTCCCAGACTGCTCGATAGCTAAGAAGGGAGAGAGGTGACTAAACCAGGAATCTCAGCTCATGCAGAGAGCTTTTGGTTCTGGCTGCGCCAGATCAGGAATGACACAGTGAGAAAGGCAAAATGTTTGCGCACCAGATCCGTATCCATATGTTTGCTCTTCTAAGAAAATCTCTGCTGATCAGAGATTCTGTATGTTGATCCTTCTACTGATTTTCATACTTATAATTTATATCTGAAGGGGATATGATCTAACTAGGTGAATATGATAGCATCAAAAACGTAAGCTAAATGGAGAATCGAATGTCTATTTCGTTTGTCAATTTAATGTGTTCTCTTCTGATGTTAGGTAACCCTTTGCAGGATAAGCCTGCTATCAGACAGGTATCACCCTTGGGCATCACACACCCTGTTGTCGCATTCGGCGCGGATACCTTCATGATATCTGCCGAAGGCAAGGAAGTCTGGAACTATCCGCTGGGAACTCGTGATGGCTGGCTGCTTCCTGACGGTAATTTTCAGCTAACCATCACCAAGTGCAGTCAGTACCCGGGCGGCGGAGTGCTCATAGTGAACCGAGAAGGTAAAATACTGTTTGAATACAAAGGCACTCAGAGCGAAGTAGATACCTCGCAGCCGCTGCCGGGCGGGCACATTATGCTCACAGAATCTGGACCGAAACCACGTATCCTCGAGCTGGATAAAACCGGCAAAATCGTCACCGAGTTTCCGCTTCAGTGCCAGACCAAAGACTTCCACATGCAGACCCGCATGGCACGTAAACTTCGGAATGGACACTACCTGGTTCCGCACCTCATCGATATGGCTGTAAAAGAGTACGATCGTGATGGCAAAGTCGTGTGGGAAGTACCGACACCGAACTGGCCATTCCAGGTTCGCCGGCTCGATAGCGGCAACACACTCATCACATGCACCCGCGGAAATATGGTAATTGAGGTCGATAAGGCAGGCAAGACGGTATGGCAGGTCAGTAATGACGATCTACCCGGCGCGCCTATAAAAGATGCCTGCGGCGCTCAGCGACTGGAGAACGGAAATACCGTGATCACCAGCTACGGAGCAGGCGGCGCAGACGATATCAAACTGCTGGAGATTACTCCAGACAAAAAGATCGTATGGACCCTCTACACAGGCCGCACGCACGGCATTCACGCATTTCAGATTTTAGACGCAGAGAGCCATCCCTTCAAAGGCAAATGGATTCGCTGACAGGCACACTAATCTTATATCTATGGAGGCAATTGCAAATGTCGATAATTGTACTAATTAGATGCGACGAAATGAATTTCTTCGCTCGGTAGCCTTCGGCTGTGTGTCCTGCGGACACTAAATCAGCCGTTTCCCCGAGATTTGGTAGTTTATGTGCGAAGCACATACGGCGGAACGCCACAAGCGAAGAAATTCATTTCGTCGCCTGACATCAGCCCATTATAAATCAATAAGGAGTAAATATGTTTTCTAATTCAACCCCGATTTCATCACTTTTGCTCATATCCCTGATTTGCTCAGGAATGGGAGCTATCTGCGCGGGCGCGGAGGCTTCGAAGACGGTAGATGCGGAGGCTGGACCTGGCAAGCTATGGGTCTATATAGGCACCTACACCGGCAAGGAGAGCAAAGGAATCTATCTGTCACAGCTGGACTTAAAATCAGGAGAGCTTACGCATCCTTTCCTGGCTGGCGAGACAGCAAACCCATCCTTCGTTGCGATACATCCCAACCGTCGATTTCTATACGCAGTGAACGAAACGGAAGAGTTCCATGGAAACAAGACCGGATCTGTGACCGCATTCTCGATCGATCAAAAATCCGGGCATCTTACTCTGCTGAATCAGCAGCCTTCAAATGGTACGGATCCCTGCCATATCATTGTGGACAAGGCGGGCAAACATGTACTCATCGCAAACTATGGTTCCGGGAGCGCCAGCGTCCTTCCGATATTAGCCAACGGACATCTTGGCCCTGCCAGCTGCACTGTCCAGCACTCGGGAAAAGGGGCGAACCCTCAACGTCAGGAAGGCCCGCATGCCCATTCAGCAAATCTGGATGCCTCCAATCACTTTGCACTCATAGCTGATCTGGGTTTGGATAAGATAATGGTCTATCACTACGACTCATCTGCTGGCACTCTTGTTGCCAACGACCCACCCGCCGCCATCATTGCTCCTGGTTCTGGGCCGCGTCATTTTGCTTTCCATCCCAACGGAAAATTCGGCTATGGAATCAATGAAATGAGTTCCACTGTGACCGCGTTTGAATATGACTCGGCTGCTGGAGTGCTAAAAACAGTGCAGACGATTTCCTCATATCCAGACGAGTTTAAAGGCGATACTTTTACAGCTGAAATCCAGATCTCGCCGAACGGCAAGTTTGTTTATGGGTCAAATAGGGGGCACGATAGCATTGTCATCTATGCAGTTGATTCCACTTCAGGGCTGCTAAAAGTGGCAGGATATCAGTCCACACAAGGGAGGGTTCCTCGTGGATTCGGCATCGATCCTACGGGAGCGTATTTAATTGCAGGAAATCAGAACTCCGACTCGGTAGTAATATTCCGTATCGATCCGGATACTGGCCTGCTCAATCCTACCGGGCAATCACTGCATGTCGCAGCTCCAGTCTGTATAGAATTCTCACATTAGTTCATACCTAGAAAAAGAAAACCTCTCTGCCGAATCATCGGCAGAGAAGTTTTCTTTTTTCTAGAAAGTGATGCTTACCGATTTGATAGGCATTCCGACGAAGGCCGTTCTATAGTATGTGCTTGGGAGCAAAGCACCGTCAGCACTCCTTTTAAACAGGCTGAAATTGTTAGAGTTAGCATCCAGTACCGTAGCATACACACCATTATCTTCGAGTTGTAAGTCCGTTGGGCCATTTAGTGTAGATACTTTTTGTTCGGAAAGTTTTGAAAGCGTGCCGTCAGAATTTATTTTCAAGCTTACAATACTTCCTGGCGCCGAAAGTCCTGGATTGAAAACCGCATACATGAGGGTACCAGTTTTATCGATTCGTATATATGCTGGCTGCACTCCGGGTGCGGCAGTTGGCGGTGTTAACGCTTGTGCTGTGCCATCTGATCCAATAGAGAACTGAGCAACACTTGAGTTGTTGAGGCTGCTATATAGAAAATCTGTGGTGGGATTCGCTGCCAGATCTGTGGGAGCTGATGGCAGGGTTATGCTCTGAGAAACAGTAGAGTTAAGTGTACCGTCGGCATTTCTCAAGTAGAGAAGTATATGATTATCTGAAGGTGTGGTCACATACGCATACTTGCCTTGTCGGTCAATCACGATGTTTCCAGGGACTGCCGGTGTGGAAATCACACCTATCTGGATCAAGCTGCCATCCGATCCAATACTATAGGATGTGATGGAGTTATCGCCGCTGTTGGTTACATATAAATTTTGTCCGCTCGCATCTACAGCAAGAGCAAGAGGTTTTGAACCAGAACTGATTTTTCCAAATGGCAAAGCCGAGACTAGCCCTTTAGTAGGATCTACCCGAAATCCAGCAATTTTATTTTCTCCTAGTAGAGAGATATATATGAAGTTTCCGTTGGGGGTTTTTGTAATATCAGAAGGCTGATCACCCACATGAATCCGATCGAATGAGTTGGTAGTCAGTCTGCCCACAGCACAAATACTATGCTGGCCGATCTGATTAGTATTCGTGCTATCTCCCAGACCCAGTATAAATAAGTGGCTGGTTACTACACACACTCCTCCCTCGGGAGGACTAGCCGTCATCAGTGTTGAACCGGTTTTACCAGACTCTTTATCTTTGACAGTAATTTTGGCGATGCCTTTGTCCACGGCGTGTGCAAATCCAGTAGTACTTACAGTCAGCGCGGCTATATTATCAGAATCCCACTCCAGGTTACCAGGAGTCACAAGTACGACATGGCTGCTATTCGTTGGGCCGTCTTTTGCAGTAGCTATTAACTGGAAATTCTTTCCTATTTCCAGGGTAAGGTTGAGTGGTGTAACATCGATATGATCAATGGTAGTTGCCATAGTAACACTCACAGAAGCCGTTTGGTCCACAACAATGGTTGCAGCAGCGCTTCCTGCCGCTTGTGCAACTCCAGTGCCATTGACGCTCGGGTATGCAGAGGCATTGAGAACCACATCCCCCGGTGGAATTCCGTTGAAGGTAACCGTACTTTGCCCACCAGTCGCAGGACGCGCTAGTATTTGCGAGGCTATTAAGGTTGTGCCGCTCATAAGTTCGGCTTTGATACTATTCGATGCATCGGGAATAAGTCTGCCCTTTGCCGGCCACAATACATTGAGGGCAAAGCGCCCGGTTTTCACACCACTTTCTTTAGATCCTCCTCCGCATCCCGTGATGAGCGCAGTGAAAGCGCTCATGACAACCACAAGAGTTATATATTTATTTATTCTGATTTTTTTCATTGAATGGTACCTCCAAGGCTGCCAGATGGATTGATATTAACATTGGCGATTCCTACAAATTTACCACCGCCAACATACCCTACCACGCGCGCATTGGCTTTTACAGAACTGTGTGAGCCGGCTGGAAGTGATAAGGTCATCGCAGCGGTATGGGGCTGCTTGTCCGACATGTCCACTGTTGTTGGCGCGAATGTGACTGCTACATCGGAAGGCAGCGACTGGGTGGTCAGTACTACCGACTTACTGAAACCGTTCACGGATGAGATTGTCACGCCGTAGGTAACCGAGTTCCCTGAAGTGAGAATTTGTGTGTCCGGCTGCACAGCCATCGATACGCCTGTTATAACCAGATTTAAGGTTGCAGTGTGGGTTTTTCCGCCGCCTGATGCCGTAACGACCACAGGGAATGTACCGGTAGGAGTGGTGATTCCCCCTGGAGTATCGAGATTGGCCAGCATGCTGTTCGAAGTGGCTACGGTGAGATTTACAGCCGTTCCAGCCGAAGTGGGTGTTACCGCCGGGATAGAAGCAGAGACTCCAGCTGGCTGCCCAGTGACAGTAAATGTAACGGCGGCATTAAACCCTCCAGCCGCAGTTATTGTTACAGGAATAGTTACCGTGTCTCCCTGTGCGATCTGATCTGGAGGAATACCAGTCACCGTGAAATCGCCAGTTGATGGAGTGGGTCCACCTGGATTTCCTCCTGTAGAAGCGCCACCACCGCCACATCCACTGAGCAGGGATGCTGTAAGAAAGCACAAGAGAGCGCCGAGTTGGGTACTCATGTTAATATTTCGCATTACTTCTCTCCGTCTATTTTTTCTGTTATCTAATATCTTGGACTGACAAATCAATCGTTTATGATCAGATATATTCGTTGATTAATGGTACTCGCTGATGCAACTTTGAAGGATCAGCTTGATGAGGGGTGATGCACAGAGTATGCCAATAGCAATATAGGGTTTGGTAATATTACGCGTGTTTCTGTAAAAGTCCTGCGAAACAGCGATATTCCGGTGTGATTGGCAGGTGGATTGAGAATTAAAAAAAATCGAAAATAGGAAACAATGAATCGCAAATATAATTTAACCGAGCGAACTTTAATATATTCTGCAGATTAGAGTAATATCAATATTCAACTATATATAATGTCAGTAAGTTGGATTGAACGGAGCAATTGAAATATGTCGGAATTTAATTTGCGGGTTATGAAACGTGAAGAGTGGTCGGAGGTAGCAGACCTCATCTACTTATC
>JANXSG010000176.1 GCA_025352825.1 Chthonomonadaceae bacterium | reverse complement strand
GAATTCTCTTAAAGGAGTATCTGAATCATCTGCTGTGGTTGCGACTAGATATTTCTGACCGGCATTAGCGGATGTTACTCGAGATATAACCTGCTGTAATACTGTAGAACTGCCAAGTGGCAAAAGAGGCTTGCCGGGGAGCCTAGAACTCTTCATTCTAGCCGGTATGATGGCAAGAATACCATCTGCGGTACATATCTCATCCATGATGTTCTCCTGATTATAATGCTGCCTTCACAATCCATGTTGGGGCAGGTTCTGTGTTCCCTCTAAGTTGGGAAACTTTTCGATTTATCTGATTAAAAACAAAACATAGGCTAATACATTATAGGCAGAATCAGGTGTGAAGAATAGAGTAAGCTGAGAATAACCACCTTGATGGAAGCAGCTATTCGAATTTCCGTGAGGTATCGTATGTTACCGACGGCGGTGTGTAGAGGATAGAATCATCTGAGACTCGCGGTATTTGACGATAGTGCGCCTCGCGACATCCACCCCTTTATCTCGAAGCAGCTCTACTATCTGTTTGTCGGACAGTGGATTGCTGGAATCTTCCTGGTGAATAATCTGCTCGATAACATCTTTAACAGAGAGTGATGAGTTGAAAAATATATCGAACCCAACTACTTCCTGATTGGGAAGCT
The DNA here is from genome assembly GCA_025352825.1 of Chthonomonadaceae bacterium. Lineage (GTDB taxonomy): Bacteria > Armatimonadota > Chthonomonadetes > Chthonomonadales > Chthonomonadaceae > JANXSG01. The sequence goes on along the minus strand of JANXSG010000176.1, from coordinate 18,622 downwards.
GTATGAACTTATTTGAGGTTGCCCTGCTGACAGTCGATTCATGAATATGTAGAATTTTTGCGATTCCAGTTCGTGTGAGCGGACGCAAAAACTGCCGGGATCCTGTTTCTAGAAACCCTGTCTGACAGTCAATGATGCATTTAGTTATCTGGCGCAAGGTATGGCGCCTCTGGTTAATATTTCTAATAAAAAGTTCTGCTCGCTCCACATAGTCTGAAATATGCTTTTTCTCTTCGTCATTGTGTGCGGTTATTACAGTCTTCATGTGATTATAGGCATCCCTATAACTTGAATTAATGCAGAGCAAAGAGTGATCGCTTCCCAGCACTTCCACTTCATAGCCGAGTTCCGTACGGCGAACCACTACATCTGGCCGAACCGAAGCTCTACTATTCATCGGCTTGTAGTCCCATGGAGGTCGGAACTGGCTGGCAGGGAACGGATTGAGGCGGGTGCGGATATACTCAATACAGGCTTTGGCTTCCTCTACTGAAATGCTAGTAAATCGTGCGAGTTTTGTATATCTCCTGAGTGTCACGAGTTCAAAATTATCTCTCACCATACGAAAAGTTGATTGCAGCAACTTTTGGTCGGAAGTTTCTGAATCTTCGTCCATGAGGTACTGCAGCTGGATAAGCATACATTCTTGCAAACTGCGTGCCCCTATACCCGGAGGATCGAACGACTGAATGACCTTGAGGGCTTGCAATACTTCGTTTTCAATTACATTGAGTTCTACCGCAATGTCTTTAACTGCGCCATCCAGATAGCCCCTATCATCGAGACAGTTGATGAGATATTCTCCAATCGCATACGCTTCTGGAGGTACGGCAGCACAGTAAAGATTTCGAAGGTGTTCTTGGAGTGTTACTTCTGATTCCAGATTGCTGATAGGATCGTAGTCATCATCAGAATCGTTATGCGGTGATTCATAGGAAGAGTTATAATCCGTGTACGTTTCGTCCGAATCTAAGGAGTCAGGATCTGAAGAGTCATTGGGGATTTGCGCTTTTCTAGCAAGGCAGTAAGGGCAGGCATCAGGATCAAGGCAATCGCCAGCACAACCCCCATCTTCCAGGGTATCCAGAGCTGGATTTTCCATAAGTTCATTTTCTACAGACTGCAACAGTTCCAACGATGTTAACTGAAGGATACTGTTTGCCTGAATGATCTTGGGATCTATCCGCTGTGTAATTGATTGTCGCTGCTGCTGATGTAACACGGGTTACAGACCTCATAATCCCTTTTTAACAAAGTCATGCGAAGATCTTATTAAAAAAACATATTGTGCTGACTTGAGTAGGATTCGCACCTAGCATGCACAACAAGATGAAATTGAACATTAATTATTTATATTCGGCATATTCATCCCGTTGTTGGAGCAAGTGGGTTGATAAATTTAAAATCGCACCTCGATTGATCTCAAGTTAACTTCGTAGTCCTGTACAATTTATTTCACCAATTAATATTATAGAAGAATGTAATGAAGCTGTCAAGGCGAGAGGGCAATTTGAGCAGTTTTGTGAATTATTTCACTTTGAAACTATGAATAGTAATGTGTTACTGAAGGCGGACATCATTCCAAAGCAGCAGCACAGGTTGTTCACGTTTGTGTTCAAAGCCAAGAATGCCTACACTCGCCGTGGAAGTATAGAAATACTTCCCCGATACAGGTTCAAGGCCTATCCACATTGCAGCAATCATTCGGATGATATGCCCGCTGGAGAAAGCGGCGACATCGCCTTTTAACAGCATAACAATCTCTAGAAATTTTCTTGCGCGAGTGGCCACTTCTTCTGGCGTCTCGCCATGGGGAGCGCCATCCCGAAAAAGATCCCAACCGGGATTATCTAGATGTATGTCGGTGGAACACCGCCCCTCGTAATCACCATAATCCCACTCCACAAGATCATGATTAACTTCAGCATTTGCAGAAAAGCCTGCGAGTTCACGGGTACGCTGAGCCCTAATTAAAGGACTCGTAAATACTTTAGTAAAATTCTCGCCCTGAAGACGAACTCCTATTTCTAGAGCGCGCTCCTCACCAGTGATGTTTAGTGGTATATCAGTTCGGCCGGTGTGCTGCTGCAAATCAGTCCAGTCTGTATCGCCATGGCGAATAAGAAACAGCCTTGGAAGAGCATCTGGTTCACGTTGAGGCATGATAGTTTCCTTGTATGGAAATTAGCGGAGTTCGTTACAGGCGTGTAGTACGAGATGAGATTATACCCATTTACAAATAATCGCTGTTATCAATCAGCAATATCATTGATCACTTTGGGGGGAAATGCTGCGCGTAAGGCGTTTAGTACTGCCAGAGTATCGATAATTTCCTGGGTGATGGCACCAGTCACAGGACTTAAATGCCCGGAAGCGGCTACTATCATCCCTACTATGCTCAAGCCCATCCCACCCATAGCACTCTGCAGAGCGATAGTTCTCATGCGTCGGCTGATGTGCATAAACTCATCTACTCTCTTCAAAGAGTTATCCATTATCACCACGCCAGCTGCCTCTGCCGTCACATTACTGTTCTGCCCTATCGCCATACCCACCGTCGCAGCCATCATCGCCGGTGCATCGTTAATGCCATCTCCCACGTAGAGAGTTTTGTCTAAAGCGGTCTCTTTGCGCACGATTGCGAGTTTTTCTTCGGGGCTCTGCTGCGCATAGACTTCTTTGATGCCAACCTGCTCAGCGAGATAACATACCTCTGATTCGCGATCTCCCGATACGATCATAACACGATCGAAGTGATGTTTTGGTCCGAGATGGCTGATAAACGATCGACTCTCTGCCCGTGGTGCATCTCGGAATCGAAGCATCGCCGCATATCTTTGATCAATCAACACGATACACTCAAGACCTCCCGCTGCAGGCGGGAGTTGATCAAATCCTGCACTCTTCTGAAATTCGATTTGACCACGACTAGTGATCTGTATTTTTCGCCCGGAGACGATCCCATGCAGTCCCTGTCCTGGCGCTTCACTCACCTCAGACGCTTCGGATAACGCTATGCCAGCTATTTTTGCGGCATCGAGAATAGCTCTGGCCAGAGGATGCTTGGAGTAGCGTTCTATACTGGCCACCAGGGTAAGCACATCCCTCGGAACAAACCCTTCTGCTGCGATTTGCTCCGTGAGTTTAGGTTCGCCATAAGTGAGTGTACCGGTCTTATCGAATATCGCGATTCGGCATCCAGCAATCTGCTCAAGTACTACAGGGCTTTTGACGATGATGGATCTGCGAGCACACAAGGAAATCGAACCAATAATCGCAATGGGTATCGCCAATAGAAGAGGACAGGGAGTGGCTACGACAAGTACAGCTAGAAACCGAATCGACTCTCCGCTAATCATCCAGGCGAGCATCGCGACTATGAGCGCAACTGGAGTATAAAAAGCACCCAGTTGATCACCCAAACGCTGAAGCTGCGGCTTCTGGGATTCGGACTCACGCATCACTTCCATAATCTTCGCGTATCGAGAATCGGCGGCAAGTTGGGAAGTTCGAATCGTAAGTGCCGACTCGCCATTAATTGCTCCCGAAATCACTGTCGAACCTGTGGTCTTGTTTATCTGGAATGGTTCCCCTGTCAAGTAGGATTCATCCATCACCCCGCGTCCCTCGATCACCACCCCATCTACCGGACAGATGTCATGCGGGTAGATCACAAGAGTGTCTCCAACTTCGACTTCATTCAGCGATACATCGACAATTTCAGACATCTGTCTTCGGTGTGCGATGGAAGGCATTCTTTTGGCGAGGGCTGCCAATACGGACGACGCACTGTTCAGAGCATAGCTCTCCAGAGCTTCCCCGCCAGAAAGCATTAATACAATGATGGAACCAGCGAGATATTCACCCATACCGATGGAAGTAATAATCGAAATACCACCCAGCAGATCAGATCCAAATTCACGCTTGAGCACCTTTTTAAAAAGGTCGTAGAGAAGCGGTAACCCTCCTACTGCAAGTTCAACTTTTAGCGGGATTAAGAAAACTCCAGGGGCAGTTCGAACACCAAAACGCAGCACGATATAAGACATGATCGCCAGCACAGAAAGTATCGCGATCACCGTAGTTTTGCGCTTCCATAAACTGGATAAGGCATACCAGGAATGAACTGGAGGTTCGCCCTGATTCAGCAAAGGCTCCAATTCATTTTCGGCTCTACTCTCATGAGGTGGTTCGAGGGTTGTTTTCAATTCACGCACACTCTTTCAAACGTACAGGAAGTTAATACCTTATCAAATAGCACAGTCCAGCATTCCGTTTACCAGAGATACTTGACTGCGCAGTAAACTAAAAAATCTAACTGCAACCATGCTCATGAAGTTCCACAAATATTTGAGAACATATATTGACAATACACTACCAAATTCAATTACAATTGTGTGTTATATTAATGGTTAAATACATCCACCTATCAGCCTATTTTTGGGGAGTTGTTGGTACTTTCCTAGAATATAATCGCTGCCCTTAGGATGCAATATTCCTGACACCAGTACAATCTGCCAGTACATTTTAGAGCTTAATTCTGGAACATTCTAACGTGACTAATCGTAGATAGCTTGTGAAAACATCAAATGAAATCGAAATAGCCGGGAATGTAGAGCAGATAATTCTGCGAATATTTCAGTTAGCCGCCGAAATTCAGGAGTGGCCTCAGATTTTGCCGCACTACAGATATATGCGCATTATTGAGCAGTCTGAGACACATAAAGTTGCGGATTTCGGCGCAACACGAGATGGCTTTCCGGTGAAGTGGACTGCCCGCCAGGAGCTATTTCCAGAGGAAAACCGTATCACCTTTCTTCATATCGCAGGAATAACCAAGGGGATGTGGGTAGAATGGCTGCTTAAGAAACAAGGTAAAGGAGTACTCGTCACTATTCATCACGAGTTAAGCTATCCTATTCCGATCCTCGGCCCCCTATTCTCAAAATATATAGTTGGCCAACTTTTCGTAAGTAATATTGCTAATAAGACGCTTAAGTGCTTCAAAAATATTGTGGAATCAGAATACCCATAGAGGCTGCTACTGCCACCTATAGTTATCACCCTGTCTGCCAGTGTCATCTTTTGGTCTTATATAATACATCGTTAAAAGATTCACGATGCTTGAGAATCTTTTAACCTCACCCCCCGATCCTCTCTCCCAGATTGTTCGATAGCTCGCAAGGGAGATTCAACCTCACCCCTCGAACCTTCTCCTTCCTGTTCACTCGCAAGCTCGGAGGGAGATTCAACCTCACCCCTCGAACCTTCTCCTTCCTATTCACTCGCAAGCTCGGAGGGAGATTCAACCTCACCCCCTGCCCCCTCTCCCAGACTGCTCGTTCCTCGCAAGGGAGAGGGGGAGTAAGTGCATTATAATTTCTGCCTCCCCCTCTCCCGAAGCTTCGGGAGAGGGGGGTGAGGGCGTGAGGGGTCGCTAAGGTGTCACCGTAAGGGTTGCGGTTCCTGTGGAACCGTTTGTCTTCGCTGTGATCATGGCGGAAGTTTTCTGCTTGACGGCAGTAGTGCTTACCGAAAATTCCAGCCGTGTTTCACCTTTTTTGACGGTGACATGCGTCGGCTCAAGTTTTACAGTGGGGTTGTCCGAGGTGAGATCGACATCGGTATCTATGCCGAGTGCGGCTTCCATACGGATGTTGCCAATGGAGTTATCACCTCCAATCACCGTGTCTGGCGTTACGGTGACTTCGGCAATTCCGGGCGGGTGGAGAGTCAGAACCGCGGTTTTAGTCTCGGCATAGATTGCGGTGACAGTAATTTTCTGGTCGGAAGAGACAGGGTGTGTCTCGATGAAAAAGGGAGCGCTTTTACGGTCTTTTGGAACTAAAATGCTTTTGGGTACGCTGGCGAGGGCAGGGTCGGTACTGCGAAGCCGGACGACGAGGCCCTGTGCAGGCGCCCGCCTGCTAAGAGTGACGACTCCCACAATCTTGGAACCGCCAGCCGCATTCTGCTGAGAAAGACGAAGAGTTTTTAGCTCGAATGGGGGTTCCGACTTTACTGAAAAGGCCGGGAGGGCAAATAGTGTGATCAGGGCAAGCCATGCCACTTTGAGTGAGAGCTGCGAATGGATTTTACGCATAAAAACAGGTTGAGGTGATGATATCATGAGTGTACAGCTCCCCTCGGATCTTACTACTTGGTAGGTGAAATCTATGTTCTTAAGAACGAGATATTGACATCAGAGACAATCATAACACACAACGAAAATCGTGTCAACAAGTATTTTCACCTACCCCTCTCCCGGACACTCGTTCCTCGTTGGGAGATTCAACCTCACCCCCCGGGAGGGTGAGGTAAAAAACTTTCACTGGTTTCAATCTTTTGTGTTCATTAGAGATATTTGGCATGAATTGTGCAAATAAAAATTCTTACAGGCTAGTAGTTCGCCTGAATACTTCTCAGGAAAATACCATGAATAGAAACTCGCTTAGAATTACTGCCCTAGCATTGCTGGTTCTGGGTACCGCAATGCCCACTGCCAACGCACAGTCAATCACTAATGGAGGTTTCGAGACGGATCTATAGCGTGACAGACCTTTCCAGTGGCGGCCCTCTTACCGGCTGGACGATCACTACCTTTACAAGCCCCTATCCCATCGGCATGAACAACAGTTCCGGGTATGGCCCCACTCCCTACGGAAGCCAGTTTATTCTTTTGGGCATTTATAGCCGCTCCCACAACTACATCGAGCAGACCATCAGCAGGCTGACGGCAGGCACGTCCTATGATGTCAGTTTCGCTATCGCTACCGAGGGATATTCGAATTCCTACGGGTTAGGGAATCATTCGCAGCTTACCGCCTCGATGAGCAGTGGTTCGGCCACGGCCGCTCAGACCTTCTCCGCACCTTCCAGCACCGCGAACTCCTGGGACACATGGAGCACAGACACCTACTCTTTCGTGGCCAATAGCAGCAGTGCTACACTGCGCCTTGCACAGGCTGATCCGATTCTCCTCGGCTTCGATGTGGGGCTGGACAATGTGTCGATCAAAGCTGGCACATCCAGCGTTCCTGAACCTGGCAATGTTGCACTGCTTCTGAGCAGCTGCCTGGGCGGTGGGCTGTTACTGCGCCGTCGCAGCGTTCGCAAGTAGCGAGCGGAATTCTTCAGAGTACAATCGAATTGCCCGGATATGAAACATTCAATTCAGAACTGAAACTAATAAGAGACATCCATTGAGAGCGGCGGGAAGCGTACATTGCTTTCCCGCCGCTCTCATAAATGTATCGGCAATACCTGTATTCAGAACCCCCGGTCTAAGTGACGCTCCTTTCGAGCTTATATATTCTGAGCCTCTTACAAAAGTCGGAGTTAGTGTAAGATCGTCCATATTCACCTAAACTGGAATAATCAGAACCATAAAAGATTATCATATAGTTGTTAATTCGCGACGGGCTAAAGGGGTTGTGAAAGTATTCCAATTTACGGCTAGTGCCGGTAGTTGAAATATCCCGGCATCAAAAAACAGGCGTCTTTCAGACGCGATTCCCGTCCGGAGGACGGCTGGCCGAAGGCCTCCCAGACCGGTACTTTAGTGCCTGGCAACGTGCTGAGGATTATTTTAGAATACTTCCGAAGCCCCTTTATTCCATCGCGAAACCATATTTGTTCCCTGAAATCCTTATAGTTCTGGGTGTGCCAGCTCAGGGCTTACCGATTTAGTTAATAATTTATCTTTTCCTGAGCGCGTAGGATCACTTTGATACCTATTGGAGGACGCAAAGTCATGGTGGCGCATGGTGTAATTGCATCGCTGTTATCGCATTCTACTCTGAAGGATTGAGCGATGGATGCAAGCAGCAGGGTAGTCTCCATCATCGCAAAACTCTGTGCAATACAGATGCGCGGCCCCGCTCCAAAAGGAAAATATGCGCAACGAGGTAGATTCTTCGTCTCCCCTGTCAGCCACCGCTCAGGGAGAAAATCATTTGGACAGGGGAAATACTTTGCCATCCTGTGGACTGCCCACTGACTTGTCATTACTATTGATCCTGCGGGAATAGCGACTCCCCCGACAACACATTTTTTCGCCGATTCTCGCCCCGTCATCCAAAGAGGTGGATAGAGTCGCAGTGTCTCTTGAATAACTGCCTGAGTGTAGGGAAGTAAGGGTATATCGGAAGCAGTTGGGGCACGGCCTGAGAGAACGGTTTCCAGTTCCCTAGTCAATTTAGAATTGATATCAGGATGTTGTGAAAGCAGCAGGAAAACCCAGGTAAGTGTCAGCGCGGAACTCTCATATCCTGCAGCGAGGAATGTTTTAACCTGCTCTCTTAAGACATGCTGGTGAGATGTGCCTGAAGACACATCCACTGAACTCTTAAACATGGAAAGCAGATCACCGTCATCAGCATCTTCAAATTGCGCATTCTGGCTGATTTCATGGGTGTGGATGATGTTGTCAACATTTCGATTAAGTGCTCTTGTCGCCATTCGCTCCTGGTATCCAGGCGGCCAGGGGATCATACCGAAGAGATTCCAGCCCGAGGAGAAACGGGACATCAGGATATCCATCGCTCTGGAAGCCTCTAGAGTCCAGCTTGAATCGTCCACTGCGAATAGTACCCTGCCTACGATCTCCATAGTTAACCGAGACATCTCTTGTTGAAGATTTATGGGATCATTTGGCTCCCAATTTGCTAGTTTCCGTTGGACGACCTCAGAAATTTGCTCTCCGTATCTATCCATCCTGCGCATCTGGAATGCTGGCTGGCAGCTATGCCGCTGCAGTCGCCATGCATCTCCTTCGCTAGTTACCAGTCCGTCTCCCAGCAGCCTCCGAACGGCAGGCGTTCGGAGCCAGCCAGCTTTAATAAAATCCCGGTGTTCCGTCACCAATACCCTCTCAATATCTTCAGGTTCGAGAAGCAGGAAGACCTGTTTATGGAGCATTCGCAGAGATAGTACGCCACAATTGCTGCGAGCGCAGAAGGTTAGAAAACCCAGCGGATCTCTCATGAAGGAGGGAAGATGCCCTAAAATTCCATCCGAGGGAGGCCTACGATTGTGTAGTAGAATAGGCGCCATGAATCATAATCCTCGCCGATATTATTATGGCTATTGATCTACACTCGCCCGAATAGCAAGCAGGCGTTGATGCCACCGAATCCGAACGAATTTGATAACACGGTATCAACCTGCAGTGTGCGCCCATTTGTTTCCGGAATGTAGTCGAGATCACAAGCTGGATCTGGATTGGCAAGATTAAGCGTAGGAGGCAGCCATCCATCCTTCAGCGCTAGAAGTGATATCGCGGCTTCCCAGGCACCAGTGGCACCTAACGCATGACCATGGTAACCCTTTGTTCCGCTCACTGGGATCGAGTAAGCTCCCGCTCCAAAAACCTGCTTAATTGCATCCGTCTCGGCGCTGTCATTTAGAGGAGTGCTGGAAGCGTGTGCATTTATATATCCCACCTCGTTTAGTGCAGTGTTACCTTTTCTCAGGCACTCTCGAATACATCGTGCTGCCTGTGATCCATCTGGACGCGGTTGTGTCATGTGGAAAGCGTCATTAGTACACGCGTGGGAAAGGATCTCTCCATAGATATTCGCTCCGCGTTCCAGCGCATGGTTGAACTCTTCCAATACAAGGATTGCGGCGCCTTCTCCCATCACGAAACCATCTCTATCCCTATCGAATGGTCGTGAAGCCGTTCCTGGATCATCATTGCGCTGACTCATTGCACGGATAATAGCGAATGCCCCGTAGCACAGCGTAGATAGCGGGGCTTCTGCCCCTCCTGCCAGCATAATATCAGCAGTTCCATCACGTATCAGATCCATTGCATGCCCGATTGCAATGGGTGAAGCGGCACAGGAATCACCATTTGCGGTGGCTGGCCCGGTGATCCCCAATTCAATAGCTATATTACAGGAGCCAGCGCCGTTGTAGACACTGAGCGCAAGCATAGGATTGACGCCTCGAGGCCCTTTGGTAAGAAATGCAGGATACTGATCCTCTGCAAATCCGACGCCTCCAAGTGCCGTACCCAGACATACTCCCACTCTATCTCTATCTTCAGAATTAAGGTCGATCTCCGCATCTATGACTGCCATTTTGGCAGCGGCAACAGCGTATTGCGAAAACTTATCCAGCCGCTTCAGCTTCTTGCCGTCGAGAAATGGAGTCAAATCGAAATCTTCTACTGTAGCAGCAATATGAGTGACAAATGGCGAAGTATCGAATGAATGGATGGTTCGAACAGCAGATTTACCTGCTCGCAGCCCTTTTCGAAGTCCATCTACACCTATTCCTATCGGAGTAATCGCTCCTATTCCAGTTACGACTACGCGACGTCTTGGTTCCGAGATAACAGATTCCTGCAATGAATTCCCCTCTCGCCGCTGAGTTTACTTACCGAGGGGCTATACTTTAAGAGAGGGTGTATAACCAGGCTGTCCCTTAAGGTAGTTGCTCCAGTTGGCGCTTATAGTCGATAATGCGGTTAATATTCGTATAGTACATGAAATAGAATCACCGAGCGCACATAAGATATACGCCGCCGGCTGCTTTAAAGTTCTGAATATATTTGTAAGTAGGGAAGTTTGTAAAGTGCAATGAAGAAAAAAAGTCTACTTGAATGGGATACCCCTTCCAGAATAGATACGCCAGAACTCATTGACGACCCAGATCAACCCTATTCGGATTTCCGAGCCAGCATGATCGATGTTCAGCGCGCCAACCGGTTTCTGGGTGGCACATCGGTGATAACAAGGCAAATAAGAACCTGGTTCCGAGCGGCGAAAGCCAATCCCCTATTCGCAGCGCGTCCAATAGTAATTCTTGATGTAGCAACAGGCTCTGGGGATCTGCCGAAAACCATACTTAAAATTGCACTACAAGAGAATGTAGATGTCCGTATTGTTGCTCTCGATTTTAGTGAGCCGATCCTCCGTTTTGCTCGTGAAGAGGTTTGCAAACTGGACGATATTAGGTTAATTCGAGGAGATGCCTACAAGCTTCCATTTTCTGATTCCAGCTTCGACTTTGTACTCTGTTCACTGGCGTTTCATCATCTCGGATTTGCGGGAAGCATACGTGCAATGAAGGAAATGGAACGTGTATCGAAGCATGGATGGCTAGTGAACGATCTGCGAAGGGCATGGTCTGCCTGGTACCTCTTTAGAGCGGTCTCCTGCCTATTAAGGATGAACCGCCTCACACGCCACGATGGCCCTGCATCTGTACTTCGTGCCTATTCCATATCCGAATATCGTGCTATGCCTGAAACTTTAGGGCTGCAACAAACTCAAGATTTCCATATTCGTCGGAGTCTGTTCTATCGTGCTGCCATCGTGCGAGAAAAAAACAGTAAGATTATTAACCGAGAATTACGCTAATTTTCGCGAAATATAATTAATACAGGGTGTCATGAATTGCAATAGGAAGTATTGGACATCTATGACTACTGTATAATGTTCATCCTTATATCATTATGCTCTCGGATCAACTGTTATATGTACCCGATGCATTAATTCGTGCGAATTATCGTATTAGGGGGTTAGTTTAAAAGGTTTAATATATTGAGATAATTGCAAAACTCAAAAGGTTTTGTAAGCACCTCTTGTATTTTCTTCCACCTTACCTGCCGTGCTAGGCAATTTACTTTTGATCTCGTATAGTAAATTGACTATCATACCATCGAATATAGTGCTTTTTCCAGAAGAGTTACTGAAAGATAATGCGAGCTTCCCAGATTCTTCCGCACCAGTTATCACAACCGTACCTTTGCGACCTATATACCGTGCGACTCCAGCTGCCAATTCATCGCCCATTCCCACGAACTTAGGAAATTTACCCAAAACCCTTATAACACTAGGCGCTAGCGCTAGAAATCCGTTAAAGCACGCGCGCCCGTACTTAACTTGCCTGAATTGTATTTGCCTGAAGCTGCTTTAGCGGCAGGTGCTATTGGATTTAAATCAGCTAAAAATTCTAAACCCGTTTTGGCAGATGTGGTGGTTTTAGGGATAGTTGAAAAGAATTCTGGGAAGAGCCATTATCACTTATAGGTATTTCCGCCCCACCATCATTTTCTGTCCCACTCGGGTCAGCTCTATTTACGAGGTTATTACAGCAGAAGGTATATAGGTTTATACCACCTTCGTAACCTACTGGGTCTCTGGAAAGGAAGCGGCCAACAGATGGTTCGTAATATCGTGCTCCGTTTAGTGTGAAGGGATGGCGCAGTTGAGGCACTGTGCCACTATAAGAATTAGTCTCGTTATCAGTATAGTACCCCCATTGGCCGCCAAAACCGACTGCATCCGGGCTGGTGAATCTGGCCTCTGTGAGTGGATTCACCTGGCCTCTCTGGCTGCCGTAGGCATCGTAGAAGGTCGTGAAATCCGGGATGCCGAAATTCGTGGTGTTATCGAGCGACATCCTTTGTACTACGTTGCCGGCCGGATCGTAGGTGTAGATGTAGGAGTTTGTGCCGTTATACCGTTCCACTAATCCTGCTGCATCGTAGCCATAACTGTTGACGAAGGCGCCATTATTATCTATTTCGCAGACCACACGGTCACCATCGTAGAGATAGTAGAAACGGTAGGTGCCGTTCACCTGTTTCCATGCTCGAAGACCGTCATCGCGATAGACTGCACCGAACGCGTTCGGCAGATTGATAAGGCGGTCTTCCATATCGTAGGCATAAGGTACGCCGTTGTAGGTTGTCGGATTGCCATCGCCATCGTAGATATTGTTATTAAACGGATTGCTTAAGATATAGAAGGGATTTCCGGGTATTGTTGGCTCAGTGCTAGGTGGTGAGGTTCTCAACGGCATCGCTCTGGTAGAAGTAGGGGTGAGGCAGCTGATAGATATCGTTGTTGCGTTGAAGTAAATAATACATTCATATTTAGGGTTCATAAAGTCCATTGTTATGGGATATCAATTTATCAATGAAAATATTAATCGCCTCATCAAGTTTATCAGTACTATGTATCATTTGATTTTCCCATAAAATTGTTTTTTCGGTATTTACGTCAAGTAATTCGAAATCACAATCACCACTTTCCCATAATGTAATTTTTCCTATACCATTGGATGTGTCGAAATCAGCCCGTGTTGAATTATTATCTGAAGGAGCAGACCGTTTAATGATGACGCTGACGCCATTTTGATCTAAATATATAGCTTTCTTTATGATGCCCGATTCAAAATTATCTAGCATGAGTTCCTCCAATATTTTTCAATAACGGATAATAGATATTTACCTACGACAAAGCTATTCATCATTGCCACAGTACAGTTTTAATCTAAGTGGTAGTCGCTGATTTTGATAGCATCAAATACTTTTTGGCTCTGGCTGCGCCAGCTTAGGCATTTTCGGAATTGAAAATCTCTGTCTGTATAATTTATATTTTCGTTGACAGTAGTCTGGGCATAATGCTACCATATACTATGTTCAAATTGATCTCAAGTGAACCTAAAATAAACAAATCCCTAGTGACAACGACTTAAGGAACCCGTATTTAATGGCAGAGGCAGAAACAGTATCCACAGAAATCAGAGGTCAGATCGAGCGCTTGAAGCGTGGAACAATAAGTATTGTTCCAGAGCATGGCCTCGAAGCAAAACTTGCAAAGTCGGCATCTACGGGGAAACCACTCAAAATCAAGCTCGGACTGGATCCCACAGCTCCCGATATTCATCTTGGTTTTGCAGTAGTGCTTCGTAAACTGCGTCAGTTTCAGGAGATGGGGCATGAAGTAGTCATTATTCTAGGAGACTATACCGCGCTCATTGGCGATCCCTCCGGCAGATCCGCTACGAGACCAATGCTTTCAACGGAACAGATTCGTGAAAATGCCTCCACTTATATTGATCAGTTATCATCTATTCTGGATCGTGCGAAAACCACCGTCCGATATAACGGAGAGTGGCTTGGTAAGTTGGATTTTGCTGAGCTAGTTCGACTCACTTCCAAAATGACGGTAGCCCAGGTGATGCAGAGAGAAGATTTTGCGACTCGATTTGCAAATCATCAGCCAATCAGCCTCCACGAACTGCTCTATCCGTTGGCGCAAGCCTACGATTCGGTGGCGATCGAAGCCGATGTCGAAATGGGCGGGCAGGATCAGACTTTCAACATTCTGGCGGGAAGAGACCTGCAGAAGGAGATGGGGCAGGAACAACAGGTAGCCATGTTCATGCCACTGCTGGTCGGGCTTGATGGTGTGAAGAAAATGAGCAAGTCACTAGGCAATTATGTAGGAGTCGCTGAAGCGCCAAATGTGATGTTTGGAAAAATAATGTCTCTGTCGGATGAGATGATGTCGATGTATTTCGAGCTGTGTACAGATATTCCGCTTGATGAAGTATCTGCACTCATTCAGCAGTCACAATCGGGAATTACGAATCCAAAGGATGTAAAACGACGCCTAGCAAAAGAGATTATATCTATCTATCACAGCAGTGAATCCGCAGAATCTGCAGATTCTGAATGGCAGAAAATACACTCACAGCATGAGATGCCCAGCGAGATTCCAGAATTCGAGATGCCTGCCGACTCGGTATCTACCGGCAGAATTTGGATATGTAAGCTTCTTACCATCGCCGGACTGGCAAAGGGGAGTGGTGAGGCTCGAAGACTAGTTACACAGGGTGGTGTGCTGTTCAATGGCCAGAAAATTATTGATCCGTCACTCGAAATGGAAGTGTCGGATTGTGAAGGATCTATTGTACAGGTTGGGCCGAAAAGATACATCAAAATAAGAACTACTTCAGCATAGACTTTCGAACAGATATATTCTGAGTACTGTTATTCATATGACTTCTTTTTTTTCCTTCTATCGAATGAATGATTACTTCTGCATAAGGGAGACTGAAAAATGAGTGTGGATTTCACTACTGATTCAGCTTCACGAGCGAAAAGGCCACTGAGGCCGAAAAGCAAATCAAGCCTGTCTAAAATTGTAAATGTTGTTACTATTTTAGTCGGAATTGTTTGTATGTGGTGGATATGGAATCGGGGATCATTCAGTCTTCAAAACACTACGAGCAGACCCATTCGTCTTCCTCTCTATTCTCAGAATGACTTTTTCGGGCCGCAAATCAATTCTGGTGATAAACAAGCCCCCTGGATATATCGAAACGGATTTATGGGTATGGGCGGCGGAATGGATCACCGGCGTGAACGAGCTGTACCTTCTCCGCGTCCCTACCCCATGTACGTAGCAAATCTTGACTGTAAGGTCGATAAATTTATTGTTTCCGCGCGCGAAGTAATCGGTAATTCCGGGCAGCAGCGTCTCAAACTAAATATCCCCCAGAATCTTCAGAGAGATACTCTCCAGAACTTCCAGATTAGTCTCCAAATTATGTCTTCCGATGTAAACGCTCTCGACAAGGTGAAGGATTTCGGAATTCATTTGACTGCGGTTGATGATACAGGAAAAAAATGTATCACAAACCCAGATGGAATCTACCCCATTGTTACGTTCACAACGGGCAGAGCAAGAATTGTTTCGCTCTCCAGCCCATCTCCCACCGCGAAATTCCTCAAGGAAGTTAAAGGAGAAATTATCTTAAATGCAGATGGAGATAACGACAGCAGTAGCTCCTCTTCTCCCGAGAAATCGTTATCCTTCGTACTGCATAATATCCCGCTTCCAGTCACGAACCATATATACTCTGATGTTGACGCAATTATCGTACCACTTAGCAAAAGTTCAAGTACTCGTTTAGCCAAATTTGGTGAAGGCGACCAACTCTCAGCTCCAGCCTCATTAACTAATTTTGCGAATGAATTTCCTGACTTCCCTGTTCCGAGTGGGCCATTAAATCTTCCAACGCACCTTATCCTACAGGATGGAGTACGAGCAAACTACACTCTCTACGTTCAATCTGGCAAGCTGAGACGTGAGATTAGATGCTCTTTGCTGCCTCATTCGGATATCGATGGCGAGATACATCTCGACGCGATTTTCTCGGCAGCATCAAATACAGATAAAAAAACTGGTAGAACATTTAAGGCGTGGCTAGATGAACCATGCATTCTCTCGTTTCCCGCAGAATCTCTAATTGGCAGTTCGGGGGAATCAAAACAGATACTTGTACGCTTTCGTTTCACCATGTACACCGAAGGAAACTCGCCGCAGCCGCATTCGCAAGCAGCGATGACTTTTCAAGCTGTAGCTGGAGAGCGTGGAGCGGTACTTGAGGGATCTGTACATATGAAAGGATACTCCCCTGGCTATGGCTCCATTAAGATGATTGTCCAGAAACTTACTCCTATCAACTCACAATCGATCCCTAAAGAGATGAGTATTTTATTGGATCGCAACGGTAAATTCAAACTCGCCAACACAGCTCCGGGTACGTATAGAATTCGGATAACTGGTTATGAACCGATCCTAACTCCCTTTGTTAAATATGTAAGATGGGATGGGTACATCAAACGGCGTTTCGGTATAAACCACCCTGTATGGGAAAACGAAACGCAAGAGTTAACGCTTCATGCCGGCGGGTACTCCAGTCTATCTGCATGGAATCTAATCGATTCAAAAATGTAAACCCTCTTGTATTTGAAAGGTGAATTGACATGAACGAACATTACTTCCGCTCAATACATCTGAATCCACACTCCATAAGCTTAATCGATAAAGTAAACGTTTTTGCCTGCCCCCTGATTCCGCCCTACCTCTGAGGGAAGGGGGAATCTTGATCGATAATTCTCCCCTTCCCTAGCATAAACAGCCTATGGTTTGCGTGTGCAGGGAAGGGGACTAATGGGCAAAAGCGTTAGGTTAATGAATTTCATGTAATTGTGAGTGCCTTTTCCGCGACGGGCTAAAGGGGTTGTGAAAGTAATCTGAATATAGTGTAAAATACGCAACTGCACCTCACCCCAACCCCTCTCCCGGGCGTTCGTTCCTCACTGGGAGAGGGGCAAATGCAGGGTACAGTCTCCCCCTTCTCCCTTGGGAGCTATCGAACAGTCTGGGAGAGGAGCAAATGCAGGGTACAGTCTCCCCTTCTCCCTTGCGAGCTATCGAACAGTCTGGGAGAGGGGCAGGGGGGTGAGGTTAAATGGTATTACTTTCACATTTCCTGTAGCCCGTCGCATATAGTTTAAATCAATCTTAATCTAACGCTTATAGGGCCAGAATGTTAGGCAAAGCGATGGGTAATTATATATGATTTAAGACTTTCGCACTTCGCCATCCAGTAATTCTACAAACTATCGCTTGAGTCTTTCCAATGTGGCTTCCAGGACATCACGAGTTTGGGCTTGAATGGTGTAGAACATCGCCTCTCGGAGCAGACGCTGTGCCGGATGGGTAAGATTATTAGCTGATCCACTGCTGACCGTCACTGCAGCATGCGCCGCGCGGACTGCAAGTTCGATACACCAGGCACGAACTCGAACCGCATTCTCGAAGAAATGCTCATCTTCTGTGTGATCGTTCCAGTACTCGACCTGCGAACGAACATCCTTCCACTCCGACTCGAAAGATCTAGCAGCTTTTTGCGCTGCCTCCAAACCTCGAGTCTCTGCTTCTTGGTACAACACACGAATACTCGATGTTGTGCATCCAAGCGGCATAGGTGTCGCACCCAAAACTCCCTTACGATCATTTTGCTGCATGGTTGCTCGATCGGTTTCCTGAAGGATATGCGCCTCCGGGACAAATAGTCCATTCAGGCTGATTTCGACCGTTGCAGAAGCATTCATGGCGCATAAAGCAAGTGGTTCTGATGCACTCAGAGTTCCGGTATCACTTTCATCACTGATGACGGAAAACAGTTCTGGAAAATCGCGCCTTCTAGCAGGCACCCACACATAAATGAACCTGCCATCTGGAAGAGTGGCCCCGAAAACCACCTGGTTCATTATTCCCCACCCTGTCACCCACGGTGCAATGCCATTCAATCGAACGCCGCCTTCGACGAGAGATGCAGTGAGCACAGGCGGCCCGGGGCGCCTTAGATGCGCGAACGATACCGCACAAAGCATACTTCCTGTTGCCAGCTCCGGCAGCAGTCGTCGTTTCAGCGAATCATTCGGGCACGATAAAATCATTCGAGATGGACCATGATGCTGAGCCTGCACAAAAGTGGTGACTCCGCAGTAAGAGGCCAGTATCTCATTATATTCTCGCTGTACTGCCCCAGATGCATTCATCCCGCCCCACTCTTCTGGAAGAGTTAGGCCGAGTAATCCGCATTTTGCCAACGCCTGGTAGTTCGGGAGCCATGGGCCAACAGCCCGATCAGCGACCACTGCATTCAGCCCCAGAACAGATTCACCCACTTTGCGAGCAGCGTCTAAAACCTGAAGCCTCGTTCTTTCCTTGGTATCAATGGGCTCGTGGGCAGCAAGTCCTATGACATCCGAACCGGCAACTAACGAACTGTCTTGTTGAGAATTCAACACTATTTCCTTTCAAACTTGCACGAAATGATTAGAAGCCCGCACTAATATCGATTTCATACCAGACGGTGTGATCTACAGGTGATATATTAAAGGTGAGTGTACTTGCATGAAGTTTGGATTCAATTTTGCCAAGCCGTTTCCCTGTCGGAGCCAAAGCATAGACGACGGGAGCAGTACGAACGGTGTGTATGGTTATTAAGGCAGCGACGC
>JANXSG010000142.1 GCA_025352825.1 Chthonomonadaceae bacterium | reverse complement strand
TTCGAACAGCTCCCAAATATTAACTGTAAGAACCCACAAGCTCTGGAACTTCTGCTCCCATGGGCCGATGCTGTCAAGGCTAGATGCAGCACACCGTTAAAACCCACAGATTAATAAATACCTGCAAATCAATCCCACATCCCACTCTACCCAATATATCGCATAAAAAATAAGGTGTATATTATTGTACGCTTACTTCTATATTTTATCATAATGCCGGGTTTGAGGAGAAACTACCCACGGAATCATAAAGCAGATCCGCTATGTAAGATGTCTTGTCACAGCCATTTTTTTTTAAAAGAGTTTTGTCCACGAAAAACGCTAAATAACACGAAAAAAATTCAATAGCAATTGTCTAACTGACGCATTGTGGCTATCGCCATTATCATGTTATTGCCTAGATAAATCTGGTCTATGGCGAATATAACTATAACCAGAGTAAAATAAGAGTCCATGTTTACCCACGATTTTTGTAGATATGCCATTGATTGAATAATAAGATGCAGCAAGAACTTAAAGTGACTGGCTGCAGATGGGCGAGGTGAGAATGCAATGTGTACAAGCTATACACTAAGGCATACAGTACAAGAGATAGCGGTGCGATTTCGTGTAGAGGCGGTGGTAGGCGAACTTCCAATGCGGGATCGGAACGCACCTACTGAGTTAATCGCGGTGGTAACGGAAAACAGTCCTAGAACACTAGAGCCTATGAGATGGGGACTGATCCCTTCCTGGGCAAAAGATCTATTTATCGGGCAAAAAATGCTGAATGCACGATCTGAGACAATTGCAGAGAAACCTGCATTCCGAACTGCGTTCTCCAAGCGGCGGTGCATAATTCCCGCCGATGGGTTTTATGAATGGCATACAGAAGGTAAGAAGAAGGATCGTTACTACATCAAATTAACAACTAATGCACTTTTTGCATTTGCTGGCCTCTGGGAAGAGTGGATAGACCAAAAAGGGGAACCATTGCGCAGCTGCACGATAGTCACATGTGCGCCTAATCCGCTCATGGCAGCAATTCACAATCGTATGCCAGCAATTCTCAGCCGTGAAGATGAAGATACATGGTTGAACAAGGAATCCAATCATGATGAAGACTTGCTTAAGCTATTGAAACCCTATTCTGAAGACGAGATGGAAGCATACCTTGATCCAAAATTAGGTCATGACTCCCGAAGCAATCAGATAAGTCTAACCCTCGACTAATTAGCTACACACTTACTGATACCTCCCTTCGAAAAAATGAATCATGGCGTTAGAGCGAAGCGCGGTGTAGAATCTTGATTGACACTTCAGTTCATTGTGAGTTATAATCTCAATAGTCAATATTTTTAGAGAGTAGCCGCATTATGAACTCCATCACCCAAATTTCTGCCGAAGGTTCTGAATCTGGTTTGAGTAAGGTGCTTCCATCAGATATCGAGAATAAATATATCTCTCTTCAGCAGATTTTGAGGGAGATGGGAAGGGTAGTTATTGGGTATTCGGGAGGGGTGGACAGCACACTCGTTCTGAAAGTCGCCCACGATGTGCTTGGTTCGAATGCAGTAGCGGTAACGGGTGACTCGGAGGCATTTCCACAGGGTGAGGTGGATGCAGCCCTCGAAGTAGCCGAAAAAATGGGTGTGAAAGTGACTCGTGTACGAACCCATGAACTTTCAAATATTCATTTCGCAGTGAATAACCCAAATAGATGTTACCACTGCAAGACAGAGCTTTTCAGTGAACTCAAGGAGGTTGCTGACGAGATGAATATATCCTGGATTCTGGATGGTTCCCATGCTGAAGACGGCAAGCCAGGGGATCACCGGCCAGGCATGAAGGCAGCAGAGGAAAAGGGTGTCCGCAGTCCGCTGCGTGAGGCGGGCTTCACCAAGGCAGATATTCGAGCACTATCCCTGTATCTTGGAGTACCCAATTGGGATAAACCTTCTTTTGCCTGTCTATCCTCCAGGTTTCCATATGGCACAGAGATTACCGCACCGCTGCTCGCTCGGCTGGATGGCTGTGAAAAGTTTTTGCGAGAACATGGTTTTCGTCAGTTTCGCGTTCGCCACCATGATACGGTTGCCAGAATTGAAGTGGAACCACAGGATATCCCTAAGCTGGTAGATCTGCGCGAAAGTATCAATCAACGATTTAAAGAGCTGGGATACACCTATGTCACTCTCGATCTTGAAGGCTACAGGTCTGGAAAAATGAACGACACGCTCCCCCAGCAGATCAATCTTATCCCTCTAACTTCCATTCAGGTGCAGCATAAATAGGGAGCTTTCAGGTTTATGGATGTAGAACGCCTTCGAGATATGCTTGAAAAAGTAAAAAACGGTGAGATGGTCATCGATGATGCCATCTCCTCTCTGCGCACGCTGCCTTTTGAAGATCTTGGTTTTGCTAAACTCGATCATCACCGTGCGCTTCGAAACGGATTCCCTGAAGTTGTCTACTGCCCTGGCAAAACCACTCCCCACATACTCGAAATTCTTGATAAATTAACCCAGCGTTCTTACAAAGTGCTTGCCTCAAGAGCCACTCCGGATGTAGCTCAGGCGGTGCTCGCCCAGTTCAACAATGCGGAGTACCACGAAATGGCGAGAATGCTGGTAGTGCAGGCAGACCGTGGTGAACAGATAGCTATAGAACCAAAGCCTACTACCGTGGGAACTGTGCTTGTTGTCTCTGCGGGGACTGCAGATATGCCTGTTGCTGAAGAGGCGGCAGTCACTGCTTCTGAAATGGGCAGCTCTGTAGAAAGGCTATACGATGTAGGGGTCGCTGGTATTCATCGCCTACTTGGTCATCAGGACCAGCTGCTTTCTGCGAATGTACTAATTGTCGTGGCAGGTATGGAAGGGGCGCTGGCATCCGTGGTGGGCGGCCTGGTATCAAGACCCGTAATCGCTGTGCCTACAAGCGTGGGCTATGGCGCTAGTTTCCACGGCCTATCAGCTCTCCTGACAATGCTGAATTCGTGCGCGACAGGCGTGGGCGTGGTGAATATCGACAATGGATTTGGAGCAGGTTACCTGGCTCATTTGATAAATCGCGATGTGGTTTAGGGCAGAGATGCCCTCACCCCCGACCCCTCTCCCAAAAACAGGAGAGGGGTGACTGTAGCATTAATTTTTCAATATTTCATACGGTATTGATCTTAATGAGTGCACATGTCCCAATTCGTGGGAAATAGGAAACCAAGGATATAATGCTCCCCTTCTCCTGTTTTTGGGAGAAGGGGTCGGGGGATGAGGGCAATGATCCTGCAAGAGATGTGTAATGGATTACTCGATCTGCTGTATCCTCCTCGCTGTATCCTCTGTTCGGCTGCTCAAACCGAATCTATCTGCCATCAATGCATTGGTAAAATTCGTCCTGTCACTCCTCCGTTCTGCGATAGATGTGGTTATCCCATTTCGCTGGATAATCAACTTTGCGAAAAATGTGAATCCGGCCAGGAGCCTTTTTTTGCCTGGGCACAGGCAATGGGTGAATATTCATCGAGCCTGCGACAGGCTATCATGCTGTTTAAGTATAATGGAAAGACATCTCTGGCAGCTCCACTCGGTAAAATACTTGCTGAATCTCTTGGTTCCCCAGCATCGCCACTTATGAATCTCATCTATCCAGATCTGTCCAATCCAGTGGATACCGTTGTACCCGTTCCTCTTCACCGAACCCGATACAGAAGTCGTGGCTATAATCAGGCAGAACTACTGGCAAAAGTCGTAGCCACGGAAAGTGGCTGGAAGATGGATTCACACGG
>JANXSG010000117.1 GCA_025352825.1 Chthonomonadaceae bacterium | reverse complement strand
GCCGGCGCTTTACGGTAGTTGTGGCAAATACCGTTGATAAGCCCTGTTCCCTTCGCTGTTTCGTACGACGTAAAGGCATCTTCAATGGTGATGGCGAGTGGCTTTTCGCAAAGAACGTGCTTACCAGCTTTTAAAGCTGCCACAGAAATAGCTGCATGAGTGTCATTCGGGGTGCCGATATCCACGAGATCGATGTCCGGCCTGGTTATGACATCCTCCCAGTTCGTGGCATACTCCTCCCAGCCGAAATTTTCCTGGGCCAGCTTGACTTTCTTTTCATTCCTCCCGCATAGTACTTTCATCACGGGTTCTACGCCGAGATCAAAAAAACGTCCTACCTGGCGGTAGGCATTGCTATGGGCTTTCCCCATAAACTGATATCCAATCAAAGCCACGTTGACTTTTCGTTTACTCATCAAACTCCTCCGGAATAGATTGTAACTTCCTTGATTAGGTGAATAGTTGTCACTTAAAAATTTACTTAACTATTCTACAATTAACGATAGAAATCCTCTATAAATTGCTGGGTTCCCAAACCAAAGAAGCCCCGATATCAGCTTGCACTGATATCGGGGCTATTCACTCGCACACCGAAGCCTACTCGTTAACCACCGAAGCAGCATCGGAGAGGCAAATGAGCGAGCAGCCATAGGCGTTTAGAATCAACTCAGTTACCTCCTTTCTGAATTCGCATATATCATGCGTCTTCATAATATATATCGTAAAGTCATCCTCATCTGATAAACTCTTATTTATCACAAACCAAAATTAATGCCACAGATTCCCTCGTTGAAATACTAGTTATTCATCAAAAAATGGCTTTCAACATCAACTTCACCTGTAATTCAGCCAAAGATTACTGCAGAATTTACTGAGATTACTCAGTTTGATTTCCCACAAAGTCAGTCCTAAATGTTTTAGAAAAGAGTAGAGATGAAAAGAACGCATAATAGAGCCGGGTTCACGCTAATCGAGCTTCTAGTTGTTATAGCAATTATTGCAGTATTGTCTGCAATTCTATTTCCAGTGTTTGCACAGGCAAGGAATAAAGCGCGACAGTCCGCCTGTTCGAGTAATGAAAAACAGCTGATGCTAGGAATTTCACAATATGTCCAAGATTATGACGAAGAGCTTCCTCCAATCTGGAGCGCTGATGGAGGACTAAGTTCAAGAGTGAATACGGTGCTTTGGAACCAGATCATATTCTCGTATGTGAAAAATAAAGAAGTATTTATCTGCCCGGAA
Organism: Chthonomonadaceae bacterium; assembly: GCA_025352825.1. GTDB lineage: Bacteria > Armatimonadota > Chthonomonadetes > Chthonomonadales > Chthonomonadaceae > JANXSG01. The sequence goes on along the minus strand of JANXSG010000117.1, from coordinate 1,972 downwards.
GATCAGTACAAGAATGCACCTGTTTCGAGTTGGGCGGAACCGAATCCTACTAATAATATGAAGCCATTTCACTCTTCATATATCCCAAACATCCAGGTATTCAATCCATGGCTGCCTATTGGCCTGGGAGCGATTAACTCTTCTTCGAGCACTATCTGTCTAACTGATGGAGCCATGACCAGTAATACGTCGGCACCTTTTGTCAGTGATAAATCAAATAAAAAATCTGAAGCATGGATTCTGCAAGATCCAACTTCAGACAACAATAACACCTATGGTTCAAATCTTGTTAGTACTTCCAATCCAGACTGGGCTGCACCAGGAGTCGTTCATTCTGGAATGGTAGAGGTCGGTTTTATGGATGGACATATCAAAGCTATGAAACCAGAAAAATTCTACTATGGTAACTCGGAATGGCTAGATATTTCGAAAGGCGGCGGTCAGTAGAATCCAACGGTAAATAAGTGTTGGTGAATTTTTTCAGACAGGATTAACTGGAGTTACAGAATTAATACTATCAATGATTACAAATCTGCAGTTATAAAAAAACATGAATTAATCGGATAATCTAATCCTGTAAATCCAGTTAATCCTGTCTGAAAAATCTATTAGTAGAATGTTAATGCACCTGTTCGGAATGCAGCATTTTCAGGAATTCCGAAACGGGCTGTCCTTCCCGTACTTGCTGGATATCGTACTTCTTTATTTTATTTTCCACTATGTGGATCAGCTGCTTTAGCGCATCCGGGGTTATCAGTGGCGGCTGAACGGTCGATGTTCGATATTTCGGAAATTGCTGCATAAGTTCCACATACTCCAGAGCCAGACGCGCTTTCTGTACCTGGTCGAGTGTAATGGGCTGATTCTTGACGGATTTCTCAGCCTGGTCGAAGAGTTTCAGTCCCTGCGCAATAACATCCGGCGACAGATACGCCGCATTGGGAGGATTATTTAGTCTCGCGTCCATCATCTGAGTGCGTGCCGGAGTGTGCAGAATATCCTGCCATTTCTGTATGTATGGTGCGGCTTTTCCGTAAACCCCTTTCAGATAGTCATCGATGATCGGCTTTACTGGCCTGCTGGGATTCCAGAGCAGCTTCGACATAATAAAGCCTTTCAGCTCGGACATCTCTCCGCCACCGCCTCCAGGTGCGTAATCGCCTTCATAAAAGACACCAACAACCCCCATCTTCTTAAATAGCGGAATATCTCCAGCAATCTCATCGAGATCGGGCACCGGCTGTAAATAGTGGGCAAAGTTTGTGCTGTAGTGCCAGATATAGAGCTGATCAGTGATGCCGGCCCACGCTTTCAAATTGGCGTAAACCTTCTTATTTGCATCACACTTATCGATGGGATGCGAGAAACACGCCCCTATAGGAGCGAGGCGAATACGCACATTCTTTCGCGGTCGTTCATGAAGCGGTGGGTCTTCCGTCCACTGATATCCGAGCGTGTCTATCAGGACATTCGGATAGTCCTTCTCTATCGCCTGAGCAACGGCATTCGCAAATCGAAGCGTCAGTCCGGAAGGCGCGCCTTCTTCCTTATTCACCGCTATACATTTATCGCATTGGCAGTTGCCGTAGGTATCGTTTTGAGAAACCGAATAGATTGTCGCTTGCGGATTTTCTTTGATCCATTCACGAACCTGCTTAACTGCAATATCAAGTATTTCCGGGTTGGTCAGGCATAGCTGTTGATTAGGAACACGCTTCCCATTTATTAGTGAGTAGTATTCGGGATGAGAGTCAAAGTAGGTCTTAGGAGGGACTAAATCTGCGTAGGTGTGCACAAATTTACCATAGATAACTCGACTGCCGCGCACATCGTCCAAGTGCTGGCCATTCCCATTTACCCGATTTCTCACAGCCCAATCGCCATCAAAACATTCAGTATAGTATGGTTCTCGGTATTCAAACGCGGGTTTATCACGGCGATCGATTTCAGGGAGGATGATAGTTTTATGCTT
>JANXSG010000114.1 GCA_025352825.1 Chthonomonadaceae bacterium | reverse complement strand
CGGTAGCCTTCGGCTGTATGTCCTTCGGACACTAAATCAGCAGTTTCCCCGAGTTATGGTAGGTGTATATGCGAAGCACATATTGCGGAACGCCACAAGCGAAGAAATTCATTTCGTCGCCTGACTTTTGCAATTACCTCTTTACAAGAACTAATTTCGAGAGCAAATGCAGAAATCCTCCATTCTTTAGTGCCGGAGTAATTGCCGGGCACTGAAGTACCCGTCTGGGAGGCCTGCACCCAGCCACCCTCCGGACGGGAAACGCCTATGAAAGACGCCTGCTTTTTGATGCCGGGAGTTTTCTACTCCAGGAAATAATCCCCCGCACATTGCCGGGCACTGAAGTACCCGTCTGGGAGGCCTGCACCCAGCCACCCTCCGGACGGGAAACGCGTCTGAAAGACGCCTGCTTTTTGATGCCAGGAGTTTTCAACTCCCGGAAACCGCAGAATATTGGAATACTTTTATAACGACGTTGCCCATTGCCAAATCGTTAAACTAACGCGTATTGGGAACGAAGCCCCCACCTGAATCGAGCTTTGCAGTATCAGCAATACACTTGAAAAGGCATCACCGGGACATAATATGATATACTAATGCCGGGAAGAGTGCTCTCTTCCTCCACCGAAGGAGGGTGAGTATTCAGATGCCTAGATATCCCGATGATCCAGAATTAATTCTTGCAGATGGTGCAGGGTTTAATTTGCCGAAACTCGGCCGCAAACACTTTATATTGATAGGCATGTTTCTTCTTTTTCTAGCAATACATAACGCGGTGCCACTCTATACCGATTGGCTTTGGTTCAAGGAAGTGGGATTCCGAAGTATATTTACCACCACCATTATCGCAAAACTTGAGATGTTTTCGATTTTTGGACTGGGATTTTTCGTAATCTTCTACGGCAGCCTGCTTTTTGCGAAGCGTCACGCCCCAAATGACCCTGATAAGTTCATGATGGAAAAATTTGGCCCAGAATGGGGCAAAATTATCACCCGTGCACTTGGATGGGCGCTGCTGCTACTTTCGATATTTGTCAGTCTTTGGGCAGGTCGTTTTTCTGTAGATTCCTGGACCAAACTTCTTGAATTTACTAATTGGACTCCGTTCAACATCACAGACCCGGTATTCGGAAATGATGTCGGCTTCTATGTGTTCCGGCTCCCACTTCTGCGACTTATAGCGAATTTTCTGACAGGAACTCTGGCCATTACGCTGTTTACGGTGGTGCTCTTGAACATCGCTACCCAGGCAATTCAGACTTGGGCTGGTCTGCCGAATATCAAAAGAACGGTTCGTGCTCAGCTTATGGTGCTGTTCGCATCACTCGCCGCAGTTCAGGCTTTTTCTACACGACTGGATTCATATGATCTCCTCTTTGCGGATAATGGAGTGTTCTCGGGAGCAGGATATGTGGATGATCACTATCGAAAATTCGCCTTTACCGTGCAGATAATTCTTCTGATATTCACTTCGCTCGCTTGTCTGATTTCTGCGTTTTATAAAGTTAACAACGATTCCCGCAAAGTGAATCGACCATATATTCTGCCATTCATAGGAGTTGCCTTGTGGGCGGCTGCTAATGTTCTATTAGGCATAGCTGTGCCGACATTCTCGCAGAAATTTTCTGTGGAACCCAATCAATTAGGTATGGAGCAAGAGTACATCAAGCGGAACATTGCGTTTACAAGAAAAGGATTCGGGCTTGAAAAAGTTCAGAGCCTCGCCGATTTCCCTGCAGACGAGAGCCTCGATGCCAAAGGGCTCCACGATAACATAGATACGCTCGAAAATGTTCGCCTATGGGACTATCAGTATCTCGGACAGGTCTATAATCAGGTTCAAACGGTTCAGAACTACTATAAATTTAAACAGGATTCTGCGGACGGAAGCGTTGCTGATAATATCGATATAGATCGTTACACGGTTGGTGGTAAACTGCGGCAGGTGATGCTCGCCGCCAGAGAGATGGATTCGCACAGTCTTCCCGCAGAGGCTCAGGCATGGCAGATTCAGCGGTTGAGCTACACGCACGGCTACGGACTTGTCATGAGCCCCGTCAACAGAATTGTTCAGGGAGGACCGGACTATTTCATTCAAGGATTTCCTCCGGTTGCCTCTCCTGAAGCATCAAATCTGTTAGTGAATCAGCCGGATATCTACTACGGCCAGCTCGAGCATGACTATGTATTCGTGGACACTGCTCAGCCCGAGTTTGACTATCCAACATCAGAGAGTGGTGGAACGGCAGCCCATGCGGCGACCCAGGGGCACTACACCACCTACACCGGGAGCGGAGGAATTCGCATAGGTGATTCACTGATGGCGAAGCTGGCATTCAGCCTGCGGCTATCCGACCCGAACATCCTTCTTGCAAAGGGATTCACGGAGAAAACCAGAGTTCTTTTCCGCCGTGATATTAGAGATCGCGTGCAGACTGCTGCTCCATTTGTACAGCAGGATGGCGATCCCTATCTAGTATTACAAGATAATGGGAAACTGATCTGGATGATCGACTGTTACACCATGTCGGACAAATATCCGTACTCAACTCCCAGAGTGATATCCGTAAATCCGGTGATGGAGATCGCACCAAACTACATCCGAAACTCGATCAAAGCGACGGTCGATGCTTATGACGGCAAAATTAGTTTCTATCTCACAGACCCTGCTGATCCAATTGCTAAGACCTATAGCAAAATCTTTCCAGGACTTTTAAAGCCACTCGCTCAGATGCCGAATGATCTGAAGGCACATATGCGGTATCCTGAGGATCTGTTCCGGCTGCAGCGATCCGTATATGCAACCTATCATGTGGACGATCCACGCACATTCTTCCTCAAATCGGATGCCTGGACTATCCCAAGCGAGCCTAATGTAGATACTGGAGCTGCTGCAGGGGCACAGAAACAGTTCGAACCTTACTACGTTATTATGCGCCTGCCAGATACAGGCGATAAATCCACTGCACATAAGCCTGCTGAGGAGTTTGTGTTGATGACTCCATTGGCGCCAGTCAATGGTGAAAATAAAAATATTCTCGGCTGGATGAGCGCTCGCTGCGATGGTGAACACTATGGAGAACTGATTCTGTATCGGTTCCCGCAGAAAGTATCCGTCAATGGCCCATCACAGATGATGTCGTTGATAAACACCGATCCGACTATTTCAAAAGAGCTATCGCTTCTGAGAACTGGAGGATCAGATGCCAAATTCGGAAATATGCTGGTTATCCCAGTGGAACAATCGCTGCTCTATATCGCTCCGCTCTATATCTACTCCACAAGCTCTGGCTCTAGTCTGCCACAGCTTCAAAAGGTAGTAGTAGGGATTGGAGCACGAAATGTGCGTGTAGCGATGGACGATTCTCTTGAAAAAGCGCTCACCCGGCTATTCGAAGGCTATTCTAACAATAACTCAAAGGAAGCCGGTACTTCAGGGCCATCTGCAGCCGCGCCAACTACGAATACAGACCTGCCTTCTAAGCTGCCGCCAGCTCTTCGTGAAATGATTAAAAAGGCAGGCAAAGCGTATGATTCTGCCCAGTCGAAATTAAAAAGCGGTGACTTTGCAGGTTATGGAGAAGCTATTAAAGGGCTGGAATCTTCCTTGAAAGCGCTTCAGGCTCAGGCTGGAGTACGAGTAAAATGATGACTTCAGTATCACTCTTCCGAAATAATAAAGCTTTCTCTATACCAAGCTAGGAATATAGTATTGACTCTTCCGCCCACAAATGAATTAGAAGTGAGTACCGAAGACGAATTCCAGGCACCAATCGTCGTATCGGGAGGCGGATGGCTTCGCAGGGTTATAGGGTTTGATATTCCGGATATCGTCTGGTACAACTGGCGCTGCGATGTCATCGCAGGGCTATGTGCCGGAGCCTATCAAGGCTGTATCTGGACCTTTGCACTTCAGCTTGCTCGTGGAAAACTACATGCCACCGGTTTTCAGATAGGGCTAGTCACGGCAGCCCAGGCGATAGGATATATTTTTGCCCTCATCTGGGCTCGTCAGATGGAAGGGCGTTCAAAACTACCATTCGTCACCATCACTTGGACGATTGCTCGCGGCAGCTTCCTGCTCACCCCTCTGCTTGTCCAGGGACAGATGAGCCGGGGTATGTTCGTGGCAATTCTATGTTCCGCCCCGATTATTTTTTCAATATCGACTCCAGCCTACACATCGATCATGAAAGATATCTATCCCGATCATCTTCGCGGTCGATTGATGAGCTATGTGCGCATTGGAATGTATGGCACGATGCTGATTTCTGCACGCCTCATGGGAATTTTGCAAGAACACTACAATTTGGATTTCCGTGTGATGTGCGCTATCGGAGGTGTTTTTGGGGTAGGAACGGCGGCGGCATTCAGCCGTCTAAAGCTTCCCGAAAATCACGCCGAGGTGATACCGCCACCCATAAAACAGTTCATGCGGGAGACCTTCTTAATTGTGGTGCATAATCCCGGTTATAGGTGGTTCACAGTGAGTGTGTTTGTTTCAGGCTTTGGGAATCTTGTGGCGAACACTCTCTACCCAATCTACCAGGTAGACCACTTCAAGATAACGCCCACTCAAATGGCAACCATGCAGAATATCAGCGGCATTCTGGCTATGATAAGCCTATTTTTCTGGGGGCATGTACTCGATAGATATGGCTCATTGGCTGCTGTGTTTATAGCTGCATCCGCCTTATGTCTCCAGCCTCTTTGCTACGCATTTGGTCCATCTATAGGCTGGCTGTATGTAGGTGCAGCAGTGGCGGGGGCAGTCGGCACCGGCATCGATTTAGGATATCTGAATACGACTCTGATGTATGCTGAGCCCGGAAGAGCAGCTCAATATCAGGCGCTGCACTCTACATTTTTCGGCCTTCGCGGAACTATTGCACCACTTCTTGCCGCACCAATGTTGATCGCACTCAACCACAATTTCCCGGTGGCGTTTTGCCTTTCCATGGGAATTATGGTACTCGGCGCAGTTTTTCAAGCGATGTCGTTCCGTTATAACTACCAGCGTGGAATCGCGTGAACTAATAAAAAACCCTATTTCCACAAAAATATCGTGGAAATTGGGTCTATCAATAGGAGATAGATTTCAATAAAAGGAGGACATGAATTTTAAAAATACGCTGAATATCACAATGCAAGTTCCCCAATAGTGATTTATCTAAACTGACAGCGGTGATTGCAAAAGTATCCGACGAAATGAATTTCTTCGCTTATGGCGTTCCGCCATATGTGCCTCGCCAATAAATTCCTAGCCTATGGGAAATACCCGAACTAGTGTCCGAACGACAGACAGCCGGAGTCTACCAAGCGAAGAAATTCATTTGTCGCAACTACACCAGTATATGTGCGACTTTTGCAATTATCTTAAAAGAATTATTCTTATCACTTCAAGGGTTAATATTTTTAAAATAAAGTTTCAATAAATTCAGGAGTAATTCATGAGAAAAGTGATATCCAAAAAGCCAGCTCGAAGCGCATCCCCAATCCCTGCCAATTTCCCACATCATAATTTCGATGAACCTTACTCTGATCTTCTGACTTCGGGCGAGTTCGACGATGAGGATGATGTGCTGGCAATAGCGCTCAAAATTGCATTAGACCATGGGGAAAAAGGCGCGCTTCAACTGGCAGCAATTGCATGTGATGATACCTTTGATGACTATATTGATTTCTATGAAAACCCTGAAGATTTTTACCAGTTGGATAAGCGATGGGCTGCTCGATCGAACGCTATTCTTGTGCTGAGCATGATGCCAGAACATGCTGCCATAGTGTTGGAACAGATGCTCGATCAACTCGACAGCGATGATGATCTTGTGGTTGAAACACTTCCATTCTATTTTGCCAATGTGGGAGAGCTTGCGATTCGGCCACTCATAGAGATTGTAAACGATCCTGAGGAAGAGGGGGATGGAAGGGCATCTGCGGTCGACTGCCTGACAGAAATTGCTGAAGCGCACCCAGAACTAAAAAAAGAGATCGTTCGAGTTTTTGAAACCGCGCTTATTAGAGCAGAGGACGAACCTGCCCTCAATTCTCAGCTCGTTATGGGACTATTAGATTGCGGATCGAAGGAGTCATCCGAATTAATTTTTGATGCATTCCGTAAACATTTGATCGATCCAGGCCTCATTTCCATTGAAGAGACTGAACTGCATTTAGGTTTCAAGGCAGTCCCTCCGATTGATGGCCAGGAGATATCTAAAGCATTTGGATACGATACCCTGGATGAATATGGAGATGATATTTTAAATGAAGATGAAAGCGATGTTATTAGTGATCCAGATTCTGAACCACAAACACCATACGTGGCTGAATTGAAGGTGGGACGCAACGATCCATGCCCTTGTGGAAGCGGCAAGAAATATAAGAAGTGCTGTGGTCGAGCGGTTTAATTGAAAAGTGAGCGGGCAAACCGAATATCTTCTGCAATTAGTTGATCCACCGCTGCTTCGTCTGTGTACTCTGCCGTTAAGCAGATAATTCCAGAATAGCTTCGTCGTTTCAATTCATCCGCCACTCGTCCCCACTGCGCTCTGCCCCTGCGACCGGTTGTCCAATAGGATTCCCATTTGGACAGTTCCGCTTCTGGCCCGCTGATAAGCCGCCAGTAAGCGCTTTTCAAATTTACCATGCAGAGATGAGACCACACGATATCGATCGCTGTTTCTGGCTGCTCCCCTTCCAGTCCATTATGGCCGGCATCCCACACCAGGCCGATCTGTTTTGGGTTGAACTTATCAGCGATGTGCCGCAGACCCATCGCGTTGCAAACATCACGCCTGCCATAGTGATTCTGAAGTCCGAGAATCACGCCGTATTTTTCCAGAAGCGGAACCATTGCATCAAATTCTCGCTGAAGACGAAATTCGCCCTCTAAATAGGTTTCGTCTTCCAGCGTTCCCACACATATTCGAATGATTGGAATCCCGTTCTCAGAACAAGCGACTATCGTTTTTTCATCGGTCGGGCCGGCAATACTTCCAATGACTAAGCCCTGATCGGCAAGTATTTTCACTGCTTTGGGAAGTTCTATACCGATATTCTCAGGAGTAACCGGATATCCTGGACGTACAGGGAGCTCCACTCCGTCAAACCCTAATCTCGCAATATGGACGGCAAGGGCGGGCATATCAAATTTCCAGGGTTTATTGAAAACGGTAAATTTAATTCCATTCGAAGGCATCGATCAATCTCCTAAATATTCAGTAAATCCATCGCTAAAATTTTATCCGCAACTTCCATCGTTTTAACCGCATCACTAAATCGGCTGGAAGGCTGCCCGCCACTCTTTACACAGTCGATAAACTCACGGTTTTTTGCCTGGAATCCACCATAAACGTAGTTTTCACTGCTTCCAGAAACCTCTTTTGTATCGTACCAGATGCCCTGTGTATCACCATCTGCATAAAGAACTCCTTTACCTTCATGCTCCGCTTCTGCGCAGATATGGGGCGCATGTATCTGCACGCGAAAAATACGCCGTCCACTCGTCCAGCTATTTAAGAGTACTCCCGTCGATCCGTTGTCGAAGCAAAGCAGGGCAGCAAAAAAATTCAGATCAGGGACCTCAAGCCTTCGCGTGAACCTTTTTATCTCCACTACCTCACCACCGCACATCCAGCGCAGAGTATCGATAGCATGCACTCCATCATCCATCATATGGTCACGCGGTCCTAGCATCGGTTCTGGATTGCATTTATAGAATTCGCAAACCGCGTGTGTTATTGGCCCTCGCTCCAGACAGGCAGCGTGCAGCTGTTTCACCATCGGGCAGCTTCTTCTCTGAAAACTCACTTGCGTAATCGAACCATGCTTCTCCGCAAGATAGGCTAGATTTCGCGCCTGGTGAATAGACAGCCCCATAGGTTTTTCGATATAGAGATTCTTTCCATTTTCAAGCAGCCACTGCCATACGGGATACATCACATCGGGGTTTCCAATAGCGTATACTGCATCCGGCTGAAGTTCCTTCACCACGGACGCATAGTCACTCACCTGGTCACAGAGGTATCTGCCCTTGATATCATACTTATCCGCTGTAGTATTTAGCCGTTCCGGGTGTAGTTCACATATTCCAATAATTTCCACATCCTCAAAAGAGTGGAGTGACGGATAGTGGACAGAATTTGCCATCCCTCCCGCCCCAATCATTAACACATGTACACGATCAGTTGCCATTCTAAGCTACTCCTGCCAAATATCTTCTAGCTCTGGACGTTCAGAGCTCTGATCGGGGACGATTTCGTGCTCTTCGAGTAAACCTTCAGCAAGCCATTGTGAATGCAGTTCACACTCAATCTCCACGGCACGAATCGAAGGTTCTTTCTGGATAGATAGCAACAGCTTTTTCTGGTCTGACGTTCTGAAAAGAGCAGCACCAAGTATCTTTTCCGAATTCTCGAACGGTCCGGCTGCTGCCAGTTCTCCACTTCTCGAAAACTCTTTCAAACTCACTCCAAAACCTTCAATCTGATTCGCGCGGGCTTTAAAATGCTGTTTCTTCCAGTTGAAGCCCTTTTTAATAATACCGATCGTGTATTCCTTCATCTTGAACGGCTGGTTCGCCTCGTGGAGTTTTTTACCATCGACTAACCATCGATAGAATTCAAGAGAGAAATAGTTGTTTTGCACGAAAAGATCAGGAAGGAAGCACTCTTTCACTTTTGTTGAGCCAGAGAGTTTGAGAACTACGATCCCTCTAATTTTCCCATTGTCTCCAAGTGGGCCAGCCGTTAGCAGCTTTCCGAGATCGTGCAGCCGTGTGAAATTTCCCAAATGGTTTTGCAGCATCTTGTCTGCATCGGCTTTATGGAGCGGTGTTTTATTCGAGCCTGTGTTTAAAAATACAAGCGTGAATTCGTTCTTCTCCATCGGAAAAGCATGTGTATTTGTAGTGGAGAATAGAATCCAGAGAACGATTAGTATATTATGATTAATTTTCATTTCTAGCTCCCTAAGCTGGCATAGCCAGAACCAAAAGTAAACTCTTAACCTCACCCCCTGCCCCCTCTCCCAGATGCTCGTACCTCGCGGGGAGAGGGGCTGACTAAAACCATGCATTGGCCCCTCTCCCAACGAGCTTGCGAGTTACCGGGAGAGGGGTTGGGGTGAGGTGTATTTAAGCGATTATATCTGCATTTCGGATTACTTTAACAGCCCCTTCAACCTCGGCGCAAACTAATTTGCGTTCATTCTGAACGTAATACAACTTCTAAGGTATTAAGAACCACATGTAAATCTTATTATATTACGTTCTTTCTATTTCCAGTTCCTCCTTAAAATCTATTAGCGCGTACAGCGGTATTCCTACGCAGGAGGAATCAAGTGAAACGTCGAATCGATTCTTAATTCAATTTAAGGATGGTGAACTCTTTGAACCTGCAAAAAATAACGCTTCTGGCTGCAACCATACTCTTGATGGGGATATCATTTGCTGCCAAAGCCGATCTTGCGGCATACCTTGCACGGCCTGAGCCGGCTTACAGATGGGAAAAAACTGGTGAAAAACAGCAGGATGGGGTAACCATAACCGATCTTCATCTGGTATCTCAGGTCTGGCATAAAATAAAATGGGAGCATCACCTTCAGATTTTCCGCCCTTCAAAACTAGCTTATCCCCATTTTTGCACGATGAGAAACATGGGTGGTGATGGCGGGCCAGAGTGGGAACAAGTGGGGACGCTCGTGGCAAAAGGCAGCGGGGCTATCTACGCGTGTGTCTATAACAATCCTAATCAACCGTTGTACGACGGCCGCACCGAAGATTCACTCATTGTGTATACTTGGGATCGATTTCTCCAGACTGGAGACGAAACCTGGCCGCTGCATTTTCCAATGTGCAAAGCAGTCATCAAAGCGATGGATGCGGTACAGGCCTACACCAAACAGGAAGGCCTGCCATTGCTTACCGATTTTATGGTGACGGGGGAATCGAAGCGAGGCTGGACGACCTGGCTTGCGGGTGCGAGTCAGGATAAAAGAATTAAAGCAATCGCCCCCATGGTGATAGACACGCTTAATGTGGCGAAACAGATGCCTCATCAATTGGAAGCCTTTAGTGGGACTCCGAGTGAGCAGGTGGGAGACTATACAGCAGCTAATATGGCGCACAAGCTCCAAACACCCCGGGGTAAGCGCCTGCTGGAGATAGAGGATCCCATCAACTACAAGGATATCCTCACTCTGCCGAAGCTGCTAGTTCTGGGAACCAACGATAGATATTGGGCTCAGGATGCGCTTAACTTGTATTGGGACGATCTGAAAGGCCCAAAATGGGTCTCGTACACCCCCAATAGCGGCCACGGGCTGGAAGATAGGATGCATGTGTTCGGGACGATGGTTGCCTATATCGATTCAATCGCGAGCAAGCGTCCGCTTCCTAAGATGAAATGGCAGTATTCCGAAGTCACGAATGGGGTCGATCTCTTTGTTGGCAGCAATGTCACAGGTACCTCTGCCAGACTGTATCGTTGTTTTGCTCCCACTCAGGATTTCAGGGACTCCAAATGGACTTCCGAACCAATGATAGAAGGTGCGGGCGGGTTCAAGGGGCATTTTGATACTCCCGCCACAGGATTCGCAGCTATCTTTGGTGAGGTCACGTACGCTATGAATGGCAAGACTTTTACACTCTCCACTCAGATGCATATTCTGGGGAAGAAATGAGGATTTTTTGAAAGCTATCCGTATTTTTACATTGAGTGCAGTTCTGACTCTGCCAATTGTTCTGGTTCCTTCAGTGTCTTATTGTCAGAGTGCATCCACGACGAATAGTACGGAAGTAAAGCAGAACGAAGCCAAATCCAGTGCCTCCGAAAAACCAGATAGCAATCCGCCAGCAGTAAACCCGGGACGCCCCACACTGACAGATCCGGCTGGCCTTACAGCGCCAGGCTGGCTGGAAACGGAGTTTGGGCTGCAGCAGAATCTGGATAGAGACCGTTCCTTTGGTTCCCCAGTGCTGATCAAGCTCACTTCTGGAAATAAGAGGCTGCAGTATCGTGTGGGCATGGATGGATATGTTCGACTGGGTGATCGCACGGATGGTTATGGTGATACTTACGCCGGACTGCACTATTTGATCGCTCCACAAGAGAAAGCAGGGTTCGATATTGCAGCCCGGACTACCATAAAAATACCAACCGCTAGAGCTGCCCTTGGAACCAAAAAATTCGACTGTAATCTTCTTCTGCTTGCAAGCAGAGATTTTACTCCAACTCTGCATGGCGATTTTAATGCTGGCTTGTCGTCGCTTAGCAGGCAGGGAACGGCAGGCACAGACCAGCAGCTTTTTCTCTCTGCCTCCTTTACGATTCCCATCAAGGGTGGACGGTGGCAGTATACAAATGAAGTTTCGTATTCGTCGCCGATTTATGGTCAGCATGCACAGGTAACGATGATGCATGGCTTCACCTATGCTGTGCATCGATATGAGGTTTATGATATTGCTGCCCAGTGGGGCCTGCACGGAGATGGTTCTACTTTTCAAATCCTTGTTGGCAGGACCTTTTTTCTGGGCAAACTATTTTAGCCTCAATTTTTTCAGGCCGCAATAATCAGGATTTTTCATTTTCATGGAGTGTAATGCTAGATTGGAAAGAGCGCTTCCAAAAGGGATTCATGTTCGAAAAGGACAGGAATCGGATGAAATTCCTGCTTTTGATGTGATGCGTCGGGCAATGGGGTTCGAGATCACCTGGGAAAACCATGCATCCATCAGGAACTATATACGCCTCGATCCGAGCTGTATATTCTGGGTGGCTGAAGAGCGTTCGCTGTTGGGCGGTACAAAAATATTCGGATATATACGAGCGCTTATTCGTGAAAAAGTGATGTGTCTTACTGAATTCTTTGTACTACCAGGACATCAAAGTGCCGGAATTGGGACTGCGCTGATAGAGAAGATGATGGAAGACGCGGACAGAGCTGGAGCCGTGATTAAAATGGTGCTGGCTTCTCAATCTCCGGCTGCGCTGCGCCTGTATATTAAGAAGGCGGGCTGCTTTCCTCGAATTCCAATGATCATGTTCTCCGCTGCTGAGTCAATGGTAATTCAAGACACATCTCATATTATTGAAGATCAGTGCGTAAATCTCGAAAGACAGAAACCATTTCATGCTTCCGATATTAATGGCAAATCACCTTTGATAGCTGAGCCGATCCAGCCGACACCTGAACTTGAGGCACTGATGAGTCATATAGATCGCAAAATCGTAGGATTCGCCAGGCCTCAGGAGCATCGGCATTGGCTGGACGAATCGGGTGGGCAGCAGGGAACGGCACGTCTTTTTCGATATCGCCAAAGTGGTGAAATCGCTGGTTATGCTTATATGGGTAAGAACTTCTGTGGGCCTGTCCTATCGTTGAACCCGGAATACCAGCCGTGGATGATCACACATGCTGCATCACTTCGTTCCACGATACAGAAAGCCGAGCAAGGTCTTTTTGCTCCCACCAGAGAAATATACTGTTCAGTAGCTGGCAGCAATGAAACGATGTTAATCTGGCTGGTGAATTCGGGGTGGAAGCTGATGTTTCACTATACCTTCATGAGTTCTCATCCGATGGGTATGTTAGATAGGTATATTGGCCACGAACCACTGTATCTACTGTGAGGAATCAATAAGTGCGTTTATATTTGCCCTTCGCATACCCTCGCAAGCTCGGAGGAGAGGGGCGAATGCACCTCACCCCAACCCCTCTCCTGTTTTTGGGAGAAGGGGGCGGGGGATGAGGGCATGACGGGGTGAGGTTGATTCTACAATTTACTCTCGGAGTATTCGAAGTCGGCGCAGCGCTAGAAGCGGAATACTTACCGAACTCAAAAGCAAAGCTATCGTGCCAGGCTCCGGTACCGCATCGCTTACGAAAATATACGTAATGTCGTATCCACCCACAAACCCAGGGTCGTTCGCCCCTGGCGTGTAGATAGCGCCATTGCTAGATTCGGCACCTATTTCCGGAATAGAAACTAAATTGCTGTAGTACTGTAAAGGTGGGCTAACTGTATCTGCGAGGCTATCATATCCATCAATATTATCCGAATAGAATAGCATGGCTGCAGGAGTTCCATTGCTGGCATCTGCAGCATTGAATCGGATAACATCCAGAGGTAAACCGTTTTCTGTGAGCTGTACATCACCTACTACCAGAGATGGCGGATAACCAAGATCGTAAGTGAGTACCGACGACAAGCCGCCAGGGCCAGGATCGGGGGCTAAATATGAGGATAAACTTCCTACCACTCCAAGACTAGGAACGAATACTTCACCATGCCCATTTTCATCGATTTCAAATATTAATTGGAACTGCGCATGTGCCGACGACATACTTCCAACTAAAAGAAGCGCTGCTATCGCGGCCAATTTGTGAATCTTCAATTCATTCTCCTGTTCGTAAAAATGCTGATAGCCGAAACTATATCGCAATGAATCTACATCTGGCATGAGTGTAGAAATACTCATTTACACTATTCTAAATCTTCTCCGGCACTACGAATGGTGCCCGATATTCACGTGTGAGGAGCGCATCTGCCTCAGAGTTATTGTGAAATCGTTCGGAGTGCGCATCTATCTTTAACTTTGGCCCAAGGTGATAATGAGTCTGCTGAAGATTAATACCGTTGTCCGATAGATGGCCTTCGAAGTGAGCGAAGCTTTCGTAAGCCTCTTTGTTGTCGCCGAACGCCTTCGTTTTTTCCTGGAACGGAACGGATGAGCCCAAACGATAGGAGATGTTCCCCAGATGGCAGAGAGCGCTCGAAAGATGCCCTTCCTCGATGTCTGCATTCAAATCGGTATGTTTTCGGGAACGGACGGCGTCGAGGAAATTGGCATAATGGTTGCCATCGCCTTCAAATTTCTTTACAAGTTTACCCTGGTTGTCAAAAGCCGCTGCGGATGAGTACCCTGTGAAGGCGACTATTCCTTCTGTTCCGTAGATGATATTGCCCACTTTCACATCGTGATCACTCGCCGTCTTTAATCCGCGAACTTCGAAAATAAGCTGTGCAGATCCGTAGTCAAAAAATGCTAGTTCGGTGTTGGGTGTGGTGCCGTCATCCTCGTATCCGAACCTACCTCCCACACCCATGACGCTCCATGGCATCCCTTTTTGATTGAGAGCCCAACGAGCCACATCCATCTGGTGTATTCCCTGGTTTCCCATATCACCGTTGCCATAGTCCCAGTTCCAGTGCCAGTTGTAATGAAACCTGTTCCGATTGAAGGAGCGTTTTGGCGCAGCGCCCAGCCATAGATCGTAATCAACGCCCGCCGGTACTTCACTATCTGGAAATCTCCCAATACTATTTCTGGGCTTATAGCAGAGTCCTCGTGCGAGAGTTACTTTCCCAATATGGCCAGCATGGATGTATTCGATGGCATCAATGGAGCCTTTTTGAGATCTTATCTGCGTTCCTGTCTGACATATTTTGCCATATTTGCGTGCTGCTTCCACCATGCGCCGGCCTTCGCTCACATTGTGGCTCACGGGCTTCTCGACATAGACGTCCTTGCCGGCCTGCATAGACCATATTGCTGCCAGGGCATGCCAGTGATTGGGAGTGGCTATAGAGACTGCATCGATAGAGTTATCTTCCAGCAGCTTCCGGATATCCTGTACACCACGAGGTTTCGGTTTTCCAGCCTTCTCTGTCACAGATTGAGCGTTTAGGATACAGCTTTCATCCACATCGCAAATAGCCACAATATCCACGCCATCCGCAGACAGAAATCCCTCGATATGATTCATTCCCCGGCCATGAACTCCGATGCAAGCTATACGGATTCGATCATTTGCCCCACGTCTTCTAGTAGTTAGTCTTAATTGCTCAGATTGAGCAGACTTAATACCGCTCGCGCCTGATAAGGCGACTGCTGTCAGTAGAGATTGTTCGAGAAAACGTCTTCGTGAGATACCAGTCATGGAATTTCTCCTTAATTTCTCAGATTATTATGGGGTTAAACAAGCAGTGCAAAAATTCCTTCTTAAAACACCTGTATATCTGACTCTTAAACACACATAATAGTACTATGGGTGTAAACGTATTGTCCACATCTATCCCCAAGGATTAAGGAGACTTCTCTTGCCTCATGCACTTCAACTTGAAAGACGCCTTCTCATCTGCCGTATATCCGTTTGGTCGAGTGCTTTTCTAGTAGCGCTGCTTCTCTACCGCACGGAATTTCCTTTGGGCTGGCAGGCTGCGGCGTTTGGTACACTATTTTCTATCATCTGGTCATCCGTTCGAAAGTCGACCTTAAACGCGCCTGCTCTTAAGCCTGCCCCAATATATACAAGTTTAAGTGATCACCTGACTGTGGAACAGGATACAAAAGATAGAATTACTCTGCGCAAGGTGGATGTAGGAATGGATGTTGCTGTCGTCACCTTATTGGTGCACTACACGGGTGGATTCAGCAGTCCTTTTGCGCCATTGCTATTCTTCACGGTATACGAAAGTTATGCCCTTTTGGGCGCTGCAAACGCATCATACACGGCGTTAATTGCAGCCATTGCAAGCCTTCTCCACCTCAGGCTTGGCCAGATATCACGCAATGCTTTTGTTCTGTATGGCTTTGCGACATCTACTCTTATCTTGACAGCCGTTTTGATTAGTTGGAATCAGATGTTCAAACGACATTCGGAAAGGAGCAGCTATGAAGATAGCGATCTGGGAGAACAGCTAAAACGCAGCCAAACCGCTACCGGGCTGATACGATCTCAGCAAGTGTTGGAACAGCAGCTTGAGGAACTGGAAGGAGCACACCTTCAGCTCCGATCAACTTATAAAGAGGTGGCTTCACTGCATCGTGACCAGAAATCACAGATTGATAAACTCCGAGCATCGGAGCAGCTTCTTGAGACCGCCGCAAATGCGACTATTGATCATGGGCACGCAGAAGGTGCATATTCTCAGCTTTTAACAGGGGTAATCAATCTGATGGATGCGGGTGGCGGAGCGATCTGGATGTACTCAGAAAGCAGCGATACTCTCCAGGTTCGATCCGCGCATGGCCGCGGTGCCGATCAACTCCGATCTGAGATTGTTCCACATGTCTCGAAGCTCTCCGCATCTGAGCTAAAATCTTTTTGTGAATCTCAGCTGTTGGGACAAAGGTCGCCAACTCTTACAGAAGAAGTGGAGACACTGCCTGATCCTTTTAGCGCGGTAATCAATTCGGCCTTATTTGATACAGAATTCGAAAACACAGACTCAGCCGTCGACGAATTGAATTCGGAAGATGCCTGCGAAGAGTGGGAGTATGAAAATAGTGAGAAAAAACCCCATGTAATATCTGGTGAAAAACTTACGATACAGCCAGTATCTGTCGTGATACTGAGGGAATCACGCACTGATGGGAGCGAATTTGGGGCGTTAGTGGGTGTAGTTGGAATATGTGAGCCTCGCGGAGCCATACATTTTAATGCTGCAGATAAGGAACGCTTTCAAAGTATGTCGGCTCCACTTGTGGCTTCCCTTAATAGCATCGAACAACGTCGAAACCTCCAACGGCGTATGCGGGAGACTTCATTACTGTATGAAATGAGCCGATTAGTGCAGAGTGCAACGGATATCGACGAGGTCTATCAGGCAGTGGTTGCTCAGGTAGGTGAACTGGTAACCTGCGAAAACTGTACTCTCTTCCTGCTAGATCGCAACCATGCCCATCTGGAAGCGAAGGCTTCGGAAGGCCGTGTTGTCAACCTGCTCAACCACTATGCATTTGAAAAAGGAAAAGGAATCTCTGGGTGGGTCGCAAGCTGCGGGCGTCAGCTCGTGATACGAGATCTGAAGGATGAGCCAAATCTCCTAAATGTGGAGATGATTCCACCTCGAATTAGATCGTTTGTTGCGATTCCATTGAAAGCAGATGGTCGTGTGATAGGTGTCATCAGCGTTAGCCACTCCCGGCCAAACGCATTCAACACTGAAGAAGTACAGATGTTGAATGTATTAGGCGCTCAGGCAGCAGCGACTATCCAGAGAACAGAGGCATTCCAGGCAATGGAGATGCTGGCAATAACCGATGGTCTTACTCAGTGTTATAACCATCGATATTTTGAGATTCGCCTGGATGATGAACTGCGTCGCAGTAAAAGATATAATTTGAATCTGTCTTTGATTATGGTAGATGTAGATAATTTCAAATCGATTAATGATCATTTTGGCCATGCAACGGGTGATTCGGTGATGCAACAGTTAGGCTCACTGCTCAGAAAATCTGTGCGAGATACGGAGATTGTGGCGCGGTATGGGGGTGATGAGTTCGCGCTTATTTTACCGCAAACAGATTGTGAAAGCGCACTAATCGCCGCAGAACGAATACGCAGCAAGGTTGAATCTACCCGCTTTGTAGCCGCCGATGGCCAGGTGAATCTGCGACTGACTGTGAGCGTCGGAGTGGCGGATGGAGTTCAGTATACAAATGGGCGAATTGGGCTTCTGGAAGGAGCCGACAAAGCGCTCTACGGAGCGAAACGTTCTGGGAAAAATAAGGTGTTCCGAACTTCCGCGGCAACCGATATGGATATAACGCGGCATGCTGTGGTTGGTCTGGCAGAGGTTGAACAGCCATCAGTTCGTCGTGAGGAACCTGCACTCGTGTAGAGGTATGATGATGTATTTTTCGCTGCTATCATTCTGTTAGTCAGAAAATTACAATGTTTTGCCTCACTGATTTATCGAATAGTGTCCATTTCGCAGCCGGGTGTTCTCAACACCCGGCTGAAATGGTCTTTTGAATGCTGTACTCACGCGCCCGCACGTTGACGCTCATCCTTTAGTTGTGATATAATGCAATGCTCATATAAGAACTTTTCGAATTTCGAAATACCGCGCGCTCAATGGTCACTATCGTGAAGCGAATGCGGACGAGAGAGGAATGCAAGCAATTGGCAACGGATGAAATAAGCTCGCTTAAGCAAAAAATTCACCAGCTCGAATGTGAACTGGCAGAACAGAAGCAGAAGAACTCTGATATGGAGCGAGCGAAAACCAGCGCTGCTGCGGATGTCGGGGAACTACCCATCGCTGTAAACGAATTCGAGGAAACACTTCGTCGTCTTGTTCAACGCACCGCGATGATCGTGCAGGCCGAGAAGTGTGTCATCATGGTTCGTGATCGTGAAACAGGCGATTTTTTTGCACGTTCTCCTGCCTTCGGAATGACAGAAGATGAAGTCTCAAGATTCCGCGTGCCATTACAATCTGGTGTCTCCGGTGAAGTTTATCGAACGGGTACTCCTACAATTTTTCATGATGCAGAACTCAATGCCCTGGCGCAAGAAGAGCATCTTCCCGATCTGCGTGTGCGCAACGGGGTGACAGTGCCCCTAATAGTTGAAAAACGCGATGATGACAGCCGAGTAGTAGACCGCCTCACGATAGGTGTGCTGCACTGCTTCAACAAACGATACAGTGGTGAGTTCATCGACGAGGATGTACGGCTTCTTGAGCGGTTATCACGTAATGCAGCAGCTGTCATTGCTAATGCCCAGATGTTTCAGGAAATTGTGGAAGAGAAACAGAAACTCGTTCATACTTTAGAAAGCATTACTGCGGGGCTTATCCTGATAAACCAGCACGGACGTATTGGCCAGATGAATGCGCAGGCTCGTACGATGTTTGATGTGGGTGAAGAAGCTCTGGGGAAACCCATGGCGGAAGTGCTGAAACATGAAGACTGTCTGGCAATCATCAATCGTAAAATTGAGGAAGCAGCCAGATCCCAGGATGACGTTGAAATCGAGCCGGAGGTTGAAGTACTTCCAAAAACTCCAGATGAAGTTTCGATATTCGATAGCGAAGCGGAAGAGTATATCTATCAGGTTCATGCTGCTGCTGTTCGCGACGACTCTGAAAAACCCATTGGCACGGTCGTCATTTTTAATGATATTACGGATATTCGTAATGTTGAGCGCATGAAAACAGAGTTCGTTTCCATCGTTTCTCACGAACTTCGTACTCCGCTCACTCCCATGAAAGGTTTTGTAAGAACACTTCTGGACGACGAAAACGAAGAGTGGTATACACTCGAAGATAGGCGTGAATTCTACACTATCATCGATTCTAATGTAGACAGATTAAGCCGCCTGATAAACGATCTGCTGAACGTTTCCCGTATTGAAAAAACTGGTGTCGAAGGCATCGAGATGAATTGGGAAGATGTGGATATCCGGAAATCAGCCGAGGCAGTTCTGGATATTCAAAAAGGGATGACTGATAAACACACTTTTGTTATCGACTTTGAACCTGAAGCCATCATCGCAGAAACCGACCCCGATAAAATCCAAAATATTCTCCAAAATCTCGTTTCTAATGCTATTAAATATTCTCCAGCAGGCGGAGAAGTGCGAATTATTGGCCGCATTGAACCAGAAACTGAAACTCTGCTCATAGGTATTAGAGATCAGGGAATGGGCATCCCTGAAACTGCTCAAAAAAAGCTATTTACAAAATTCTATCGCGTGGATAACAAGAGCACACGAAAAGTCGGTGGAACAGGAATAGGACTCTTTCTCGTCAAAAACCTGGTAGATGCGCACAAAGGGCATATATGGGTGGAAAGCGAAACGGGGCAGGGGACGACTTTCTGGTTCCGTATTCCATTGCATCATCCAAAACCCGTTGGGGAAACGATAGAATCTGAGAATGCCTCTGATGAGTAATGAGCATGTGAACATTCTCATCTATAGAGAACCTGAAGCATCTGATATACCGCTTCCCACATACGCCACTTCAGGATCGGCAGGTATGGATATCTGTGCAGCTATTCCAGTTGACCAGCCGATCGTCTTGCAGGCAGGTGAACGTGTTCTCGTGTCCACAGGATTCCGTTTCGAAGTGCCTCCAGGTTATGAGATACAGGTGCGCCCTCGAAGTGGCCTAGCTATCAATCATGGAGTTGGTATTCTGAACGCACCTGGCACCATCGATTCCGACTATCGAGGTGTGGTTAAAGTCATACTTATCAACTGGGGATCAGAGCCATTTACTGTCCGCCGTGGTGATCGTATTGCTCAGATTGTGCCAGCAAGGATTACGATTGTAACTCTCGACGAGGCTAATATTTTAGAGCCTTCAGATCGAGGATATGGCGGATTCGGAAGTACTGGGTTGGCTGCTCAGTAATCTGGTAAAGGCTCTTATATGAGAGATCAAGCATGAAATGCCCACAATGCAGTTCAGAAATCGAAAACGGCGCCGTTGTGTGCAGCTGCTGCAATGCAGCTTTGCCCTATGCGGATGTCACGATAGCTTTAACTGATTTCCAGAACATTTACGGCACTGAACATGTCTCTTATTTGACCCTCGCCGAGACGGATGTGAATGTTCATTCTCTGCTTACACAAGCAAATCTCTGCCGAGTTCGTAGTCAATGGGCCGAAGCCATAGATTTTTGTGTTTGTGTGCTAAGGATTTCTCCCGCAGATCTCGCCACACACTCTCTTTTAGGCGACATATACCGCGATCAAGGCAAGTTTGAGGATGCGGTTCAGTGGTATCGAATGGCTTTCGATCTTGGGGCCAGCCCAATAGATAGAGAAAAGCTCGAAAAAGCAGAGAAAGAGATCAAACTAATCCTTGCGCATCGGTCTAGTAAAAATTCAGGTTCTGGAAAACTGTCTCCTCTGGACGATGAATCCTTCGCGAGCGGTACTGTAAATCTTCTTGGTATCTCTCCACAGCGATGGCTTCGAGCTATCACTATTACTTCCATTACTTGCGCCATCCTCATGGTTTTGGGCTTATCCTGGCTATCTATATCGCGGAGGCATCAATCATTACCTACTTTGCCGCCTAAAGATATATCTACGGAAGCGAAAGATAGCAGCTCAGAAAAAAATTCACCCCTATTGCAGGAAACTACTGGAATTCGAACAGGCGCCGTGGGAGGTCAGGGGTTTCGGCCAGATAATTTATCTGCACGAAACACTGCAAACTCTCTCCCCGCTCCTATTAATACGATTAATTCTGATCGGGAATCATCAAGAGCACGAGCATTTAATGTTACTCCAGCTCCTGTGAACAAAGTAACTCCGCTGCCGTCAATTCTTGGTCAGGATGTTTCAGGTGTGGGTGAAAGTTCTGCGTCGATGCTGCTCATCTCACGCGCCAATCCGCTTACGCTTTCCGCTGGCATGAATGTGGTTCAAGCAGTTCCAGATCGCGGCAATGGCACTGTTTCTATTCAGGTAGCTGCAATTTCCATAGGCGGCGAGGATAGCAGCTCACCATCAAGAGAGCAGTTAGTGCGCACCTGTTATCGGGCAAGTAAAGCAATATTCGATACGGATTCCACTTTGGCGCGTGCTACAATTACCATAGCACTTGAAAACAGCAGCTCCTCAGGCGATAATCGGCTAGCCATATCAGAAGTAGATCGCGGGCAGATATACGCGTCGTCGATCGAAACAGATCCATCGGATGTCCTCGAGAAACGAATGGCTTCCTTCCACATGCTCACTCCCTGATTTTCTACCTATTGTCGCGGTCGCCTTTATCTTTCAGGAGCATATTGAACAGGCCGCTCAGGAATCCCATTGCCACGGAACCGATTAACGCGGCATATATCCCTTCAACATGAAAGCCCTTGACCATATTACTCCCGACAAACCAGAAAAGGAAAACATTAATCGCGAATCCAAGCAGCCCAAACGTGAGACAGTTGATTGGCCAGGCGAAAAACATAATCAATGGGCGAATGAAGGAGTTAACCAGACCCAGTACCACAACTGCAATTAGAAGTGTGGGAAGGCTGTCCACCCGGATTCCAGGAACAACATTCGCTACTATAAATAGCGCCAGAGCGCTGGCTATCCAGCGCAGTACCCAGTTTTTCATACGATCTCTCCCCATTTCGTCTGAATGATCACTACCTTAGAGACGAACTCGCGAACTTATTGGTTTCAACTGATGGCGACAGTATAAATCGTTCAATTGCCAGGGCGACGCCATGTTCTTCAACCGATGTTGTCACCCAATCCGCTGCTTGCTTTATCTCGGGTACCGCATTTCCCATCGCAACTCCGATACCTGCCCACTCTATCATTTCTGTATCGTTATGATGATCTCCGATAGCCATGATCTGGTGGCGCTTGAGGTTCAATTTATTAGCGACTGCTTCCAGGCCAAGCTGCTTACTGACTTTGGCGGAGAACACTTCTATCCCCCAATCGGTATTAGAACCCGACTGTATCACGCGTACCGCGTCTGGCAACTGATATTTGATCGACTGAACGAGGGGCCGAATATTTTCTGTGGGGCCGAAAGTGCTGACGGAGCATGGCTCGAATGGGAGAGTGTGCAAAATGTCGGTATAAGGCCGATACCGGGGCTTTTCGGCGAAATGACCTAATGGCATTCCGTGTGGGTGTAACACCCGAGCAGATTCAGTGCCGTATCCTATCGAGTCTTCAAAGACATAAGGGGTTGCTCCAGAGTTGAAAATTACCCGAACAATCTGTAAGGCGATGGATATGGGGATCACTTCTCGTACAAGTGTTTCCCCCATTCCCGCATGTGTTGCTACAGCGCCGTTGCATGTGACCACAAATCCTAAAGGAATTGGAAGCTGGGCTGCAATGTGGTGGGTGGTGAACATGGTTCTTCCGGTACATAACACCACCTCTACGCCACACTCATGCGCTTTTCTGATTGCAATCAGCACTTCGGATGAAATGATCTCATTTCCTGAAATAAGCGTACCATCGATATCCAGAAATAGCGCTCGAATAGGACTTTCCACCACTGCCTCCGAATTGATTGACTAACCTCTCTCGTTGTTCGGTCGAGTTGCGAATCTTGCTGGTGGTCTGGAAGCGCCGCCTCTCTGTCCACCGCCCATTGCTCCTCTATGATTGCCTGAAGAAGGAGTGTGGTGCGCACTCATTCTGGGTCGATATTCACGAGTATCTCGCTGTTCGCGCACACCATTGCGCCCATTTGGGATCGGCTCTGGGCGGATACTCATATCTGGTTCAAACCCTGTGATAATCTCACGATCGACTCGGGTTTTCAACATGCGTTCGATGTCAGAAAGAAGCTTGAGTTCATCCACACAGACTAAGGAGATGGCGCTGCCTGTGCTTCCTGCCCTGCCAGTTCGGCCAATGCGGTGAATGTAGTCTTCAGCCACATTGGGTAGTTCATAATTAACCACATGCGGCAATTGATCGATATCAAGCCCACGCGCGGCAATATCGGTGGCAGCCAGAATACGCACTGCACCGCGTTTGAAATCGGCCAGCGCTTTCATACGCTGTGGCTGGCTCTTGTTGCCATGAATGGCGGCGGTGGAGATTCCATCACGCTCAAGCTGCTCAGCGAGCCTGTTGGCGCCATGCTTAGTGCGCGTAAAGACCAGTACTTGCTGCATATCGTGCTTCTTGATGAGGTGGGTAAGCAGTTCCCGCTTACGTTCACGGTCAACAGGGTAGACAATCTGCGAGACCAGCTCGCACGCTGTATTCCTGCGGGCGACTTCTATGAGGGCGGGATCATGCAGGAAAGAATCTGCCAGCTCTTTTATCTCTTCTGAGAAGGTGGCAGAGAAAAGTAGGTTCTGCCTGCGCTGAGGTATGACCGCAAGTATCTTTCGAATATCGCGAATAAAGCCCATATCCAGCATTCGGTCTGCTTCGTCGAGAACTAATATTTCCACAGTAGAAAGATCGACGGTTCGCTGCTGCAGGTGATCGAGCAGACGGCCAGGGGTTGCTACCAGAATCTCAACTCCTCGCTGGAGAGTGTGTATCTGCGGGTTGATATTCACACCGCCAAATATGCATGTGGAGCGGAGCTGCAAGTTTTTGCCATAAGTACGGACGCTTTCTTCAACCTGTGCCGCGAGTTCACGTGTGGGAGTGAGAATGAGGGCACGAATTTTGCGGCGTACACCAGGCAGCGGGCGGGTGTGTTTGGCATTAAGAAGCTGCAGGAGTGGCAGCGTAAATCCGGCAGTTTTGCCAGTACCAGTCTGTGCTCCAGCCATGATGTCACGGCCCTGCAGAATGATGGGAATAGCCTGCAGCTGCACAGGCGTGGCGTCGGTGTAGCCTTCATCCGCGACTGTTTTGAGCAGTTCGGGCATGAGGCCGAGGTTTGCGAACGACATAAAATAAAAATCTCCTGAGATCGGCCTGTAAAGATGTATCTTTTAGTGCCGGTCCAGGCAGATAAAACAAACGGAAATGCAAAATCGAGGTGCTTAAGGATAGACCACGAACGAGGATGAGACGCAGACCGGGTTGCGCAACAAGCAATCCTTGTATATTCAGTATACACCTAAACACGCACTTTTGTCAAAACTACGGGACTGATGGAGTGATGTATGACCGATGCAGTTTGAATACATATTGCAAAGCAATGGAATACGAATCCAATTCGTAGTTCCATTGCTATCCACTGTTAGCTACAATGGCAATCGTGCCTGAAGTGTGAGGAGTGGATCGCCAAAACCGGAGAAATGGACACCAAGTTCTCCGCTTATTCTGCCAGCTAAATCGACCCCAACAAAGATTTTGCCTCCCAGCCGAGTGACCTTGCCAATATATGCTCCCACACCAGCGCCACCGTAGAAACGAGTTCCTGTAATCAAGCCTTTCGAGTACACTTCATTAATGGTGAGGGGAATGAGGGTAGATACACCGCCGATATTCGCTGAGACAATAGCATCTGCGTCCACTCTGGTGGAGTAGTTCGTTCCAAAACCTAGGCCTGGTATCGTCACATCAAGCCCGCCGATAAACTTGGTGCGTGGTGAAACCATCGCGCCCACTCTCAGATGAACACCTAGCGGATTGGTGAGGGAGATACCACCTCCGCCACGAATTACTGAACTGGTTAAAATCGAATCGGATAAAGCAGTCTGAATCGAGTTCAAATGAAGCTGGGTATCCACTATCGCAACACGATGTAGTGCAGATGCGCCAATCAACTGTGGCAGGCTGGCAATCTCATTCGCGCGAGCATTCGGTATTGAAAATATTGCAGCCACTATCGAAACTATCGACGTCAGCGCAGAAAAACTTATTTTGTTTGGAACCCAACTATTTACATACTTCATGTTTCTCTCCTTCAATTCAATAGATCATTAGACTTTTAATGGTTCAACCGAAACACCCCAAACCCTTTATAACTAATACTTGTACAATTAGGCAGCTTACTCCTGCCATCATTACCTGATTTCGCAAGTTCGAATTACTCAGTACACTACGGGCACATCTTGAGCGTGAAGTACGGCATCCGTCATTCGCACTACTCTGCTCATCTCTCTGACATCGTGTACGCGAACAATAGATGCTCCATTCATAATAGACATAACCACTGTCGCCGCAGTTCCTTCTAATCTGTCATTGGGAGGCAGGTCGGCCAGTGTCTTTCCAATCATTGATTTGCGAGAAGTACCAGAGAGAAGAGGTACTCCTGGAATGCAGATTTCCTGAAGCCTGCGCAGTATGTTTAAATTCTGTTCGACCGTTTTGCCAAACCCAAATCCAGGATCGATAATCAGATTGTCCCGCAATATACCGGCTGAAATAGCGGATTCGATTCGTTCTTCTAGGAACTGCCTAACATTAGAAACTACATCTTCGTAATCGGGATGGGATGGGATGGAGGTAGGGAGACCGGGCATATGCATCAAGCAGACAGGTACACTAAGGCTAGAAATCAAGTTTGGCATGTTCACATCCGCACGCATCGCGCTGATATCGTTGATCATGGCAGCGCCCGTCTCTACTGCCTTTAATGCCACACAAGATTTGTACGTATCTACAGATATTGGTATGGCTGGCATGGTTATTAATATAGCTTGAATAACGGGGATAATCCGGTCGAGTTCTTCTTGAGGATCGAGAGGAGATGAGGTATGAAATGTTGCTGGCCGGGTTGATTCCCCGCCGATATCCAGAATATCTGCGCCATCTTCAACCATACGCTGCGCTTGAATGACTGCAGTTTCGATTGTAAGAAATCTGCCTCCGTCCGAAAAAGAGTCCGGAGTGACATTCAGAATCCCCATCACAAGCGTTCTGTGTCCTGCGCGTGCAGTCTGTAAAAGTTCTTTTAAGCGAATATCTGATGGCCGTAGTGGCATGAGAGTTAATTAATGTATGTAGGGCGACAGTTGTCGGGAACATTCGATAGATGAGAAATCACAAGCTGTTCTAGCATGCGCTCTCCAAAGCGGCTAAGTGTGTATCCTCTATCTTTGGCAGCTTCTGCAGAACCTTGACACAGTTTAGTACGGAATACCAAATCGTCATGTGAAAGAAGCCCGATCTGATTGATTTGAACACAGTCGAGTATTTCTAAAGCGATCCCAGACTGTTTGCCAAAAGAGCTGACCTGATCGATATTCATACACTCCCAGAATACACTCACTGCGCGTGCGACATCTCCTTTATGCTGATACACTAGCCCCAGGTTGTACAACACTTCTTGATTCTTTGGATCGACACTTCGCAGGAAATCCAGGGAAGGCAGCGCTTCTTCTACATCATCCCGCTGCATAAATGTCTCCATTAAGATAATGTGCCGTTTATATTGTTCTGAGAGTGAATCTCTACATTGATGTTTAAATGTGTTCAACTTTCCACTATCTTTCAGGTTGGTTAGATGGCGAGCAGGATATGCTCTAGTGCTTACGTGTGTATGTGAAGAAACTATTGCAGGAATTTTACCCTATTTCCATGAACTGATCAGCATAGAAATTTCTCATCAGGATGTTTACATGGCTAAAATCAGATGCCCTCATTGCGCAGCAATCAATCAAGATGTATCAGAAAAGGAGCCATGTTGGCAGTGCGGGAAGCGATTGGGAAGCAATTTAACAGACACGGACAACACTCCAAAAACCTCAGTACCAACTACCACAAATTTCCGAGCCTCGAATATACAAAAACTTCAGGAGCTTCAGGACGCACCTCCCAAAAAGGGGTTCGCCCCCTTGATCGGTGTGGTGTTTTTTATTCTCGCGCTGATTTTGATGTACATTTTATTTGTAAGAAAGTAGAGATTGAGTTTTACCCTCATCCCCAGCCATAATCTACATAACCCCCGACCCCTTCCCTGATTCCCTCGTTCCTCGGAGGGAAGGGGAGCAAGTATATAAGCAATTCCACTGTATTGGAATTGTCAATAGCGAAGTGCAAACAGTAACAATTTCGCTCCCCTCTCCCGAAGCTTCGGGAGAGGGCCGGGGATGTGGGCGAAAATCTACTCTTCTTCATCCTCTAATATAGCTGCTTTCACGATTGGCGTCTCAGCGCCATGAGTTCGAATGCGCGATTCGATCTCATCCATCAGCATCTCATTATCATCTAAGAAGGTACGTGCGTTCTCTCTTCCTTGGCCAAGTCGAATGTCCCCATAGGAGAAATAGGCGCCACTCTTCCCGATTATCCCCAGATCAACTCCCATATCAAGCATGCTGCCAGATCGAGAAATTCCTTTGCCAAACATAATGTCGAACTCAGCCTGGCGGAATGGGGGAGCCACCTTATTCTTAACGATCTTTACTTTGACTCGCGCGCCCACCGCATCGGTACCGCTTTTTACAGTCTCAGTTCGCCTGACTTCCATACGAACCGAGGCATAGTATTTGAGTGCAAGCCCGCCTGATGTTGTTTCCGGATTCCCAAACATGACGCCGATTTTTTGCCGTATCTGATTGATAAAGATGGCGGCGGTATTTGTACGGTTGATACTCCCAGCAACTTTCCGAAGCGCCTGAGACATCAGGCGGGCATGGAGTCCTACATGCGAATCGCCCATGTCGCCTTCAAGCTCCGCTTTGGGAACCAGTGCCGCCACAGAATCGAGAACGACTACATCGATGGCGCTGGAACGTATCAGCGCGTCCATAATATCAAGGGCCTCTTCACCGGTGGTCGGCTGCGAAATAAATAGGTTGTCCACATCCACACCTAGTTTGCGAGCATATTCGGGGTCGATGGCGTGCTCTACATCCACATAAGCACACACCCCACCCTTCTTTTGAGCCTGCGCGATTACCTGCAGCGCGATTGTTGTTTTACCTGATGATTCCGTGCCGTATATTTCGGTGATGCGGCCTCGCGGCACTCCCCCTACTCCCAAAGCCATATCCAGCGCAATCGAGCCAGTGGAAATAGCATCCACATTGAGGCGCATCGACTGCCCCAACCGTACCACGCTTCCTTTTCCAAACTGTTTCTCGATGTTACCTAGCGCCATTTCGAGCGCTTTGGCCTTCTTAGGATCAATCTTGTGTTCTACTTCGTTAACTGCCACGGTCTTAGTTTCCTTTCTTGCGCTTGGCAGCGCTTCTCCATGAGGACGCAGCGGTGATCCATCTGCCGCCATCCGTGCGCTGTCTAAATATTTACAGCAAACGAGTGACGCGCCGATTTGCCCTGAATGGGCTGGAGCACGAGTGGCCTCCGGCGTTTCTCTCCCACCTCAGACTACAGAATCAAATATCTGCAGAATGAGATAGACCTGACTGTTTTTTACAGCATGGGAGTTGGTCAATACGGAAGTACAATCTATGAAAATACCAAATTAGGGTACTGAATTCAGATCGGCGAGCGCCTGTTTTCGCTCTGCGAGATCCATAATCTTTGCAGCTGTCTCTCTTCCCAGAATAAGATTATGATCGCGGTCTCCTAAATTTCCTGCTACAGATCCAGCACGCGCCTTTGCTTCGAATGCAATAGCAAGATCGAAATCACTCAGCTTATTTTCAATGCAGATTTGCAGACACCGCGTAGCGTGGTACTCTGCAGGTTCCGGCCTCTTAAGTATGCAGTATACTCGGGAAATCTGCCAATCACCGCGAGCCAGATTAGTGGCGTCCCCGGCGATCTCCCAATGATATCGGGAAGCATGAGCCATACTGATCATCGTATCGATCTCTTCACGAGAAAGATCGGCTTTTTCCATCAGCGTCCAAGTCCCATTGAAACAGTCGACTGCTAGCTTTCTGTGAACAGCTTTATCTATCTCAATTTCTATCTCTATATTTTCCACTATACTCCTCCTCGTGAAATCAGGAAATGATGTTAAGCTTTTATATTAATAATGAATGTACTAGCGGTTGACATGCGGGATTTTATGTTTTAATTCTGATTAGTCTGGTAAGAATTTGAACCGCTAGGTCACTAAGACAACAAGAAAAAAGATTTCAAAAAAGATAACTACGAATCAAGACTTTTCTTTCAGAACTTGTAATCGGAGCATATTCAGCGCCATCTGCGATGCCCGATGCCGCACAATCTGCCTGGAGCCGATGAAAGTGGTATAGTCCGCTTTAACGCCGCTGGCATCTGCCACCGCAATATGTACCAGCCCGACAGGCTTCTCTTCACTGCCTCCATCCGGACCGGCTATACCGGTGATTCCAATGCCATAGTCTGCCCCAAAACGTCTTCGCGCCCCTTGTGCAAGCGCCGCGGCCACTTCCCCGCTGACAGCGCCGTGTTCGCGTATCAGTTCGGGCGGTACATAGGCGAGGTCTGTTTTGGCGGCGTTGCTGTATACAATGGTTCCCCCAAGATATACCGCCGAGCTTCCAGGAACATCCGTTATTCGCTGCCCGAGTAAGCCGCCTGTACAGCTCTCGGCGGTTGCAAGAGTACGGCTGCGTTTCGTAAGCTCCGTTACTACGGCGGCTTCGAGGGTAGTATCGTTTTCTCCGTAGACCGCAACACCCAGCCTGGCACGAACCAGTTCAGCGCGTTCGGCAATCATGCGTTCCGCCTCTTCTGCTGTGTCGCATTTCGCTGTCACTCGCAAATGCACCTCGCCAACCTTGGCGTATGGCGCGACGGTAGGATTCGAATCGAGCATCAGATCTTTTATTTTATCTTCTGCGGCGCTCTCGCCAACTCCGGCTACACGAAGCATTAGAGATCGAATGGTGCCGACATTGCCGGTTTTTGCGCGAAGGTACGGAACCACTTCGTTATCGACCATGGGGATAAATTCGTTGGGAGGCCCGGGGAGCGCAATACCGATCTTGCCGTCTTTTTCTATCAGAAGTCCGGGGGCAGTACCATTGGGATTGGAAAGCGCCCGCCCGTGAACAGGAACCATGGCCTGTCGCATATTGCTTTCGAGAACGGCCATGCCCCGGCTGGAGAAAAACTCGCGCAGCCATTTCGCTATATTCTCGTCGATCTGGAGTGTATCGCCGAACGAATCCGTAAGAATATCACGTGTAATATCGTCCATTGTGGGGCCAAGACCGCCGATTGTAAACACGATATCTGCTTCTTCGAGCGCATGTTTCAGCGCCGTCAGCAAGCGCTCGGGATTATCGCCGACAGTGGTGCGGCGGTATACTGCTATACCCAGTTCGGACAGCGCTTTAGCCAGATAAGCGGCATCAGTATCCACAATCTGGCCGAGAAGTAGTTCCGTTCCAACCGAGAGCACTTCAGCGGATAACACTATACAAACCTCCACATGTATTAGTAGTAATTATACTGTGTAGTGCGCAGGAATGCAAGCATTTATTATGCATTTGGAAAATAAATTAAAGATGCAACTATTCAGCATAATCAGATTACAGTCGCTTCCATTGGTAACTATTTAGAAATAAATATTAATGGATAATACATGTGCGCCTAATAATTTGTCTTGGAATACTTTTGATCAACATCTTCAATTGATTCGAAAGTGATGTAACACTATATTCGATTGCTGCGAATTGTCATGCTGAATAGTATTATTTTTGAAAAATGCGATTATATCAGGAAAAAAGAATCACATAGCAATCTTAAACGGAAATATTTGGCTTATCCGCTCGGGCTGATGAGGCCGCCACGGAATCCCAGCCACCAAGACGGTACATGGAGATACCACACACTCCACAATGACCTTTCAAATCTCGGCCGCCACGTTTATTGCAGACCTGTATTGCGCCTGTCATGGGGCGTTTTGTTCGGCAGTGCACACAGTATCCAGCTACAAACCCATCAGAATCCAAAACATTCCCATTAGTTTTGTCTTCCATTCAACTCACCAAATTCCATGAAGGCGAAGCAAAACCCATGAATTCTAGGTTTGCAGAATAGAAAGAGATAGTATTCACCGACATTAGGAGGTACCCTGTATTCATAACCGACTCCTTTTCTAAAAATAATAAAAAGTTCTGATGCCAAACACCCCGATTATAATCCATACGCTCTCACTGCCAATCTTACAGAAATTCAGGAGACAATAATTTGGCATGCAAGCCAGAGTATAAACAGTGTATACTTCGGCTGGGGAAATATTTCGTAGGCGCTATAGTAGCACAGACTCTTATCAAAAGCAAGCAAAAAAACAGGTATATTTTTATAAGTTTTTTATTATTGCGTGCAGAAAAAATTCTGAGAATTTGCCCATGCAATTAAATCACTTATAAACACTAACTCAGAGCTTTTTTCAATTCCTGTAGTAATTTATGAATGCATCAGGGTTGAATCCAGGAGAATTTAACTTGAAACCGATCGTACAGATATCCCTTGATTTAACCAGCAAGGAAGAAGCCTTAGAAACAGCCGCTATCGCAATGCGAGCTGGTATCGACTGGCTGGAAGCAGGTACTCCACTTATTCTTGCCGAAGGCCTGCATGGAGTGCGCGCACTGCGTGCTGCATTTCCAGACACACCTATAGTTGCCGACCTGAAAACGATGGATGGCGGTTATTTGGAAGCGGAGATGATGGCCAAGGCAGGCGCCACCCATGTGGTAGTGATGGCACGAGCACATCCAGCTACAATCAAGCAGGTTGTACAAGCTGGTAAAGATTATGGTATCAAGGTGATGGGGGATAATTTAGGCTGTGAAGATATGGTTGAAGGAGCCAAAATTCTCGAAGATCTGGGCTGTGATTTTGTAATCCATCATATCGGATACGACGAACGGCGCGACCCGGAAGTACAGAAAATGTACAACGGCGGAATGCCCAGCCCGCTCGATAAGCTGAGAGAAGTAGTTCAGGCCGTCTCTATCCCGGTTCAGGCCGTAGGTGGTTTATCCATTGAACAGGCTATCGCATGCCCAAGTTATGGCGCACCTCTCGTGGTGCTTGGTGCTCCACTCACGGTGGATGCCGACGCTTTTAAGACGGCATCCGGCGATCTGGAAGGCATATTAAGAGAGATTTGCAGTCGGATTCACGAGCAATAGAGTAAAGCATGATTCGCTTTTTAGTTAGTATACGAACTTGAGTTTTGATGTTCAATTCAATATTGAGGATTAGAAGGAATATTGGCAAAAGAAAAGGAAATAGCTCATGCCGTTTCTCCTGATTCAGCAAACGGCGATCTGCAGCGTTTTTTAAGCCGAGGTGAGGCTGCAACTCTGATTGGAATGTTAGCGGCAATATTTAGTCTATTCTTGCCCTGGGAAAGCCATGTCATTCCTGCAAATATGATTTTACCACTTCCAGCAGTATATTCACACCCGCTGAGCATCACTTATCATGGTATCAGCACTGTTATTCGCTGGCCCATTACAATCTGCAGTGTTGGTTGCGGATTGATGTTGCTTTGGACACCTGATCATTCAAATCGACGTTTGATTGGCGCTGGACAGGGATTGATGGGGGCAGTATGCTTTCTGATTGCTCTCGCACGTTTTTCGATGCTTTCTGGTGTGCTGGTCGGGCTTGCGGGTGGCGCTCTGATGATATATGGTGCCGTTGATAGATATACTGCTGCAGATCAGACCAAAGGATAGTATCCTTACCTCCTCTGCAGCCCCAGATTTTTCATGACGAAATAGTGCATGTGCTGATATCGTGCGGATAATTTCCATTATTTTAGCATCACTGGAATGGGGGGTGGATTTGAAAGCAGTCATTATGGCAGGGGGAGAAGGAACGCGACTGCGGCCGATCACTTCCCAGCGCCCAAAACCGTTGGCCCCAGCACTCAATGTTCCAATCATGGAACATATTGTGATTCTGCTTAAGCAGCACGATATCACGGAGATTATCGTTACTCTGCATTATCTTGCGGATGAGATAGAAGGCTATTTTGGCGACGGCTCCGAATGGGGAGTCAAACTTATATACTCTGTCGAAGATACTCCTCTGGGGACGGCTGGCAGTGTGAAGCAGGCCGAAGAGCATTTAAAAGACGATACATTCCTTATCATCAGCGGAGACGCACTCACCGATATAGATTTAACAAAGGCTATAAAATATCACAAGGAGAAAGATAGTCAGGCGACTATCGTGCTGTCGCATGTTCCAAATCCACTCGAATTCGGTGTTGTTATCATTGACGACGAAGGCCGTATTCGAAGATTCCTGGAAAAGCCCTCCTGGGGAGAAGTATTCTCCGATACCGTGAACACGGGAATGTATATTTTGGAGCCATCCATATTTAATTATATGGAGATGGGGAAGAATTACGACTGGAGCCAGGATATTTTCCCTCAGATGCTTTCAGAGTCTAAGCCCATATTTGGCTATGTAATGGATAACGACTACTGGTGCGATGTAGGTAATCTCCAGCAGTATCGAGAGGCTCAGTACACTGTGCTCGATGGCCAGACTAGAATTCAAATCGGCTCCAGTACTTCGCTGGTTCGTGAGGGCGGAGTATGGGTGGGAGATGGCTGCGATATCGATCCTACGGCACAGATTATCCCTCCGGTAGTGATAGGTAAGAACTGCAAAATTAAAGCAGAGGCAGTTGTCGGTCCGTACACAGTCGTAGGTGACAATGCCATCATCGAAGAGAAGGCAGTAATCCACCGCAGCGTCCTTTGGGATAATGTCTATGTGGGAGTCGAGTCGCGGTTAAGTGCCTGTACGGTCTGCTCCCATGCAACTATTAAGCAGAGCTGTGTCATTCAAGAAGGCGTCGTCATAGGTAATAGATGCCGGATTGAAAACGGCTGCACCATTCGTACACAGATTAAACTCTGGCCAGACAAAATTATCGAGGCTGGAAGCACAGTAACGATGAGCCTGATATGGGGTCAGAAATGGGCGGGCTCGCTCTTCCGTAACCAAGGTGTCATGGGAATCGCCAATATTGAACTCACTCCTGATTTTGCCTGCAAGCTGGGAGCATCATTCGGAGGCTATCTAAAGCGGGGAGCTACAGTAGTCACGAGCCGCGATTCTGGCCCGGTCGCTCGAATGATGAAACGTGCCATGATTTCAGGGCTGCTTTCGGTAGGTGTGAATGTGCTGGATATGCGTTCTAAACCGCTTCCTATTGCGCGCCATGGAATCCTCGGGTCGCAGGCGGGTGGGGGAGTGCATATTCGGCTGGCGCCAAACGATCCCAAACTTGCTCTGATAGAATTCTTTGACGGACAGGGAGTCTACCTATCTAAAAATGCAGAGCGCAAGATTGAGACCATCTTCTTCCGTGAAGATTTCAGACGTGTCGATGCGGAGCAGGTAGGGCAGCTGGAGTTTGCTGGCCGAAGTGAAGAGCAGTACGCAGAAGATTTTTATCATCATATAAATGTTGCCAAAGTGGAAACACGACATCTGAAAATTGTCGCCGACTTTGCTTTCGGGCGGCTTGCAAGTGTCTATCCCACCATGCTTGGCCGGCTTGGATGCGATCTTATTGCACTGAACGCCTACCCGGATGTTTCTAAAACACCGAAAACTCCTCTCGACAGAGCAAGCCTGCTTCCGAATCTAGCGCAGATAGTTCAAACTCTGCATGCCGACCTGGGAGTGCTATTCGAGGCAGATGGCGAGAGAATGACTCTCGTGGATGAAAATGGGCAGGTAATCGACGGAGATCAGCTCCTTGCCATGATGTGTGTTCTGGTTGCCAGAACCAAGGAAAATGCTAAAATTGCGGTTCCTATTAACGCGCCAAGAATAATCGAATCTCTCGCATCACTGCACGGAGCATCGGTAACTCGCACAAAGACTAACGTTCGCGATTTAATGGATGTATGCAGTGTGGAGACGGCGGTCATCGACCGAGTAGATTTCGCAGGTGATGATGCAGGCGGATTTATTTTCTCCGAATT
>JANXSG010000079.1 GCA_025352825.1 Chthonomonadaceae bacterium | reverse complement strand
ATTGCGAAGCCTTCCGAGACGATCTACTACACCGAAATGTACAACGCAGGTACGGAAGGTTAAAAAGAATAGAATACTCCTGGGGTCTACTACTGGAGCGGTATGGTGGATGCTCCCATGTGCTGGGACACAAATCTAGATGGCAGCGACCCAAATCAGGTAGATGGTAATATTGCCTGTATTTGGAACTGGGGTCTGAATAGCGGCTGGGACACGTTTATCGGCCTTGATGTCAACCATGGCGGGGAGTCCGGCGGAGTTACTCCCAGAGTTACCGGCGGTGTCAACACCTGTTTTGGTGATGGCCACGTGAAACGTCTGCGTCTGGGTGATATGGCTGCTGGCACTACCTTCCAGATTGGACAGGATGCCAATGACACTCATTTCGTACTGAGCAACTATAAGGAGAAGTATCTGTGGGACAATCTCTAAAAATGAGAATCCTGCTGGGTATCACCGCTATAACTCTAGTAGGATGTTCCCAAAAAGTAGATGTGTCCGGCGAGAAATCGCCGGATTCGACTGCTGCGCAGGTAAAAACTGGGATCAAAACTTCAAAGCCAAATCAACCCTCATTCCGAATCGCACTCGCTGGCGAGGGTACCAGTATGAAGTAGTTGGTTGAGCTCGGATTAAACGGATTTGATGATCGGCTATGATATTAAATTGACGTATTCTCTTTATGCAATGTCTGGCGCAGCATGAATCAAAAGCTCCCAGCAAGGGCTGAGATTCCCGATTGAATCACCCCCTCTCCCTTGCGAGCTATCGAGCAGTCTGGGAGAGAGGGTCTGGGGGTGAGGGCTTAAATACGCGTTTGCAGTAACCTTTGCAATTCCCTCTTTGGATAAAAACATATTGAACATGGATAAGCAGGATGGATGATTTTATCCTGTTCATCCTGCTTATCCATGTTTAATAAAAATTTGGTTAGCCTGTCGAAAATCCAGCATCATCCTGCCATGTGTTGTATAAAAAGCCTGCAGGAAATTGGGTTAGCTTCAGCCAACTATTCCCCATGAAAAAATCACTCATATCCCTCACTAGTGCATCGCTGATCCTGCTGACCTCATTTTGTTCGGTGCCATCACTATCTCAAAAATCGACTGAGTTCAAAGATAACTACCGCAAAATAGAGTACATGATTCCGATGCGCGATGGCACGAAACTGTACACAGCTGTGTATCTACCCAAAAAAATTCCTGGCACACACCCCATTCTCATAGAGCGTACTCCCTATGGAGCAGGCCCATTTGGGCCAAATGAGTATAAAGATGGAATTCGCGGCTCAAAGAAATTTACCGACAACGGCTATATCTTTGTGTTTCAGGATGTGCGTGGGAGAGATCACTCCGAAGGGAAATTCGTGAGTGACCGTCCGCAGTTAATCAATCCTCTCAAACCCGACGACATCGATGAGAGCACAGACGCCTACGACTCTATCGACTACCTTGTCAAGAATGTACCGGATAACAACGGACGTGTAGGGCTCTGGGGCATCTCCTATCCTGGATTCTATGCAGGCGCAGGAGCAATAAACTCCCATCCGGCTCTCAAAGCTGCCTCTCCCCAAGCGCCGGTCTCCGACTGGTTCATTGGAGATGACTTTCATCACAACGGAGCGCTTTTTCTGATGGACGCAATGGGATTTGCTCGTTTTGGAGAATCCCCGCGTACAGGTAAAAGTGAAGATGATGATAATGTAGATACTGCAGGTGATCCAGTCTCGTACTTCCTTAAGCACGGCACGATCGACGAGTTTACTCAGCATCATTTCAAGGATACCGACGGCGTCTGGAAGGATCTGATAGACCATCCCACTTACGACGAGTACTGGCAGGCACGTTCACTGCCACTGCATATGAAAAATATCCATTGCGCCGTAATGACTGTCGGAGGATTCTTCGATGCCGAAGACTGCTGGGGCGCACTGCACACCTATCAGGGAGTGGAAAAGCAGAATAAAGGAATTACAAATACTATAGTCGAAGGGCCATGGTTTCATGGGGGCTGGGAGCGATCGAAGGCAGATAGATTCGGTGATATCGAATTCGGTCAGTCCACTGCCGAATACTACCAGAACCAGATCGAATTTCCATTCTTTGACAACTATTTGAGAGGTGACGGCTCAAAAAAGCAGCCGGAGGCACAGGTCTTTCAAACCGGATCAAACAGGTGGTTAAAGTTTGCGAATTGGCCTCCAAAGCAGGTTAAAGCAACTACTTTTTACCTTCAAAAGAGTAAGATGATTTCCGAAAACCTTTCTGAATCTTCATCCGTCAGCACTTCAGACGAATATATTAGTGATCCAGCTAATCCAGTGCCTTATCAAGGTGGCAAAATCACAGACCGCACACGGGAGTATATGATTGACGATCAACGGTTCGCAAGCAAACGCGCAGATGTGCTCAGCTATGAGACCGAACCTCTGAAGAAACCATTGAGCCTGGCTGGCCCGGTGACTGCAAATCTTTATGTGGAAACCACTGGAACCGATGCCGATTTCATAGTTAAAGTGATTGATGTCTATCCAGATTCTGCACCGCCCAACACTGCGGGGGTAAAAATGGCAGGCTATCAGATGCTTGTTCGTGCGGAGATAATGCGTGCTAAATTTCGTAAAAGCTATATGAATCCTTCCCCGCTGCTCCCAAATAAAGTGGAGAATGTATCGTACGAACTACCCGATATCTGCCACACCATATTGCCTGGGCACAGATTGATGGTTCAGATACAGTCAAGCTGGTTCCCGCTGGTGGATAGGAATCCGCAGAAATTCTGCAACATCTTCACGGCAAAACCAGAAGATTTCCAAAAATCGACTATTCATATCTACCACAGTCCGCAGTACCCAACCAGCATCACTGTGGGCCGACTTCCAAACTAACAACGGCAACATTCACAAATTCCCAAGTCGTTGATTCGAAATCATTGCCCACGAAAGACACGAAATAACACGAAAATAATGCAAATGCAAAATTCATATATACTTCAGATCATGTCTGTTTTAAGATGAAAAGATATATATTTCCGCTTCAGAGCTGATCGTATTTAGTGTATAACTAGATAATTTAGCCGCATCATTTTTCGTGTTATTTCGTGTATTTCGCGGACAAAAATCTGTAGAGAGGTTAAGGAGATGTCTGATGTAATATACAAAGAAGAGAGTTTCGAGATAATGGGAGCCTGTTTTGAGGTATACAAATCTATGGGTGGCGGTTTTCTAGAAGCGGTCTATCAGGAATGTCTTGAAATTGAATTAACCAAAAGAGGCATCCCCTTCAAATCATTCCAACGCTTGCCAATTTGCTACAATGGATCGACTCTAACACAGTTTCATGAGGCAGATATAGTCTGCTATGGCAAAATAATTTTAGAACTCAAAGCCTTGGATAATATTTCTCCCCGACACCGTTCCCAGACACAAAACTATTTGAAAGCTACTGGTCTCAAATTTGGGCTGATTCTTAACTTCGGACACTACCCACTTCTTCAATATGAGCGACTAACTTCGAACGATCGCTGGATAATGTAGAAAAGAGCTATTTTGATGATATGAGATAAATTGCTAATCCCCGAGTTTGAGGACGCTGAGGAAAGCCTCCTGTGGGATTTCAATGCTGCCGACCTGTTTCATCCGTTTCTTTCCTTCTTTTTGCTTCTCAAGCAGTTTTCTCTTTCGGGAGATATCACCGCCATAACATTTCGCGATAACATTTTTGCGGAAAGCCTTCACTGTCTCAGCAGCGATTACCCTGCCGCCGATAGCTGCCTGAATGCGAACCTCATACTGCTGTCGCGGAACTACTTCTTTGAGCTTTTCCACAAACAGCCGGCCACGGGACTGCGCTTTATCTCGATGGGTGATGAATGAAAGAGCATCCACGGGATCGCCATTCAGCATGACGTCGATCTTGACAAGGTTCGAGTGGTGGTAACCGCTCAGTTCGTAGTCGAACGAGGCATATCCTTTCGTTCGTGATTTTAGCTGGTCGAAGAAGTCCATCAAAATCTCGGAAAGGGGAATCTTATAGTGCAGCATCACGCGGTCGGTAGCCGGGTACTCCATCTTCCCGTATATAGCTCGGCGATCACGCGCCAGTTCCATGATAGTCCCTACATAGATACTCGGAAGCATAATCGTCGCATCGACATAAGGCTCTTCCAGATGATCGATGGTGGTTGAAGCAGGGAGGTGCGCCGGGTTATCGATTTCGATTACGGAGCCGTCGGTTTTGAAGACTTTGTAAATTACGGAGGGAGAAGTGGCAATCATAGAGATATCGAACTCGCGTTCCAGGCGCTCCTGAACGATCTCCATGTGAAGCAGGCCTAAGAACCCACATCTGAAACCAAAACCAAGAGCAGCGGAAGTCTCCGGTTCAAACGAAAGCGCGGCATCGTTCAGCTGCAACTTCGAGAGCGCTTCACGGAGGTCGCTATACTGGGCACCATCAACCGGGTAAAGTCCGCAGAACACCATCGGTTTTGCTGTACGGTATCCTGGAAGCTGTTCCGTCGCTGGTCGCTCCGCATCCGTGATGGTATCCCCTACTCTTGCATCACCGATCGTCTTAATACTGCAGGCCACATAGCCTACCTCACCTGTTTCGATGCTGTTCCCAATCACCCTTCCCGGAGCAAAAGTGCCTACTTCAGCGACATCAAAATCTTTGTCTGTCGCCATGAATTTGATCTTTTGTCCTGGACGAATGGCCCCATCGACAACACGAACATAACAGATCACACCCAAATACTGATCGAATTTGCTGTCAAAGACGAGAGCGCGCAGGGGAGCATCTGGATTCCCATGGGGTGGTGGTATATAGTCGACGATCGCCTCAAG
>JANXSG010000070.1 GCA_025352825.1 Chthonomonadaceae bacterium | reverse complement strand
GCGCAGGGCAATAAAACTAGCGTACACATTCGCAATGGTAAGACAATCATCCCTTCAAGGGATGTAGGGCTTGATCAAAAACTGAATGGCCAGGTACCACTGGATATCCCATTCAAAGATGAAGCCGGTAAGAGTATTCATCTGAGTGATTATTTTGGCAAGAAACCTGTTATTCTGAACTTGATATTTTATCGCTGCCCTGGTGTCTGCACCATGGAACTTGATGGCATGGTTAAAGCCTTCAATAAGCTTCATTTCAATGTCGGCGAAGAGTTCGATGCCATTACGGTTAGCATCAATCCAAAAGAGAGCCCTAGTCTCGCAGCCGATAAAAAGGATACCTATCTTCAGATTTACAAGCGTCCGACTGCAGGACAGGGATGGCATTTTCTAACTGGCGATCAGGAATCAATTCAGCGGCTGGCCAGTGCAATTGGTTATAGATATGCTTATGATCTCGACAAAGAGCAGTTTGCCCATCCGGCAGGAATCTTGATATTAACGCCCAAAGGTAAAATATCTAAATATTTTTATGGTTCAGATTACAGCCCTCGTGATTTGGGATTAGGATTAATCGAAGCATCTGAAAATAGAATAGGCTCTCCCGTGGAGCAGATACTGCTATTTTGCCTTCACTACGATGCCGCTACTGGCAAATACAGTTTTGTTGTAGTTCGTTTGCTTCAGATTGCATCCTTCCTCACGATAGTATCGCTGGGCAGTTTTATTTTGATAATGATACGTTGGGAAAAGAATAGGTATAAAAATATACCCATCGCTCCTAGAGATAAGGATGCTCTCCACAACGTTTAAGTTTTTGGGGGTTAAGTCGAATGAATTATCCTTTTTTACCAGATCGAGCTTCCGACTTTGCAGATAAGATGGATCCCGTGTTCTATATACTGCTCGGTCTGACTGTGCTCTTTACAGTTCTCGTTCTGAGCTTTATTTTCGTTCTCGCGCTGCGATACAGGCGTGGACAGAATGTGAATCGTAAAAACCCGCGTCATCATAACGCTCTTCTAGAAATGACATGGTCTGTAATTCCTTTGATTTTAGGTCTTGGCGTATTCGTAATGGCGGCTATCCCGTATGCAAGTGTCTATCATCCGCCAAAAAATGCAATCGAGATATTTGTGGTGGGGAAACGGTGGATGTGGCATATCCAGCATGCAAATGGAGCTCGAGAGAATAACACACTCCACATCCCTGTCGGCAAGCCAATACAGCTAACCATGATCTCTCAGGATGTAAATCATGGATTTTATGTGCCGGCATTCCGGGTAAAGCGAGATGCACTTCCTGGCCGCTACAACACCATGTGGTTCACTCCTACCAAGATCGGGAAATTCCATCTATTTTGTACTGAATACTGCGGTACAAACCATTCTGAAATGATTGGAAGCGTCTATGTGCAAAGTCCGATGGACTACGCAGCCTGGCTTGCCAATGCAGGGCAGGAAGTGGAAGCCAGGCATCAGTCGCTGGAAACACTTGGAGAAGTGCTCTACACTCAACTTGCCTGCGGCACTTGCCACGACAAGGATGGCCTAGGCCGAGGGCCGACCCTGACAAGCCTGTATGGATCCAAAGTAATGAAAAAGGATGGAACATCGACTATTGCGGATGATACCTATATTCGTAACTCGATATTCAATCCCAGTGACGACATTGCTGCAGGGTATCAGCAGGTAATGCCGTCTTATAAAGACCAGCTGACAGAAGAGCAGATACTTCAGGTTATCGCCTATATCAAATCATTGAATGGCTCTCCTCCAGGCGCGAGGCATCTGCCTAATCCTGGTATGAGCGGAACGACAGGGCAGAAGAAAAGTACGGGGCATGGAAGTATTTCTGCACCAACTCAACCGGCTGCAGCCAAAACGGCAGAACCATCCCAACAAAAGAAGTCAGGAGTAGATACAATGGCTCCAACAGATACCCTGACCGCACCAAAAGAGGCAACGACTGCGGGGAAACGAATATGAGTATTCAACAAGCACCTGCACCAGACACGTATGTAAAGCAGGAAAGTGAACCAGTAAAGAACTATCTGAACGCTGAACACACTGTAGCGTCCTGGCTGCTGACAAAAGACCATAAAAGAATAGCAGTACTATATCTGATATCGATCACATTCTTTTTCATCATCGGTGGTGTCGCCGCTTCGTTAATACGTGCTGAGCTGACATCGCCGCATGGCCGTCTGTTTACGAACGACAGCTACAATAAACTGTTTAGCGCCCATGGAATTATCATGGTGTTTTTCTTTCTGGTTCCATCGATTCCGGCAACCATTGGGAACTTCATCATTCCACTGATGATCGGAGCGAAAGATCTCGCATTCCCCCGATTGAACCTGTTGAGCTGGTACCTCTATACCATTGCTGGCGGAATCGCGCTCACTGCTATG
This sequence comes from Chthonomonadaceae bacterium, assembly GCA_025352825.1. Lineage (GTDB taxonomy): Bacteria > Armatimonadota > Chthonomonadetes > Chthonomonadales > Chthonomonadaceae > JANXSG01. Next base: position 44,960 of record JANXSG010000070.1, on the reverse strand, counting down.
ATTATGGGTGGAGTTGATACAGGCTGGACATTCTATACCCCCTACAGCAGTGTCTACAGTAATGGCCAGGTTGTCATGACGCTGATCGCAGTCTTTATTGCTGGCTTCTCCTCAATCGCAACGGGCATCAATTTTATTGTCACCATACATAAAATGAGAGCGCCTGGCCTCACCTGGTTCAGACTTCCGCTATTTATCTGGGCTCACTACGCAACAAGCGTTATTATCGTGCTGGGCACTCCAGTTGTTGCAATTACACTTGCTCTGGTGGCTGTGGAACGTGTATTTCCGATCGGGATATTCAACCCGGCTCAGGGTGGTGACCCCATCTTGTTTCAACACATGTTCTGGTTCTACTCGCACCCAGCAGTATATATTATGATCCTGCCATCCATGGGCATCATCAGTGAGGTTATTGCAAACGGTTCACGTAAACGCATATTTGGATATGAGCTAGTGGCCTTCTCAAGCCTTGCGATTGCGGGATTTGGGTTCCTCGTATGGGGCCACCACATGTTCGTCACCGGTGAATCGGTCTATCTAGCCATGGTGTTCTCATTGATTAGCTTCCTGGTGGCGGTTCCGTCCGCTATCAAGGTATTCAACTGGACAGCCACCATATATAAGGGCAATGTAACTCTTCATGCACCGATGATGTATGCGCTCGGATTTATTGGGCTGTTTACCATTGGCGGCCTTACAGGTCTATTCCTGGCATCGCTTGCTGTCGACGTGCATCTGAATATGACCTATTTTGTGGTGGCACACTTCCACTATGTTATGGTTGGGGGCGCGATATTCGGGTTCATGGCGGGGCTTCATTTCTGGTGGCCCAAAATTACTGGAAGATTGTATAACGAACTGTGGGCAAAAATTGCAGCAGGTATCATATTTTTAGGATTTAATCTAACATTCTTCCCACAGTTTGTACTGGGCTATCTGGGAATGCCGCGCCGGTATCACTACTACCCACCAGAATTCCAGGCATGGAATATTTTGTCCACTGCCGGTGCTTCTGTGCTAGGTGTGGGGTATCTCATTCCCGCAGTATATCTGAGCCTCTCTTTAATCTATGGTAAGAAGGCAAGCGCAAACCCTTGGAACGCAGTGGGATTGGAGTGGCAGACAGCCTCGCCACCGCCTACAGAAAATTTTGAGGATATACCCATTGTCACCTGGGAAGCGTACGACTACACGATGCTACCGGATGTCGAATCGGATCTTGACTATTCAAGCCTTGAGAATGAGGGCTCCGTGTCTGGTGTTCCTGCAGGAGGCGTTAAGTGAGCGTAGAAGCGGCACATAGTTTACATAATGAACCACATGAACATGAGGAGCACCTCGCTCATCAGTTTATGAACCGAGAACAGCAGGATGAGTCCTACATTGTCGGAATGTGGTCTTTCCTGGTGACGGAAATTCTGTTTTTCGGAGCTCTGTTTCTCTGTTATAGCATTTTCAGAATTCAGTATCCTATGGCCTTCCAGGAGGGTCACGAGGAGTTAAGCTGGGTATATGGCTGTGCAAACACTGTGATTCTACTGACCAGCAGCCTTACGATGGTACTCTCCGTTCATGCAGCACAGACTGGAAAGAGAATACTTTCAGCGATGTGGCTGGCTGCCACCTCTGTGCTAGCGGCTGGATTCCTAGTAGTGAAGCTCGCATTTGAATGGTACCCAAAGTTTCAGCATCATTTAATACCTGGAGTAAATTTCCATTGGCCGCACGAGCAATTCACGGAAGTGGCAGCAGGTAAAGCCGAGCTGTTCTTCGGTCTCTACTTCGCTATGACTGGCCTGCACGGAATTCATGTAGTCATTGGTATTGGCATCATGGCAGTCCTCGGAACGATGTTACTGCTTAATCACAAGTCCACGCAGTACTATATGCCAATCGAACTCGCAGGACTTTACTGGCACTTCGTCGATATTGTCTGGATATTCCTGTTTCCACTATTCTACTTGATTGGGAAAAGATAGCTTATGTCTGGTCATGCTCATGTCACCCCGGTGAAGGTCTATTTTACAGTCTATGTACTCCTTCTGATGCTTTTGGTAGCAACCGTGGGAGTGTACTTCATACCGCACAATATCCTGAATCCTCCCGCGGCGCTCGCAGTTGCAATGGCAATTGCTATAGTTAAGGCAGCCTTGGTCGTCGGGTTTTTTATGCAGGTGGTCTACGGATCAAAACTCACTTGGCTTTGGGCTGCCATCGGCTTCGTGTGGCTTTCTCTGCTTGCGGGTATTATGATCGACTATTCGACTCGGCACATGAATATGCCGGATGGCAGCGCCTTTGATCGGATGCAGTCTCAGTCCTCAGTGGAATAGATAGCTACTCGTATTTCTTGACCCCTCTCAGAATCTATCTGGGAGGGGTTTTTTGATGCCGGGTGTTGAAACTTCCTGCAACAAGAAAACGGCGTCTTACAAACACGTTTTCTGCCAGGATAACAACAGCAGAGGGATCGTAGAACTCGTGGCCACTAATATATACCTAGAATCGAAACTCCAGATTTCGGCAGGGTAATGTATTAAGTGCAAGGGCGCAAGTAAAAACATGACAATATCACGCACAAAGGGCGTTAGCCACCTGCCTGCGGTTTGCGCCTAAGGTGAAAACGACTTTTAACATTAGCTCAACAGAGACACTAGGATCGTTCGTTTCGTCTCTAGCAATACTTGCCTGGTTAGAGCCGTTTCTCTTTGCCACAGCGGCCTGAGTGACCCGGGCATTCTGCCGCAGGCGCTTAATTAGTTGAGAGAGTACAATGCGTGTCTCTATCAGTTCATTTTCCTCAGGTGTGAGGCCGAAGAGTTCTTGGACGTTGGTTTCTTTGAATCCTGCCGCCTCAAGTCTGGCTTTAATCTGTGCGTCCAAATCTTTCATTTCCCTTCTTTTGCATTGAGATAACGGGTGAGTCGTTCGCGACAGCTTTTCTTCACTGAATCCGGAGTCGTACGAGTTTTTCTTCTGAAATATCTCTAGTATCACAATCGCTAAATTATCAATAAAATAAATGATACACCATCTGATATTGGCTTCGTGATCGTCAACACGCAGTTCATGGCAGTCATCTGCTATGAGCGGCATTGGGCGTGAAGTGGGCATGGCAAGCAATTCACCGTTCTGTAATTTGCGTATATTATATCCAGCAGTTTTACGTGCTTCAGCCCGCATGGGTGGTGTCTTGATTTCGGAGTATTGATTGAGAAGCGGTATGTGTGTATGCTGAACGACTTCCTTATCTGGTTGTATGCCTAGCTTTTTCTGTTCTCGGCTTGCCATATAATATTGTATGTCATAAATAACATAAAGTCAAGACTAATGAATATGATGGGATGCTCATAATGCATGCTTCGTTTAGTGGTAAATGAACATGATAATTTATTGTTGGATAAGTTTAGAATGAGACTGTCTTACAAATTATTCTTGAGGAATGCCCAGGCGGAGGGATCGTAGAATTCGTGGCCACCTTCGAATACCAGGAACCGAAACTTATTGTCCATACCAAGGCCATGATAGTACTGTGCTGATAGCGGAGCGAGTAGTTTGCCCATTTCTCGGTGGCTGGCGTTGTCTTTCGCACCTGCTTGAATCTCCAGCGGGCGCGGACAGATGAGAGCGACGATTTCGGAATCTTTGAATAAAGTGAAGCGGTCGGTAAAGCGAAAATCGGTGGGTACCGAGAGTTCATCGGTTTCGTATCGCCCTTCCTGCACCCCGTAGTAGCAGCTAGAGACTGCAGCCTTGATGCGAGGTTCGAGGGCAGTAGTAACCAGAGTATAGTAGCCTCCGTACGAGAGCCCAACCATCGCAACTCGCTTCGGGTCGATCTCGGGGCGCTTAAGGAGTACATCCAGGCTGCGTGTGATCTTGGCGATCTCGACTGCCGTGATGCTCGTTTCGACCAAGCGCAGGCGATCGTCGGTGCGGTTGCGGATGTCGCCAGGGTAACCATCTGCGCTGAAGAGATGCTGTGGCGCCCACACCACATATCCACGTTTCACCCCACCCATCACCATGTCGTGATAATTAGAGCCTCCATGGAAGGTGGCTACTTCTGGAGATCCGCCGCCGCCGTGCATGGAGATGATAAGCGGGACACGGCCTTTGATGCCTTTCGGCACTATATACAGGCCAACCGAGTGCACTCCTGGCAGAATAGGAATTGTGGCGCGGTAGTAGGTACCTAATCCGTCTTCACCAAGACGAGTAAAAATGGACGCTTCTTTATCGGGTAGACCAGGCGGTGGATAACCGATGCTCTGAGCAAAAGCTTTCCGTAGTTTGATCGTGGATGCGAGATAGGCAGATGTTGATGAATAGTCTGGAGTGAAGAGTTTGTGTAGTCGGCTGTTATCGTTCTTGAGACTGAGGATGTAACTATCGAGTTCATGCGCCTGCTGAATTCGGATGGGATTGGATGCGGCGATCTCTTCTTCGTAGAGAGGTGGTTTTTCCTGAGCTGACACAGGGCATGTTATTCCAAATGCGAAGGCGGCCAAGAGCAACCCCAAAAACACCTGACTTAGCAATCCCATCGATGAATCTCCTAGATGAATGTTAGGTGGTTACTGCATCAAAATCGCGAATTGATACTACTTGTAAACATTTACTCATGATCGAGGTGAAGGAATGAGCTAAGCTAATATTTATACATAGACAAGGGCAGTAAGCTTCTGCAAGAAGATGTTGGAGTGAGGACGGTCATATGCTATTTATTTTTCCAACTGCGCAATACGATTCTTCAAAATTTCTACTTCCTATTGGAGAGCTACTATACGTGTCTGGATGTCGTTTATACTTATATGATCATTATTAACACCGCCAAGAAGAGGACGTTCGGAGCGCAAAAGCACATTTTGCAGGCGCAAACCCAACTTTTCTCGTTCGTGTGCTTCGTTCTCCTTGAGGCGCTGAAGTTCAAATATGACCTGCTTCAGTGTTTCGGTTACAGTTTCTAGTCTTGACTGTACTGCTTTGATATCATCTTTATTTGCCTGAGTATCCTTAGCCAGCCCAAGAAGCTGCTTAATGATTTCCATCAAGGATTTAAGCATCTCAATTCGCCCGTAATTTAGTCAGTTGCCCCTGTATGTGAATCAAGTTGGCATCTGTGCGTGCTGCAGATGCATTTATTTGGGACTGAGCACGTTTCATCGCTTTCCGGATTTGCTCAATTTCTAGAAGATGAAGTTGAATTATTTCTTGTATCTTCGAAGTTTGCTCAGGTGTCGAATCGCTCAACAGCGTATCGTCCATAATTCTCTCCTCGTAACTTTGATTTGGACACCAGAATATATTCCATTTCGAACAATTGATTCTATCTCAGTATACCACTCTGGAGCAACTAATTAAAGGTGGAAATAGATCAAATTATCGATATTTTCTTTTTATTACACATATGTAAATTTGTGACGAACTACACGTAATTGAACTTAAATTTCCAAAAAAGTCCCCACTACTTGGAGATCTATGATTAAAACGAAGTAAATAATTAACATGTAAGTCGAACTATATTCCTTGTTTTTCTGCCCATTCATTAATTTCAACTATTCTTGTATAATCAAGCATAACTCCATAAATACAATTAGCTTTTAAAATTGATTAAGGTGCAATCCCTACTAGAACCAGCGGTACTGCTGGAACACCCCGTCCTTCACGGATCAAGTTGTAGAGCTCGCCTTCATAATAGCCCGGTCCCGAACTCATTTCGGATTGCAGTTCTTTCATAGGCAATATCTCAATACCTACATCAATTACATCACGAATGTAAAACGCCAAATGCTTCACAAATAAATCGTACGCAACAAATGCATATTTACCGAACTGAACTTCCACCGCTACGCGATCTTTGACGAAGTCCGTCTGATTATAGGAGAATATAGGCTTATGACCAGCAGCCTCGATCTCAGCTTTTTGTTCCGAAGCACTCATCTGCATAGTTCGGCGTATTAATTTTGAATCTTGAGTGACCCAGTAAGATACCCTCGATTCCTTCCACTGCTGCCGCTCAAAACAGATTCGGATGGCTTTGTTCATGGCTGTTGGCGAATAGAGAATATTTCCGACCATATTCTTCTCTTTAGAAACTTTAGTTTTACATATTGAGGCATCAAGGGAGGCAATTACATCCTGGATTTCCTGCCAAATTTCTGGATGATGAACTATCAAGAATTCTAATCCATTCAAGTGAGAATAAGAAGCAACGATTCTCATTAATGTCCTCCACCAGGTTTCGAGGGGTCATAAATTGGCTTGCCCATTTCACGAGTAAGAAGAGTACCAAAACGAAGTTTTTCAATACGCTGCTTTGCAATATCGACGTAATCTTGTATTATATCGCAGCCATATCCAAAACGGTCGTGTTTTAGAGCTGCTACAACAGCTGATCCAACACCCATATATGGGTCTAAAACAATATCCCCCGGGTTTGTCATTGCCAATACTAAGCGTTCTACTAATTCGACAGGAAACTGACATGGATGTAATGTCTTCTCAATATGGTTTGATTTTACGTTCGGAATATCCCACACGTCTGTCGGATTCTTGCCTAGCGGGTTGCCAGATAGTTCACCGCGCTTCGGCCCTTTAAAATACTTCTTACCTGGATACTTGGATGGCATCCGAACATTATCTAAATTAAAAACATAGTCGTCCGTTTTTGTAAACCATAATATAGTCTCATGACGTCCACTAAAACGCTTAGAACAGTGCAGTCCATGACCAAACTGCCAGATAATACGATTCCTAAGCATTAGCCCAAGGCTCTTGAAAACGGGATATAATATGATATCGAGAGGAAATATCTCACCATCATCAATATTATTTCCAACTTGCCAGCATAGCGAACCAATCGGATTTAACAGCCTGGCGCACTCAGTTATAACCTTAGTTTGTTGGCTTATGTATTCATCGAGCTGAAGTCGCTTTTCATAGGATTTTCCAATATTGTATGGTGGTGAAGACACGATGAGCTGTATAGATTCATCCTGAAGAGTATTCATATAATCCAGGTTGTCTGCACAGGCGATGTGCGCCATTTGCACGTCGAACAGAGGAAATAACGAATGCATTTCCAATTTTGTTTGCATGAATTCTGTATCACCTTTTGGAAATCGTACGCAACAATTGAAATATGGCCACATTGATTAATATTAAGGCCGTATTTATTCAACTCAATTAATCACAACTCATTTCGGAAAGTTGTTTGCGAATATCTACGAATGCAAATGCACACTAGCTAATGATACATTATAATCATTAGCTAGTGTGAAATAATTGAGAATGAGTTACCGCAAGCTAAAACTGGCGATCTTATCGCCAATTTGGATTTTTTCGGGGACATCATCGCCAGAAATGATTTTGCCGAAGACGCAGTATTTCCCATCTAGTGGCGTATTTGTATTCAAATTGAAATAGAACTGGCTGTCGCCGCTGTCTTCCGATTGCGAGCGAGCCAGCCCGATTGAGCCCTTAAGATGCGGGAGTTTCGCTTCCAGCGGGACAGATGTTCCTGAGCCGTGTGTTCCGATCTGTGCTGCAGTAAACTGAGCCGCGTCCATATCCTTGCTCTTCGGATCACCGCCCTGCACAACAAATCCAGGCTCTACTCGATGAAACTTAGTTCCATCGTAGAAATGGCTCTTTATTAGATATGTGAAGTGAGCAACCGTTTTCGGTGCCGCCTTAGGGTAGAACTCCATCACCACAGTACCTCTGCCATCCACCACGAGAGTAGCTTTAATAGCCCCATCTTTGACGGCATCAAAAGCCTTGGCACCATCTGCAACAGCCGCAGGTGAGGCAGGAGTAGGTGGTTTGGCAGCCGCCTTTTTATCTTCTTCGGCTTTAGCCAACTCCTGATCTGCCATGGGAGGGCCGCCATTATAAGGATGCACTTTTGAAAGCACTGCCACTAATAGGATGGCCGCAAGCACTAAGCCGAAAATGCCGATTACTGGTCGCATACGAATTCTTCTCCTGGTAAGTTAAAGTATAGATTGCTCTTGAATTCCACGCTCAATGTGAAGAGCTTATTTTAGTACGGAAGAGTCGGTAGCATTCTACGCCCGATTTGCTCTATTTGTCAACATCTTTATGCATGTGATATAATAGTTTCACTATGCTGGCACGAAGAGTTATTCCCTGTTTGGATGTAAAAGAAGGCCGCGTTGTTAAAGGAGTGAATTTCCTTAACATTCGTGATGCCGGAGATCCCGTTGAGTTAGCTTCCCGATACGACGCCATGGGAGCCGATGAGCTGGTCTTTCTGGATATTACTGCAAGCCACGAAAAGCGCGATGTGATCATCGATGTAGTCGAACGCGTCGCCGAACAGGTGTTCATCCCATTTACTGTGGGCGGCGGTATACGTACTGCTGCAGATTTCAAACGCATCCTGCGAGCAGGGGCGGATAAAGTAGGCGTGAACACCGCTGCAGTTCAGAATCCTCAGATTATATCCGAGGCTGCAGAGCAGTTTGGCAGTCAGTGTGTTGTAGTAGCGATGGACCCAAAACGAGTGGGAATGTATGAAGACGGTTCGCCAAAGTGGGAGGTTTTTATCCATGGAGGCCGAACCCCCACTGGCCTGGATGCGCTGGAATGGGCAGTCAAAGCCGAAGAACTCGGTGCAGGAGAGATTCTTCTTACCAGTATGGATAGAGACGGCACTCAAGTCGGTTACGACCTGGAACTAACTCGGGCAGTTGCCCAGAGAGTGCAGATTCCTGTGATTGCATCGGGTGGTGCAGGAACTCCTCAACACTGCCTTGAAGCTGTCAGGATAGGATACGCCGATGCTGCTTTGATCGCATCCATGGTACACGATGGAATCTACACAATACAACAGATTAAAGAGTATCTCGCCGAACATGGAGTGTGTGTTCGCTGAATTAAGGTCAGGAGAGTTGAGCTTTTGCAGGTACCGAAGAATTTGAAGTTTGATGCTAACGGTTTGATCCCGGCTGTAGTACAGGATATTATGAATGGCGATGTTCTGATGGTAGGCTACATGAACATTGAAGCCGTACAACAATCTATCTCAACGAAGCGTGCCACTTTCTGGAGCCGATCCCGCCAGAAATTCTGGATTAAAGGGGAGACCTCGGGAAATGTACAGCATGTCCGCGAAATGTACGTCGACTGCGATCAAGATTGCCTGCTGGTGAAGGTGGAACAGGTTGGAGCAGCATGTCACGAAGGCTACCGATCATGTTTCTTCCGCAGAATCGATCAGGACGGAGAATCGTTGGAAACCGTTGCCGAACCGCTAGTAGAAAAATACTGACTATATAGGTAATTGCAAATGTCATGAATCCAACAGAATTGAGACTTCTTTTGCCTAACCTCCTAGCCCCCTTCCCTGCACACGCAAACGATAAAGCAGTTTGCGTTAGGGAAGAGGGAGAATCAACGACAAATTTTCCCCCTTCCCTCCGAGGTACGAGGGAAAGGGGTTAGGTAAATAGATGCATTTCAGACTTTTGCAAGAGACCTAAAAAATAATGTCTGCAATTCTGCACTCTAACTCCTCAAATTGCTTCGCGAATCGGAGGTACCTATCCACATGTTCCTGAGACGTAAAATTTCCTTCCATCACTATATTATTTTTGTTATTTTAATGCTCTGCTTCTCTTCCATTGTGTACGCGAAACCTCCCGTGTACTCGGATATTATGCCGCTCAGTCATGTTAAGCCGGGTATGAAAGGCTATGGACTAACAACATTTAAGGGAACGGCCATATCCCGATTCTCCGTGACCATTGTAGGAATTCTGAAGAAAGAGAATAGCGGCCACGACCTTATATTGATTCGGATGAAGGGCGGTCCGATTACCGAGCGTGGTGCGAATTTGATTCAGGGTATGAGTGGGAGCCCGATTTATATTAATGGTAAAGTCATTGGCGCCTTCTCGATGGGAGAAGAGTTTCCAAAAGAGCCTGTAGGTATGGTAACTCCCATAGAGGACATGCTGGAAGCTTGGGATCCGGATATACCTCAAAAACCGTCCTATTTTAACCCCGCCATGCGCCATGCTGGCGCTGACATAAAGCCAAATGAGTCGATCTCATTGAAACAGCCAATCCATCTCGATGGCAGAAAAATAACTCATCTTGTATTGAACGCTTCCAGAGATACCCATTCTACCGATAGAACCGCATCTCTCCACCTCGCCAATACTCTCTTGACTGTGAGTGGAATTGACGCGCCACTGAAAGAATGGTTTCAAAAAGAGCTAGACAAACGAGGCTTTGCATTGACTGTCACAGGAGGCAGCGGCGCGGGAGACGGTAGTTTTGCAGGAGTCCCGCTGAAGCCAGGCTCAGCTTTCGGAACGTTCCTCTCCACCGGGGATATAATGACAGGTGGTACAGGAACGGTCACCTATCGGCGTGGGAACCGAATGCTGGGGTTCGGGCATCCCCTCTTCGGCTTGGGAGCGTTAAATGCTGCCATCACTTCTGCTTATATTGTGGATATCTTTTCTGGTCTGCAAGTTTCTCATCATATCGCTATTGCGGGGCCAATCATTGGCACTCTGGAGCAGGATCGAGATTTCTCTGTCAGTGGCGAAATTGGCACAAATCCAGCAATGATCCCTGTCTCTATAACTGTGCGGGATTCCACCACAAATCGGAATCAATCTTTCTCATGCCAGATATTTCAGAATCCTGATCTCTCACCGCTGCTGCTGAGACTTGTGGCAAGATCCGCTATACGAAGAGTGCATGGAACTCCTGGCGATGTCATGGCGAAAGTCACCACTTCCATTCAGGCAGACGATGTTGGTAAGATCACTCGATTCAATACCTACTTCGACTCAAACGATATCTCTAGCATCTCCACCACAGATATAGCAGACATAACTAATATAACCAGCAGTAATCCATTCGCTCCGCTTCCTATTCGCAGAATGGATATGTATGTAGATATCTCAAACGGGCACAATACTGCCGGTATTGAACGCATATTTTTGAAACAGGGCAGATATGAACCAGGAGAGACACTGGATGTGGGTGTCGCGTTGAAGCCATATCGGGGTGAACAGCAGGTCCAGAATCTTAAGATTAAGATTCCAGCGGATTTACCAACCGGGAGATATCAACTCGTTGTGCGTGGGGGACAGGCGAATGTGATGCGCTTTGGCTCTTTTATTCTCAGCAACGGCCCGCAGGATCAGAGAACTCCCCCTGTGAATGTGCTTCAGATGGTTAATCGATTAAAAGACAAAGAGTCCAACACCGATCTCATAGCTATTCTGCAGCTAAACACGGCAGCCCCGGCACTGGAAGGTGAGAAACTCAGTCAGCTTCCTCCTAATATATCTGCATTAATGCGATCGGATAGAAACTCTGGAGTACGCCTGGAACGTGATGAACTTCGGCAGACCTCGGCCACTTCCTACATCGTGAGCGGACAGCAAACTCTGATGGTAATGATAGTTCGAAAAAATACGCAGGAGCCTCCAGCTGGAAACAACTATAACGGGCCTAGTTCACAAGCTGGCGGTTCTGTCAACCAGCCATCCCTGCCTGGAATAGGAACTCCAGGCGCTCCTTTCAATGAAGAGATGGAAGCAGAAGGTACTCATAAAAATATACACGCTCTAAGAAATTCAGTCTCTCCGATTCTCAATGATACTTCGCCACTCAATCTATCCCAAGAGACCGAAAAGTGGATGGTTGCTTTGCTGCCTCCAAAACCTTCGCCATCAAAACCAAAGACTACCGTTCCTCCCTCGGCTGTCAAAAATAGCGCTGATCCCAAAATTGTAGTGACAGTGGAGAGTCTTGAATCTCCGGTGCCGGTAAATCAGGATCCCCCAAACGAAAAGCCTGTTGGCAGACAGGTTCAGGTTTGGCGGCAGACTGCAAAGAGCGATTTTGCAGCAGGCAAATTTGATGGGGCAAGCGTCACGGCAGCCGGTCTGCTGGAGTTGGCGCCTACACTTAAACTTCTGGTATCGACGCCGGAAACATACATCTGGTGTCTCGCGAGCGCTCCCGATGGAACCATTTACGCTGGAACGGGTACTTCAGGAAAAATCTTGAAAATATCTGCAGCTGGTGTATCGACCCTTCTCTGTCAGCTTCCGGTGGTCTCCGTGCAGAGTCTCTTGATCGCTAAAGATGGCTCACTATGGGCAGGAAGCGGGCTGAAAGGCAGAGTATATCGTATAGCACCGGATGGGAGGTTTACACTCGTCTGTACTCTGCGCGAAAACTACATTCTCTCTATGGTTCAGAACAGCCGTGGAGATATCTATTTAGGTGTGGGCGGCACCGCCAATATCTATAAAATTCCTTTCGCCGATCAAAATAAAACTTCTGAAACTACTCCTGTTCTTGTGCTGGAGTCGAAATCCGACCACATCCTCTGCATGACAATTGATTCCAAAGATAATATCTATGCAGGGGCTGGAAACGCTGGAATCCTATACAAGATATCTGTAGACGGAACCACTTCAGCACTCTACGATGCAAAAGACAATGCAATAACAGCATGCACTGCTGATAAGAGCGGCAATATCTACATTGGTACTGGGCCACGCGCTTCCATCAGTCGGATTGCTCCGGATGGAACAGCAACACCTGTGTTCGATAAACCGGGGAGTTTCTATACCGCGATGCGCACTGCGCCAGACGGATCGCTATACGCGTCTACTGTTAACACGGTCTATCATATTTTTCCCACTAAGGATGGCTCGTGGCAGCGTACCAATATCCTGCCGCTAGACAATCCAAGAGATGTAGATTTTCTGAGTATTGCAATCCTCCCCAATGGAGGCGTAGCTGCTGGTACGGGAAATGTTGGGGAGATATATATATCCCAACCATCAACGGTAGAGAAACAGACAGGTACTTTCGAATCGGTAATCCACGATGCGAAAATTGCAAGCCAGTGGGGCGAAATACGCTGGCAGGGAAGCTTCCCAACTGGTCTCGTAGCACATGTCTACACACGAACTGGCCCCCTTTCGGAGCCTGATATTAGCTGGAGTAAATGGGAATTAGTTAAAATGAGGGCAGGGCTTGCAAATGAAGGGCGCGTTATTAGTCCGTCTGCACGTTTTATTCAGTATCGAATAGTGTTTGAAGGAAATGCCAATCAGAATCTCAGTGAAAATAGTCCGGGAATCCGTGAGATCAGTATAGGATATATGCCAAAAAATCAGCCTCCGCGTGTTGTTTTTCAATCCCCGCTGGGAGGAGAGAACTGGTCTCACAGCCAGCAGCCTCGCTGGCAGGCGCTGGACGCAGATAACGACACTCTGACATACACTTTGAGCTGCACTTCGGATGATGGAGTGAGCTGGAAGCCCATCGAATCCTTAGAAACTTCAAATACTGTATCCCTAGGAAAAACGTCAACTGTCGATGAACTTAAAAAAAACTTGGACAGTGACAAGGCTATTTCGGATAAACTCAAAAATGCATTAGTACAGGGTGCTGGCACGGTGTCAGCAGGATCCAGTGCGAAAACGTCTTCCTTATTAAAAGAGAATTCCAAGCGTTGGGATACAAGCCGAATGACTGATGGAGTATACCGTCTGCGCGTAGTCGCATCGGATGCAGTGAGTAATGCAGTCGATTCACTTACCGGAGAAGCAATATCAGAACCATTCATCATCTGCAATGCACTTCCAGTTTTTAATGCTGCCGCACCAGGATACACTGCAGATCATCGGGTTCAGATAACGGGAACTGTTTCTCAGGGGTTGGCTGCGATTATAGGAGTTCAGTTCAGAATAGATGGCGGTGATTGGACTGCTGCCGTTCCACAAGACGGCCTGTTCGATTCCTCTCGTGAAGAGTTCCGAATTCTCAGTTCTGCCTTGACAACAGGCAAACACTCTCTTGAAATTCAAGCGTTTAACTCAGCCGGAAATCATAAAAGCGAAATGATTAATATTGATGTGCCCTAACAATTTACAGCCCGGCTGTCTTCCCTGCCCCTATTACGATAATTTGGTTCGCGTGAGGAAAGGTCAAATCGAGAGTTAGTTATTCGCAATTGGTTGAATTCTTTAGATTCAGCCCTCACCCCCCGACCCCCTCTCCCGAAGCTTCGGGAGAGGGGGAGATAAAGATATTTGGTATTCTATGTTTCCACTTCGAGGAAACAATTTCGATTAGTTTAAAACATAACGTAAATTTGAGGATCTCAGGACATAGTCACCTCTCTCCTTTGCGAGGAACGAGCAAGATGGGAGAGGGGACGGGGGGTGAGGTAACTGAAACCTCTCATATTCGTAAATCCAGGGAGCAAGTAGTGATACGTCCTAACGAAAATTTAGATCCATGTGCATTCGTGCTTTTTGGCGCCACTGGCGACTTAACGCGAAGAAAAATAGTTCCCGCACTCTACAGCCTGCATTGTAGCGGACTGCTTCCAGATCCATTCGTAGTAGTTGCTTTCGCCCGACGAGACAAAGACGATTCTGCCTTTCGCGCTGACATGAAACAAGCTATCACCGAGTTTGCACCGCAGCTTTCCACAGAAGGCGCTGAGTGGGAATCTTTTTCTGCCAGGCTGTACTACCACCGATCTAATCTCGATGACTCTGAAGGTTACAAAAACCTGGGAATTCGTCTTGCAGAGTTAGATCAGGAGCATAAACTAGGTGGTAATAGACTGTTCTATCTCGCCACGCCTCCTGATAACTTCAGTGAGATTGTACATCACCTCGGCGAGGCTGGGTTAAATTTAACCGGAGATCATAAAGGATGGTCGAGGTTGATTATCGAGAAGCCTTTTGGATATGATCTGGAAACAGCAAAGGCGCTAAATCAAGAATTAGCATCCGTTTTCAAAGAAGATCAGGTCTATAGAATTGATCACTATCTCGGTAAAGAAACAGTTCAAAACATTCTTGTTCTGCGCTTCGCCAATCAGATATTTGAGCCGATTTGGAACAAGAACTATATCGATAATATCCAGATTACTGTCGCAGAAACTCTTGGAATGGAAGGACGCGGCAACTACTTCGAGAAATCTGGTATTACTCGGGATATTGTGCAGAATCACGCACTTCAGGTATTGACTCTCATTGCCATGGAGCCACCTGTTTCACTGGATGCGGATTCGGTTCGCGATGAAAAAGTGAAAGTTCTGAAGGCTATACGTAGGTTCGAGCTAGATGATGTAGCCCGATATACTGTTCGTGGTCAATATGGGCATGGGGATAAAGATGATCTCGTAGGATATCGTGTGGAAGAGGGAGTTGCAGCAGATTCACAGACTGAGACGTTCGCCGCATTTCAGTTTTCAATTGAAAACTGGAGATGGGCGGGAGTTCCTTTCTATGTACAGGCTGGCAAGCGTATGCCGAAGCGAGTGACTGAAGTTCAGATTCAGTTTAAGGCAATTCCCGAAGTCCTTTTTGCTCGACTTGGGAGTGGATCCTTGAAGCCAAATCGTCTAACCATACGCATACAGCCTGATGAAGGCGCTTCCATGGAGATAATTAGTAAAGAGCCAGGGCCACAAATGAATATTCAGCCTGTGCGGATGGATTTTAAATACGGATCTGCCTTTGATACTCCCATCCGGGATGCCTACGAACGCTTGATACTCGATGCAGTGCGTGGCGACGCCTCACTCTTCGCACGAAACGATGAAGTGGAGGAGGCCTGGAGTATTATCACACCAATACTGAATTCATGGCACAATCTCACATGTCCGCTTTTTCCGAACTACGCGGCAGGAACCTGGGGGCCGGAAGCTGCCCAAAAACTGCTTACAGGAGGGCGTGGTTGGAACTTCCCATGTTAAAAAATAATCTGCCTAAACCCTTAACCCTCTTCGCTGATTCTCTAGTTCCTCGGAGGGAAAATCTGCCTAACCCCCTAACCCCCTTCCCTGATTCCCTCGTTCCTCGGAGGGAAGGGGGAACTTCTGTTTTTGACTCTCCCCCTTCCCTGGCGCAAACAGTTTTATCGTTTGTGCGAGCAGCGAAGGGGTCAGTGGAGTCAGGCAATATGCTTTTGGTTTACCTGCTGGCCTGCGCTCTCGTTTTTTTGTTTGGGTGTGGAAAACAGGGAGATTCTGCCGCTAAACCAGAAGATCATGCGGCTGATCCAGCAAGAGTTGAAATCTCGACGGCAGCTATCCATTCTATGGAAGAGACCCTAACTGTTCAAGGTGTGCTTAGTCCCGCCCAGGGTTATTCTGTTAAGGTAGCTGCAATGAGTCCGGCAAGGATAAGATCTATTCTCGTGCGAGAAGGCGAACGTGTTCATAGTGGTCAGTTAGTGGCGGTTCTTGAGAACGGGCTTCTTCAAGCACAGCAGAAAAGTGCACAGTCAGCACTTAGCTCAGCTTCCGCGCTTGCCAATCAATCGAATCTTGCTTTGCACGCTGCGCAGCAGGATCATACGAGTGCTTTGGCCCTCGGTGAACTGGCTCTGACAGCAGCTAAATTAGACAGAGAAAGCAGTGTAAAGCAGGCTCAAATAGGACTGGAATTGGCCAGAACTGATCTCGCCAAACTGAGAGCTGGAGCACGGAAACAGGAGATTGTCCAGGCAGAACTTACCGTTAAGCAGGCTCAGGTTAACAGTGATCGGGCTGCTTCGGAAGACAAAAGAACCTCGATGTTATTTGAGAAAGGTGTTGACTCACGCCGACAACTCGAGGATGCACATACAGCCGTTCAAGTTGCAAATGCAGCTTTGGCATCCGTTCAGCAGCAGCTTAGCCTTATCAAAGTCGGGGCAAGAAGTGAGGATTTGAATTCTGCAGTTCTGAGAGTCACTCAGGCAGAAGAGCTCTTCAACCTGGCACGAGAGAGCGGGACTACGAAAGTTACTCAAGCGGAAACAGCCCTCACTCAAGCGAAACAGGGAGCAGTGCTAGTGGCGATGAAGAGTGAAGAGAGTCGCGCAGGTCTGAATACAGCTACACAGAAAAAAGCTGATCTGGAATCGGCTAAAGTTGCGTCCGGTTATTCAGAACTGAAATCTCCCATTGACGGTATTGTCGTGCGAAGAAATTCGAATCCGGGAGATATGGCAGATCCAGCGACACCGTTACTGGAAATCGGAAGTTCATCATCACTGAATCTGGTATGCAATATTTCCGCAGAGGAGGGAGCGAAGTTGAAGCCTGGAATGATTTCAACGATCTACGAACCGGCTATTCCAGGCTTGGATTTGAAAGGGTCTGTGATCACTGTGGGTCAGGTCGATCCACAGACAAACCTTATGAAGGTACGCCTTAGTGCTGATAATCATGAAGGAACCGCACGGCCTGGCGCCTATTTAAGTGCGGTCGTGGTGCTAAGAACGAACAGTCATGCCGTGGTAGTGCCTGCGGTATGCGTCGTTCAAAAAGAGGGCAAGGATGGGATATTCCAGGTGAGTGCAGATGGAGTGGCGCATTTTAGAGAGATACACTCTGGCGCTGCAGGAAAGCCGGGAATTGAGATCATAGAAGGGGTCAAGGCAGGTGATAGAGTAGTCAGTACAGGCCAGTACGAGCTTTCTGACGGGGCAAAGGTGGAAGTCGCGGAACCCAAACCTGAGGCTGCTCCTCCTTCCTAAATGAACAATATCTGAAGCCAAAAGTGCACGCGATGATATTTTGGATTACATTCACAACCCGACAGCCTAGTTAAGTTAGGCGATAACAGTCTGCGGTGTAAGAGAATGGTATAATAGATGAAGATGAAACAGCACCATTTTAAGGATATCGAACGATGACTAGTACCCTGATTACACCGGAAAATGAGATATTCCCACAGCGCAAACGATGGACACGAAGAGAGTGTTATCGTTTGATGGAACAAGGGGAACTTCAGGGCCGCTGGGAACTAATTGATGGAGAGATACTATCCAAAATGGGACAGAAACCGCCGCATCGAATTGTTCTAAATTTAATAGCTGAATGGTTGATGATAGTATTTGGCAATCGCTTCGTTCAGACTCAAGAACCTATTACAATACCTGGAATTTCGGGAAAATCGAATGAGCCAGAACCTGATATTGCAGTAACGCTAGAACCTACAACCAGTTACGTTGATCGCCATCCTTCACCAACGGATATTCTACTCATCGTGGAGGTTTCCGATGCTTCACTTCGCTTTGATATGCATACCAAAGCACTCTTGTATGCTCGCGTGGGCATACAGGAGTACTGGGTGGCTGATATCCTTAACCGAAAAATGTACTGCCATAGCAAACCTAGTTCAAAAGGGTATGCAGTAGTTGATGTGGTGAATGATAATGATCAACTTACACTTACAGATCACCCGAAGGCATCTATTAAACTAGGTGATCTTCTACCAACCGAAACAGAGCTGTAGCTGCCTATCAGTGCGGGATTCCATGCTTGTGCAAATTATTGTGGATCGCTGCGATGGCTTCCTGAAATGGCCGCTCCAGGAATGCCTGATGATCGTGTTCGCCATGGTGATGTGTCACAGTACCAGGTGTCCACTGGGGAGCGCGCTTACGGATATATTCCAGACTGCCATCCAACAGAGTCAACATGTAGTGTGCGGTATCTGCACTGAACACATCGTATGCTCCGCCGCTAGCCAGATAGATCGGCGAGGTGTGCGCCATAATCCCTCTTGACCAGCTGTCGTGATGCCTCATTGCAGTATAATTCATGCCTCCACAGCGTGCGCAGAGCCAGTTCGCGCCATCGATTTTGAGAGTCGCTTTCAGATGGAGTCTGTGAGTTCCTTTCGAATCTTCGGTGGATGCTGCTACCCGAAATATTGAATCTGCACTATTCTGCTGCGATGGATGAACCCCCTGTACGATCTCTAGTGAGTGGATGGGGAAGATGCTCGTCGCCGTAGCTTCGACCTCGACTGTGCCACCATCCCGACCAAGAGGTATGGTGCTGCCGATGGGCTGCCCGTTCACAGTGAAACGCAAAATCGGTCCGCCCGAAAGGAATGTGCAGCCGCTTCTCAAAGCTCTGCACCAGTTATCATATGTGAATGGTTCGTCGGCAGGAATATGAGCATAGGTACGATACAGCCCTACTGGGACTCCGCTATCCATTTTATCCGTACCACCGGCGAGCGGCAGTTTATAGCCGCCATTCAGATAGCGATAGTACTCCAAATGGAAGAATGGATTGTGGATAAGCATCTCCACTGCATCTGCCCGACCAGTGGCAATAAGAGCCGCGGGTTCTCCGTTGGGGTTTGGCAGGTGCGGAATTACCACGGTTCCACCTTGTGCATGGCAGGCATCGGCCCAGTGCGAAAGTGTCGTCTCCAGATTTCCGCCCATCTCGGCCTCGCTCGGTCCATCAGAGCACCAGGGCATAACAGGCTCTTTCAAACCCAGCAGTGTGAGATGCCCCAGCAAATGCTGCCTGTTCTCCTGCGAGGCATACACGATGGTTTCGCCATCGCCGGATTTTACAGCCTGCCCTGTAAACTCCTCGGTGTTCGTAAAAAGATGCCCCCACTGTGATAACAGCAGGTTGACCACATCGAGATCTTCCCCGGCAGCTTCCGTGAGAGCGCCTTGCGACGAGAGGAAATGGACATGCGTGTCGCCGCTATACCAACCGTCCTTATTAAGATCATCTGTGCGTTTTAAGCGCAGCGTCAACTCCCGCTGACCCGGCTTGATATCGACACGAGTTCGGAGCGGTTCGTATTCATAACCCCGTGCGACATCGACAATCACCTCACCCCGCGGCAGCCACCCCTGACATTTTCCATCGGTATAAGCATAGGTCATTCTTCCCAGGCGCACATCACCGCCGACATCGATATGCCATGTTCCCAGATCGGAGTTTACATGGGGATGATGTCCATGCGGCGCGTATGGGATACCCTCTTGTGTTCGGAAATGAACACGGCATGGAATTGGCTTCCCCGTAGCATCGTCCAGAACGGTAGTATGTACCCAGTTTCGGCCAGTATCGACTATCTCGAAGCGCACTCGCTCTGTTTCGACCGTTTTCTTGAGTTCCAGTGCTCCCCAGTTCGCTTCGCCGAGTGTCTTGGAATCCTGTTTTACGGTCACGGTCGCCGATGGTGTGGCCGCGATTTCTACGTAGGCTGGGCTGCTGCCCGAACCATTTTGCTCGCCCCAGCCTTTGAGTGGATCGCTCTCGAACTCTTCAGTAGAGATTTGCGATAGTGGAAAAGGATAGTTAGCCACCCCACGATCTACCTCGACACCGAGGGCAAATCTCTTGCCGGCATTCTCTTCGTTAAGCAGAGTCAATTTAACGGCGGTATTCGCGGTTCTTCGGAAAGGCTCTTCGTCAAGATTGCTTAGCGTGACTGCGGCTATGAGGAAGTTTGGAAACCAGGAGTCTCTTTCTGTATTAGGTTGTATCTCGACATAATCTACTTCAACATTCGGACGTGGATTCTGCCAGTCCCATAAGTAGTAACATCCCGGAGATGCCTGTTCCACCTCCTTCAAACGATGGCCGCTATTACCCCAATGCCCTTCAAAACGATCTATCATCCTATCTTTACCATCCGGAATCGCCACAAAAGGAAGCTCTCCCCAGCCGGTCGGTATTACAGCAATTTCGAATCGCTCACGAATAGGAACCGTAACACTCTCGCCATCCTTATACACGAACATGTACTGGGCGACTGTGCGGCCGACCGGATCACCTTCATGCAAACGACTATTTAATTGAACATGAGCAAAAATGAGTCGCTTCGCAAACTTACCAATAGAGATTGATACAGGGTCATGCGAGAGAGAGGGTTCCATTCCGAAGACTAAAAAACAGGATTTATTACTTCCATCGCCGATCCGAAACGGCAGGCCATGAAATGTCTGTTCCGAGATTCTAGGGGTTCGATTCGGTTCGAAGAGTTCTGTTCCAGTGTTGTAAACAGATATTAGATCGAGAGGTTCATAGTCGGGCATGGCTGTATCTCCTAGGTATCTACGAGGCAAGATGAAATGATGTTATAAAACATACACCATATTTAGAGATGTATCCTGCATGTTATTAGATTGTGAGCGAAGCACATATGGCGGAATCCATATAGCATAGAAATTCAATTCTTCGCAACGAGTTTTGGTTCTGGCTATGCCAGCTTAGGGTTCAGAATCATGGTGTTCGGTTCGCGACAACAGCCCGGTTGCCTGCCGAACAACCTTTGTCGCTATCGGATTTTCGGGTGCTGTCTCTAGAGCGCGCCGTGCCAGGGTGAGCGCGGGAAGCGTAAAGCCACTCTGAATCAAGTTTTGTGCTACAGAGCCGAGTACTTCAGGGCTGTCCTGAACTTTTCCCGTTGCCAGAGAGCGGTAGCGTACCGCATCATTCACGTCGCCGTGCGTTCCCGAAAGGAATGCCATTTTCTCAAGCAAGTCCCGGTTGCGGGGACGAAGGGAAATCTCTGTGCTCAGACGTTGTCGTTCGCTCTGATAGTGCTGGCGTGCAATGAATTCCCGACGCCAGAAGTTTTTCTCTCCGATTTTTTTTAGGCCTCCGTAAGCATTGGATAAATACAGGGCAGGTTCCGGCTTATTGTGCATGAGCTGAGCGGCTCGAGTAAGTGGAGGGATAGCTTCTTGCCAACGGCCTGTTCGCAGGAGCGAATTGCCAAGCGACAGTTGCCCTAATGGCGCGTCGGGGTCTTTATCAACGGCGCGTCGAGCCATTGACTCCGCCTTGTGCACATCACTAGTACCGCCACACTGGAGTAAATAGTCCGCATATTGCCGCAGGACATCAGCACGGTCGGGAACCAACTTGACGACTTGCTCATACAGGTTACGTGCCTTTCCATCTCCGTTTAGTCCCTTCAAATAGGCGAGTTGCAGGGTATTTTCCACGTCATTAGGAGCGAGCACATAGGCTTTTTCCGCCGCTTCGGCAGCTAGGGATGTGTTGTTTAGAAATTGTGTTCGCGCTGAAGCGAGCGCAGACCAGGCTTCAGCCAGTTTCGGGTCAAGGCGCGTTGCCTGCTCCAGTTCTTCCAGCGAATGGCTCTCTGTTTTGAGGCTGAGGTAAAAACGTCCGAGCAAGAGATGTGCCATAGCCTGTCGGGGATGCATTCCGACAAACTGCTTGAGCTGAGAAAACGCTTCCCCCAAACGTCCTTCCGCAAGCTGTGCCTCAGTCCATGCGACGCGAATTCGCGTACTGTTGGGGTCTAGACGAGTAGCCTGCTGTAAAACGGGAATGGCTTCCGCATGGCGGGAAGCTTCGTTGAGCCGCAGACCAGTGAAATACAGCCAGCGATCATCCAGCTGATGCTGCGGGAGGGCAGTCACCAGCATGGTCAGCGTTAGACGGCCAACGCTCCACTCCTGATAAACTGGATGATGGATAACCCCTAAGCCTGCAATCATCGCTGCACAACCAAAAAACAGGAGCCAGAAACGAAGGCCGGTGAATCGGAATTGCGTCGACATGGAATCAGTGCCCCTGTTGCTGCCTCGCCTCAAAGCTTTTCCGCATGGCCTTTCCCTGATCTGTGTTTTGAGGATCACCAGTGTTAGCTGTCTTTTTTTGTGATAAAGAAACCTCGGTCTGCTCTTGGGAGCAACCTGTTAGAAGGGGCAAGAGCAGGGTGAATAGTGCCATAAGTGTACAAAAGCAGCGGGTGTTTTTGTTGAGCATAACGTTGATTATCTCCCAGTAGAAGCAACTTCTGGCAGGGGAGTAATTATGTCCCCTGCCAGCGAAACCAATGTGCTGTCGCTTACGGAGCTGTATGGCAATCCGCCTGATCGCGCTGCGGGGCCGCCCGGCAGCCGTCGCTATTCATGATGTTTTCGAATTTGGCATGCCCCTCGGCATAGGTGAAGTTGTTGCCGTTTTGGTGGCGCGCGCAAGGTCTGGGATCCGAACCGAGGGCAAGATGTGGCTGCCCGTTGGTATTAATCATACCCGTACAGACATTCTTTGTAAGTAAAACACGGTTTAACATGTTGGGTCCCTACCAGCGTCCTGTCCACCAGGAACCGAAGCCAAATGCATAGTCAGTCATGGGCTCCGCAAGGAAGTACGTGCTGGATGGATAACTGATGTTCGCCAGCGAAAGAGGTGCATTCGTACCACCCGACCAGGTGAGGTCAGTATTGGCTCCGTAGCTCATCGGGATGGGCTTGCCCCAATCGTTTACGTGCGGATTGACAACGCCGTCGTCCATAGGGGCCCAATCCGGGTTTTGAGGATGCGAATCGGAAGGGCAGGTGTAGGCACTTACCGCACTCTTACTGCTATTGGACCCGCCACTTTTGACATAAGGATAGAGGAGAAGAGGCCAGACGACCCAGCCTCGATAGGTGCGGCCATCGGGCATGACCGCATCATGTTGAGCCCAGTTCGCGCCTTCATCAATCTTGGGGAAGCTCTCGTCGTAATCTTGCAAATACATGCTGGAAGCCAGACCCAACTGTTTCAAATTGGACAGACACGAGATTTTCCGGGCCTGTTCGCGGGCCTGCGCGAAGACCGGGAAGAGAATAGCCGCCAGAATGGCGATGATAGCGATCACCACGAGCAGTTCAATTAATGTAAAACCTTTTCGAGACATGATTCACTCCTTAAGTGATAAGAATGTCGGCAGTGGAACAGTAAAATTGCGCGACGAGATAAGTAAGATTACGGTGGAGCGGTTTTAACGAAGGAACACTTCCTTTTCAATTTGAAATGCTGTCGAACCGAAAATGGAGTTCTTAATTTCGGGGTGACGATTCACGAATAAGTAGATGAGTCGGCAGTACGAAATGCTTTAAAGACATCTCTGGAGCAGCGATACGTGCCTGAAGGGAAGTCCACCCAGTCTCGCACAGAATGGCAACTGGCGGCTCTATAGTGCTGAGAGGACACTCCAGATATTCGGTATCTTCAATGTTGTCACAACCTACGAGCAAACGTCTTTGGGCGAGCACAAACCCAGATCGCATAGACCTCGATAACCGCCAATTGCCATATCATCGCATAGGAAAAAAATTCCGTCTGGACATCCATGGATCGAAACATATTCGGTTACTGCTTTTCGTGATTGAGAACGAAATGTGTCTTGGGCGACCACGAACTCCGGCGATAAACCTGCTTCCTGCATACCTTCCACATACGCCCGAAACCTGCCCTCGTGCATACCATTTCCCCACTGATTGACCACGTAGAGGATGCGATGGCAGCCCGATTCCACCAGATGCCGCATGGCTTCCACCGCACCCGAGTAGTAGTCCACCGATACTGAATCTATACGTTTGGTGGTGCATGCGCCGAAACTGACGATTGGCGTATGGAAATCGGAATTGAGTTCGAGATAAGCATCCACGCTATCCGACCATTCGAAGGCGAGAATGCCGTCTACCAGCCATTAGAAGGCGAGAATGCCGTCTACCAGCCATTCGGTCAGCAAGTTGTTCTGAGAATCTGGGCTATGAACGTCGGGGATGGGGCCGACAATAATCTCGTAGCCGCTGGCACACGTATGTTGTGCGGCCTGGTATAGAGTGCGGGAGACATAGGGCAGAGCAGTAGCTTGTGCCCACATACCGATTACATGAGGCCTCCCGGTAACCAGTGCGCGAGCCGCCCGATTAGGACGATAGCCGAGTTCCGTGGCGACCGTGCGTACACCCTGCTTCGTGGCTTCGGAGATGTAGGAGTTCTCTCGATTATTGAGTCCCCGCGATACAGTAGCCGGAGAAATATTCAATTGTTTCGTGCTGCTTTGGATGGTGAATCGCATAATATTCTCTGGTATTTCCATATGGTAAACGTTTGCAATGACTAAAGTATAACATGGCAACCAATCTCTGTTAAGGGAAAATGGGGAATTTTCATATTATTTTTGCTCTCTCAAGCGTAACCGTTGCATGAAGGGGCGGAAGGAAATCGGAGGAGCTGGATTAAACCCGCATTTCCGGCATATTTCAGGTTCGGAAATCGCGATGAAGGCTATTTTAAAACTCGGGAGTCTGTCTATGTCGGTGTCATCCCACAGAGGTTCGCGCGCATCTTTCACTCTGGCTTATTGCTTGCCTGCGTGACGATAGTTTTGGATCTACATAGCGGTATGAAATAGATCTCACAGGATAATATTGTTGAATGTCAGGTATAAATTAATATGTCAAACGATAAAGTTATCGTACTAAATGGCCTGCTCCGCAGCAAATATGCTCGATCAGAAACTTGTTGGGCTTTCCAAAGGGTTGGTCGTGGCAATAGAAGAAGCCGAATATGAGTGCATCACATTCCCAACTAGAGGAATAATTGACATTTATATCAGCCTTGTGCATAATCAGCATAGAATAATCTAGCCTGTTTCTCGAAATGATTTAGAGGCGTAACATCGGTATTTTGAGTGTTATTATTTGCTAGCCACAGTCCCCTGCGTTCATACCATCCAGCCCAGAACCTGTTACGAAGACTCTGTTGGCTGCATGTCTAACGTGTGTCCTAGTGGCAGTACCTATTTTCAAAAGGCAATACTCAGCTTTATTGTAACCATGGTCTGAGTAAAATAGTGGAGGAGTCAGTAATAGATGTTTCAGGAATTCAAAGGGTTTTTAACAAAATCGAATGCAC
Organism: Chthonomonadaceae bacterium; assembly: GCA_025352825.1. Taxonomy (GTDB): domain Bacteria; phylum Armatimonadota; class Chthonomonadetes; order Chthonomonadales; family Chthonomonadaceae; genus JANXSG01. Next base: position 19,445 of record JANXSG010000070.1, on the reverse strand, counting down.
TTGCACTTGCCGTTGGCGTGATTATTGGGGGAGCTACCGGGAAGGTAGTCACTTCTGTAGTGGAAGACCTGCTGATGCCAGTGATTGGCCTGATTATTCCGTCTGGAGATTGGAAAGAGGCGAAGATTGTGCTCAAGACAGTGACGGATGCCAAGGGGAAAGTAACGGAAAGCGCTATTCAATATGGTCATTTTTTAGCTAGTGTGGTCGATTTTGTGTTCATAGCTCTCGTGGTTTATATGATTACAAAGGCTCTGCTCAAATCGGAACCTGCTCCTCCGGCTCCTCCAACCAAACTATGTCCTGAGTGTTTGGAATCGATCCCCGAACTAGCTAAAAAGTGTAAAGCGTGCTCATCTGTTCAAGTATGATTCCATTCGATAACCTTAGCTAGCAGCCAGAACTATAAGTTATTTTCACTATAAGCCAATTATATCTATTCAACAAGTATTTCAATGATAGACTTTCGCGCTGTTTCACCTTCGTCTTATCCACAGCTAATTCACCCGACCACCAGTTCCTGTTTTGATAGGAGCAAATTCCCTATTTAGCACTCCCTCTTCCTTGCGTGCAATCGAGCAATAGGGGAAGGAGAAACAGGGAGTGAAGTCAATTGAGATTACTTTCATATCCCTGAAATGAAAGTCTTGTAAGATTTAAAATGTAATTAGTGATCGTGAAAAAGTAACTAATGTCTGCGGCGAATTAAGAGGGATGTGCTGGCAGTGAATAGGGCAAACATGGTAATCAGAGACCCCGATTCCGGGGTTACGGGATTAAGAATCTCAGCAACCTTGATAGGTTTAAAGTTTTTATGATTTTGAATACCTTCAAAATCGATATATATCCCCGTGATATTGATGTTAGGACTAAAATGTGACAGGAAAACTGAATCTTTATAATCTCCTACGAACTGAAGTTCAAAATCGAAATCGTAATTAGGATTTGATGAGGGATTGTTGTGGGTGAGCGAACCGAAAGGAACAAAGAGTGAAGATTTATATCCAATAACAATACCCGAATGTGCTAGGATGGTTCCGATATCTGTGGTATCTTCCAGCCCGATCATCGGCCCATCTTGCATTCTTCCTGTTAGGCTGCAATCAAACATATCTAATACGGATGTGTTATGAATTATAAACTGCATCTGGTTGTGCAGCCGTCCTGCGAAAATGGTTCCTGCCACTGTAATCTGAGAATTAGCAATCTGAGAAAATCCCATCAGAGAGAGTGCGGCAGCACAGCTTGAAAGCACAATCCTTCTATGTTTCAACATCAAAAATACCTCCATTGATGTATCGTATCCAGAGTGGATAGGTCGCCTTCGCCGTTGTGCGAATGGCAAACATATAACCATTATGATTTTAACATATTTTTCCATTCCCTGTCAATTTTACCAGGAAATTTAGTAGTGTGCGGCAATTTTTATGAAGTTATTAAACATGTTTTCCCAACCTTCTATGACCATCCAATAAGTGCGCAAGCCTACCAGGTTTTGAGTCTGCTGCCAACAGTTTTTTGGGAGAGCCTTTATCAATAAGTAATGCTTCCGCGGCAAGGTACCCACTCCGTGCAGCGCTTTCCATAGTCGATGGCCAACCTGTTTGAGTCCATTCGCCTGCAATATAGAGATTTTTTATCGGGCTTTTTTGAACAGGGCGCATGCCTTCTACGCCGGGTATGGGTGAAAAAGTAGCTTTCGGCCAGCGGACGACCTGCCATCGCAGTAGTGTGGCTCCTTTCATTGAAGGAAGTGCAGCCTGCAAATCACGAATAGTTTCTTCGAGAATTTCCTCTTTAGTTCGTGATGACAGCATCCGAGAAGCGCTGACCACCGTACTTAAATAGGTGCTAGTAACGTTGGCCGTCTTAAAATTTTTCGTTTTGTTGAATACCCATTCTGTCTGGCAATCAAGCAGTGCAAGAGCTGGCGGGCAATCGACGGCGCGGTCAAACCAGAGATGCACTCCGCAAATGGGAGAAAATTCGATATGCTCCACCATTTTAAAGTATGCATACGACTCACGAATCGATTCTGGAAGAATTTTCCACAACAGGTCGCTTTGCAAAGCGCATACTATGTAGTCGGCTGGTATCTGTTCCCCATTCACTAGAATAACACCCAACACTCTTCTATCCTCATCATCGAACTGAATGCTCTCCACCGTAGTTTTGGTTCGTACAACCCCACTGTTTTGCTGGAGGGCAGTAATCGTTGGTTCGGTATATAGTGCACCAAGAGGTACGCTGGGCACGCCGAATTGATAGCCTTCAGAGTTAAGCAGAAAACCGTCTCGAAGTATTTTAAATCCATGATAGCAAGATATGCGATGAAGCTCTTCATTGCATGCGCTTACCAAGATGGGACGCCAGAATCGTTTTATCGCGCGTTCCGTCTGCCCTGTTCGCTTGAACCAATCGTCTATGGATAAGGATTCGAATTCTGCTGAGGAGGGTGAAATCAGCATCAAAAGCATAGCTCGCGCGATACCAATTTTGTCTCGTATCCCGAGTGATTTGAATCTAAGAAATGAAGGAGCAGTGTGCAGTGGCGCAGGTAATCTGCTGCCGTGTATGGCAGATCGATTGCCTTCTGAATCGAGGAATTCGATGGTACGGTGATAATCAATTTTATCTAGTACACCCAGGCGATCAAGAAGTTGAGAAAGATTGGTGCAGCAGTGCATAGTTCCATGCTGGCATTCATCCACTAATTCATGGGTGTGTTTATCGAGTGAGGAGGAGGCTCTGCCTCCCAAAAAAGGGCGTTTTTCAATTAGTTCAACCAGCATACCCGCATCTGCCAGTGCTATTGCAGCGGTAATACCAGCAACACCGCCGCCAATCACAACGACACGTCTATTCAGGTTGTTCATACCGTCATTTGCCCAACCGGCTTGAAATCCATGCAGAAGCAACTATAGCAAGTTTTCGAGGCGTACTTACTCTTGCCCGAGATTTATACACTTCCCCACGATGATGGAAAATTGTTTCCAGAATACCGTGATATATCTGCAGCATAATTCGGTAGGTAGGGCGGCCAGTTGATTCGAGAAGTGGAATAAGTAGATCTGCCTGCCGATAGTAACGTTCCGCTCTTTCTGCTTCAAATAAAATGAGCTGTTTGAGCGAGGAACTCATATCTTCCTGTTTGAAATCCGCTTCGGCTACTCCAAATCGAGCCATATCCTCTCGTGGCAGATATATTCTGTCACGCTCGGCATCTTCTTTTACGTCGCGCAGAATATTTGTTAGCTGAAATGCCAGCCCACAAGCTTCGGCATACCGTAAGGAGTTTACGGTGGATCGATCGAAACCCCATACATGGATACATACGAACCCCACCACACTGGCTACCCGGTAGCAGTACTGATAGAGTTCATCGAATGTCTCATAACGCGTTTTTGTGAGATCCATTTCTGTGCCGTCAATTAGTTCATGGAAGTAGTGTGGTGGGATAGTGAATCTGCAGACAACATCGTGGAATGCTGGAAGAATCATGCTATCCCCATAGTCACCTGCCAGAGCACGATCCAGTGCGGCTCTCCACTCTGTCATTTGGACTGCTTTTGAATGATCTTCAGCGGCTTCATCAGAGACATCGTCACTATAGCGCATGAAGGCATAGATTGCGCACATGGCCGCACGAAGTTCTGGGGGAAGAGGAACAAAGGAGTAGTAGAAGTTACGTGCCTGAGTTTTAGCGACTTGCTCACAGTGCAGATAGGATGCCGCAAGTCGTTCTTTATCAATAGAAAGTTGGATGGGTTCCGTGAAGGTTTTTACATTCATAGGATACAAATCACTGATTCCTGGATAGGGGCTGGCCGCGAGAAAATGATTTAGAAAGTCTTCCGATTAACATCCAAATTTGTCGGGATTTGGGAATCGATGGCCTCTTAGAGAGTACATCGTAGCCCTGCCCCTCTATTTTTCGAAGCACTTCCATACCACCCTGCGAAAACATCTCGATATCAAGTCGGAGTCGACGGTCGACAAGTTCGCCAAGCGCAGCCCCTTCCAGGAAGAGAGCGCGAGTCCGATCCACTTCATACCGCATTAAGCTAGCAAATTGCGGAGTGAATTTATGGCTGCGAAGCTCCTCTATGGTAACCCCATAGGTACTGATATCTTCCAGGGGAATATAAATCCTATTTTTCACCAAGTCTCGGGTAATGTCCTGCCAGAAATTTGCTAGCTGAAGTGCGGTACAAATTTTATCGGAAAGAAGCAGGCACTCTTCTTCCACAGAACCGCAAAGATACAGGACCAAACGGCCTACAGGATTTGCAGAGTTTACGCAGTATCCCAGCAGTTCATCGTAGCTGTCATACGTTGGAGTATACTGATCTTGACGGAAGGCGGTGAGAAGATTTCGAAATAGCGATACAGGAATTTGAAATTGTTCCACTGTATCTGCCAGTGCCACGAAGGCAGGATGTTTTGGCGAGCCTTTGATCATCAGATCAAGCTCTGACTCCCACCAGTCCAATAGAACGAGCGACTGTTCCGGGTCTCCGATTTCATCTCCCAGGTCATCGCTGATTCGGCAATAGGAATACACATTATAGAAGTGCTGACGAAGTTCTTTAGGGCAGAATATTCCTGCTATCAGAAAGTTTTCATAGTGGGATTTGGCTAGTTTTTCGCAATATCTACGAGCTTCGTCTGGGGTGTAAGTTTTGTTGACTGAGTAGGGATGTTTAATGTCGGAGGCGGAAGTGATCATGTGTGACGGCACACCTTAAAAGTTGCTGGTATTCAAATGAGTTGCCCTGTTTCGAGCTGCTTGAGAAAAACCACGAAGCATGTCGAGATGTACGCTCAATTATGGAACGAGTGCTTCGGCCGCCTCCTGTTCAGGGACATACTCAATCAAATCACTCAAGCTTTTAACTTCGAAGTATCTGCAAAGTCTTTCCAGAGTTGTAAGAGATATTCTAGCCATAGTTGCATTTTTAACACGAAGGATAGCGCCTTGCGACAGCCCGGTCTCTTCTGATATTTTACGTATTGGCAAATCACGTCGTTCCACATATTCTTTAAATCGGCGCAGATCTTCGAAATGTGTTAAAATCAATCTAGCCCTCCAGCACTTCCAAATATATTAGCACATAAGTGAAGATTATAGTACATCTATACTTAATTATGCCAGCATAAATATCCTTTTATAGAGTCAAATATACTTGTTTATAATATTAATATTTTTCGACTATCTTCTCCGAAGTACTTATTCCATTTTTTCTACTATTTCTTAGTACTTTTCATAAGCGGTAATTGCAAAAGTCTCAAATCAGTTGAAAAATATGTAAGGCCCTGATGAATTCAGATACAAGAAGTAAAGAAAAATATCATTACAGGGCCATACAGATTGTAAGTATCCTGCTTGTAAAGAACGAGTAACCACACTGCTTCCCGGCGGTGATTTCCTCATTGATTCTGGTACTACAGCAATCCAGTTTGTTCAGTGCACTCTTCACGGAGTACATCATAGAGTTTGGATGGATTGCTACTTATAATGAAGTAAGGATATATTTGTCAACTACTTCACTTTTCGTCTTCGGATTTAATTTTTTGAAAGCTGCTTTGCACCAAATTTACTAGTTAACAGCCTCACTATTTATACTGATATTTAACTGCAGTGGCTGGGATGTCAGTATATATCTTCAAGGAAGGTCAGGTATCTATTCTAACTCTCTTTGAGGATGAAACATGTCTCTTTCAATCCATCAGTGCAGATACATGACTCGTGAGTTTTCTTCGCAAAGCAAATCTTGCCCGGCTTAGTCTGGATTTCACTGTTCCAACTGGAATACCCATAATGTCAGCAATCTCTTCATATGGTTTGTCTTCAACGTAGAACATGATGACTATTTTGCTCTGTGCCGCCGGAAGTGTTGCAATTGCACAGTTGAGAATTCTTTTTCTGTCGCTGTCTTCCACCCGTTTTTGAAGCGGCAAGCTAGATTGTGTTTCGTAAGGTACGCTGAGATTATCTGCACTTAGATTTTCGATAATATCCAATGAGACTTCTGATCGACGCTGTGATGACCTAAGGCTGTCCAACCATACATTCCGAACAATTCGATTAATCCATGCGGATAGCGCCGCAGGATACTTACAAGTCCCTATCCCCTTGCAGATTCGGAGACAGGTGAGGGCAGTAACGTCTTCAGCAGCATCCTGGTTTCTGGCTAATCGAAAGGCTGCATTAAAGATACTGCTGCGGTATCTCCGCATGAGTTCTTCCAGAGCATCGTGTACACCAGTCTGACAATCTATCACCAATTCCTCGTTGGTCATACTTTTTAGATTTGAACTGAATCTGCGGCCAAATGTTTGTTCAGCTAACGAACTATCATTAATCGATAGCATAGTGGTCATAATATTTCTCCTGTTATTTCTTATCAATATTTAGTTTGAAATTTATCAAGGCATCTGCCCCTTTTGTGGGGTGCCCAGTTACAAGTATGTTGAAATGACCTACAGCGGCATCGTTTTTCGCCACTATCATAAGCTTAGTCTCCACATCTCCATGTTTAATCACCGCTGTTGAAGGATCAAGCGTCACCCCTGTTGGCAGGGTCGAGAATTTAAGCGTGACATCCTCATCAAAGTTACTTCCCCGCTTAATGCTGATAGAAGTATTAATCCGCTCCCCTTGCTTCATGAAAGTGGGCAATAGGGGAGCGCTTAAATTGAACGTTTGAACGGATTCCCCGAACGGAGGTTTCTTTGTTTGCTGGTTAGTCGCCCCTGGCCCGCCTGGAATTCCTTGATTGCAGCCTGGCAACACAAACATACTTATCACCATCAAGCCAATATAGATATTTTTCATGTGTGATCGCCTTTAAGAAAATCGAAACAATCCGTCCTAGATAAACTTATTTATAACGTGGCTCTGCCTTTTGTCAAAAGGTTGAAAACCACCAGAATCACTGCTACTACAAGAATTATGTGGATGAGCGGACCACCGATGCTCATCACCAAACCTAGCACCCACAACACAAACAAAACAGTTATCACAGTCCATAGTATGTTACTCATTTTAGTCTCCTCCATAAAAGCCTGTTGGGCAAAGTTGAAATGTGCATTTTAAAATTCTAAGCGTTCTTTTTAAGTGCAGTTCGGACTGAATCTTTTGCCTCACCGACTTTTTCCTGGACAGTTCCTTCAGCTTGCAATATCTTACCTTTAATGTCATATTTTGGATCGTTTGTTAAATCCCCTTTCATATCGAGCAGTTTGCCTTCCACTTGCTTGATCTTTCCTTTGATGCGGTTGGAATCCATACTTAATGTCCTTTCGTCAGCAGAGCTGACAGTATTATCCATTGTCGAGTTAAATCAGAAATCGGGATTTAGAGTGTGATCCAAAAATGGAGTGGTGCAACAAGATGGGTACAACCATACGAGACATGAAGTCGTCGTACGCAGTAACAACACTGTGGAGAGTATGAAATAGAAGTAGTAGAATTCACCGATTTGCATCTAGGCTACCAGCTTTCCGTAATCAGATCGAAGTTGTTTATAGTTTAAACTTGCATCATCATATCGACAAGGACATAATGATTTTTTAAGCAGTTAAACTGAATTGTGAATGCGATCGAAAATTCATCAAACAATCAATCATTTGGGTTTTAAGACGATATTTGGTCTGTTTTTGTTTCCTATGAGCGATAGAAATTTTTATATAGACTGGAATCTGTTATAGATTATTTAAATCCTATATCTGAGATATCCAAAAGATCTACGATCTATCTGTACTCTTATAAGTGTGGCGAGTTTCCTGATTTGATACAATCCACTAAATGGCGTATTTTGAAACAAAGTCCAAACAAATAAAACTCTGAACTCGCTAGCAATTTCAATCAACTGGCTTGTTATCTATTTGTTTAATGGAATGTCCAGTCTCTTATTGCTCTTGTCAGGAACAAACTCAATCAGATCACCCATCTTATTCACACCAAACAGTCACACAATATACACATAACAGAAAGATAAACTCTCTCCATTTTAAGGTTCTTTACCCCTACAAGAGCTCTCTGTGACAGCCCGGTTTCCACAGAGATATTTTGTATGGAAATATCTCGCTTTTCGAGAAAACCCGTTTTACTGCGCAGATCATCGAAATAACTTAACAACATATTATCGCGATCTCTCTTCATGTGCTCTTCAAACCAGCGCATAGTGTATTCTGTATCGAGCAATTGATTCTTACAAAAGAACTGAATTACTAAAATTTAGATGTAACCGATAGATTAAATATCGAATTGCAACCCTATACTATGCTTTGATACTGCCACTAGAGCATAACATATTTAACAATACAAGTATTTATTTTTGATTATAGAGGTAATTGCAAAAGTCCAACTAGAACAGTTTTTGCCTAACCCCCCTGCCCCCCTTCCCTGATTCCCTCGTACCTCGGAGGGAAGGGGGAATCTAGATCGTTAGTGCTCCCCCATATCTAACGCAAACAGCTTTATCGTTTGTGTGTGCAGGGAAGGGGGCCGGGGGGTTAGGCAAAGAGATGGGCAATTATGTGAGATTTACGACTTTTGCAATTACCTCATAAAAATAAATTTAATTCATATTAGCAATTTATGTTTCCATTAATGAGTACATATAGAAAAATTATTAACTTGATTCATACATTATTAGTTTGATTTATGCTCATTAGTATTATTTTTCTCCAACTTCAACGAGATCTATTATCTCTGTATTAAGAAGCATTAGTACGCTTATTCCCACTTTTTTACTATTACTAAAGAGGTAATTGCAAAAGATAATTTTAAAATAGATCTGTTCATTGGCAGCAGAGTATTCACTTCTCAATTCCCTGCTTTTTCAAACATGGAACATGTTTCAATATCTGAACGACTTAAACGTAAGTAAGCATACTTTAATGAGTTTGATAGGAGCTATAAATATGAAAAGACGAGAACAAATGTTATTACGAAGACTGTCTGGTATCGCCAATCGAAGCCTTGTTATTCGAAAAGTATGGGGAAAGACACTTCGCCCAGGACTTGGTGATAAGACAATATTCCCTCGCGGCTTGAATTCCATTATCCGACAGTTCAGGATTGCTCCCATCATGATTCTGATGTTAATTACAGCAGTTGGGTTAGCAGGAATTCCACTAAAAGCTAGTGCTCAAATAGTACTTCCTATTGGATTAATCACACCTGTTGCTGCAACTGAACCAGCTATGTGGGCGATGTCCGGCATGGAAATGGTAAATGTTACTCAGACGATCGGAGGCGAATCTCCCATATCTCGAACACTTAAATGGGATGCACGAACAGTAGAAATACTCTCTCGGACACAAAATCCCCCCCCTATGTGCAAAAGATATTAAAAGTGTTTCGATTCGTGGCCGGGAGATGGTTGTTGTACGCCACTATCTCTTGATGGAAGTTAAGTCACAGGATGCACAGGCTGAGGGTCTCACCAAGAGAGAATTGGCAAAAAAATGGGCTGCAACTATTCGGAAAGTGCTTCCGACGGTTGCTCCAGTGGGCAATCGGATCGAGATTTAGAGTAATTTTTGAATCTAAATGTACTGAATTTAAAAGAAGCATTCACTTCGAAAGGAAAGTTTACAATGCGTTTTTACACTAATGAAAATGGGGATTCTAACTGGGCTCCGATAGCGATTATTATGACAGTGCTTGTGGTGGTATTAGGGATGGGATATTTCATGTGGTATGCACCCTCACAGGTTGTGACTACACCCACCAGAGAAGTGATTGTAAATAACCCGGCTCCTTCGACACCAGCTGCACCTACAACCGTAATCGTACCATCTACTCCTGGGCCAGCGGGAGCTACTGGTGCTACCGGAGCAAGAGGACAGGCTGGAGCGACGGGTGCAGATGGATCGGATGGTTCAAACGGGACCGCAGGTGCAGCCGGAGCGCCGGGCGCTGAAGGTGCCCCTGGAAAAACTGGAGAGCCTGGCAGACCTGCGGAAAGCAACACTTCAGGACAGTAATCAACTGTTCATTTTGGAAAGGTGAATGATATGGAATATCTCCTATTTTGGATTATTGTTGGCATTGTGGCGGGGCTGCTGGCCAAAGCAGTGGTACCTGGCGAAGGCCCGGGTGGGATCATTGGGGATCTGATTGTTGGAATTGTAGGCGCGTTTTTAGGAGGATGGCTTTTCAGCACTTTCCTGGGCCACAGTTATGGAGGATGGGCAGGAAGTACAGGAGTCGCTTTTGTAGGCGCTGTTGTACTGCTGGTTATATTAAGAGCGGTCTCCGGAAGAAGGAGTATATCCCGATTTTAATCTCATAAACTGAGGTAAATGGCACCCCGTTAATATTCAGAGCATCACTACGAACATATTTCGTAGTGATGCTCTGAATATTTATGGGTGTGGAGAGCAGGATTCATTTCTATATGGCTAACAGGGAGAAAGAAACTACCTAAAAGATTCTCATGGGACAGCCAGACCATAAATCGTGTAGAGAATGTGTAACAAGAGCTAATTTTCCTTATCTAAATAGCGTATAACAGTATATGAAAATGAAATTATATGGCTGCATTTTAAAGTAAGATTTATGGAAATTTATATCTTGAAATACAACACTAGTCACATTCTAATACGCACACCTCATAAATATTCGGGGCGCCGATAATGGGTTACCGATTTCTAAATAACCTATTTCTGCTGTCCCCCGTTGCTGTACTTATACTTGGAACAGCCGCCTCACAGGGCAACAGAATCCAACGGCAGAATAAAAAGTTAAAACAAACTTCCACAACTACATCGATTACGGATAGCTTTAACAAAGATGTTTTGCCACTGATAAAAACGTACTGCGGTTCCTGTCACGGAGACAGAGGCGGGTCTGCCGGTCTCTCCCTGCTTAGATTTCATTCCTCCGGTGATGTTCTTAAATCGCGGTCGGAATGGCAGAAAGTTTCCCAGAACATTGAGACAGCGCACATGCCTCCGGAAGGAAACCCACTGCCTACCAAAGAGCAGAGAGAGATGTTGGTTGGGTGGATAGATGGCACCCTCTCCAAAGGAGCCTGCGACATTCATGATCCGGGGCATGTGACAATGCGCCGTCTCAACCGAGATGAATACAATAACACCATCCGGGACTTGACCGGTTTGGATCTGAAACTAGCAGACACATTTCCGAACGACGATGTCGGCTACGGTTTCGACAATATCGGCGACGTGCTCTCTATGTCTCCGCTGCTGATGGAAAAATATATGGCCGCTGCGGAAAAGATAGCACACACAGCAGTCGTAACTCCCGAAATGCTGCGGCAGCCACAGGATATATCGCTCTCCAAAATGGAAACAACAAATTCGGGATCAGCCAATTCTGAAGGTATTTTGCTGCCTACTACAGGCTCAGAGGCAGCAGTAACTCAGAATTTTTCCGAACCTGGGGATTACATCCTTAGAGTGAAGACATACGGACAGCAGGCTGGAAGTGAATCGGCAAAAATGATATTTAAACTTGATGGGAATATCAATAGTAGTGTTGAAGTCCCAGATACCGCTAAATCACCTGGAACATATGAATTCTCAATTAAAGTGAGCCAGGGTAAACATCGACTGTCGCTAAGTTTCGCCAACGACTTCTACAATCCAGGTGATAAAACCAAGGGAGTGGCCTCCCAGGATAGGAATCTCATTCTCACTCAGGTAGAATTGACCCGTCCGGAAGGGGCTGCTGCTACACTACCAGTGACGAACAGACGAATTATTACAGTCAGTCCAAATTCCCCTCAGGACTTTGAACGTTGTACACGTAAAGTATTAGGCGATTTTGCGCGGCGTGCCTACAGGCATCCAATCACCGCTTCCGATTTGGATCGTATCATACGTGTTGTCAAAATCACTTCAACCGCTGGGGAGAGTTGGGAGAGAAAAATCCAGCTTGGCATACAGGCGATACTAGTTTCCCCGAATTTTCTATTTCGTGTTGAGTCCGATCCGAATCCATCCGATGCTGTACATGCCCATGTTGTGGGAAGTTATGAACTGACCTCCAGACTTTCTTACTTCCTCTGGTCTTCTATGCCAGATGACACCCTTATGAAACTCGCAGCTAATAACACGATTCAGCAGCCGGTCGTGATCGCGGCACAAGCAAAAAGAATGCTGCGCGATCCCAAGGCACATGCTCTGGCAGATAGTTTCGCTGGCCAGTGGCTGCAGCTTCGTAATCTGGCAAATGTATCACCCGATACATCAAAATTCCCGAATTTTAATTCGAAACTTCGACAGTCCATGCAGACTGAGACAGAGATGTTTTTCGAGTCCGTGGTGAAAGATGACCGAAGTATTCTGGATTTTCTAAACGCGCGATATACATACATTAACGAACCGCTTGCCAAACTCTACGGCATTTCTGGCGTGACGGGCGATAATTTCCGCCGTATAGATCTCACAGGCGACCAGCGGGGCGGACTTTTAACTCAGGCAAGTGTTCTGACCGTCACTTCAAACCCAACCCGAACTTCACCTGTCAAGCGGGGAAAATGGGTACTGTCGAATTTTTTCAACCAGACGCCGCCGCCGCCGCCGCCCAACGTTCCGGTACTCGCTGATGATAAGAAAGGGCCACTTGAGGGTACTTTGCGGCAGAGAATGGAAGCACACCGAAAAAATCCTATCTGTGCCTCCTGCCATGCGCGCATGGATCCGATTGGATTCGGCCTGGAAAACTATGATGGTATGGGTGCATGGCGAACGATGGATGGTAAGTACCCCGTCGATTCATCGGGAACCATGAACGGTCAGAAATTTACAACCCCTGGCCAGCTAAAAAACATTCTTTTGGAAAACAAAAAGCAGTTCACACGCTGTTTGACGGAGAAAATGTTTACCTATGCTCTTGGTCGTGGTATAACTAGTAATGATAAGTGTAATATCGACGCGATGTCCGCGAGTGTAGCGAAAAACGACTATCGATTTTCAGCATTAGTGACAGCAGTTGTTCAAAGTAACGCATTTAAGATGCGTCGGGGAGAAGGAGGCATCCATTGAGTTCAATATTAATACCACGGCGCACCTTTTTACGTGGCGTTGGCACCATGATGGCGCTTCCAATGCTCGAAGCTATGCTGCCACTATCTGCTCTGGCACAGTCAGCCACAAAACATCGCATTAATCGAATGGCCTTCCTTTTTGTACCGAACGGCATGCACATGCAGGACTGGACGCCCACCACAGAAGGAGTGTACGAACTCCCCTGGATAATGGAGCCGCTCAAGAACGTTAAAAGTTCGCTCACCGTGATGACCGGTTTGACTCAGCATAACGCATTCGATCTAGGTGACGGCGGTGGAGATCACGCACGCTCCTCGGCTGCCTGGCTGACAGGATGCCATCCTAAAAAAACGGATGGAGCTGATATTAAAAACGGTATCTCAGTCGATCAGTTAGCGGCGCAGCATATCGGTAATCGAACTTCACTGCCCACGCTTGAGTTGGGATGCGAACGTGGAGCACAGGCCGGAAACTGCGACAGCGGATACAGCTGTGCTTACTCTTCCAGTATCTCCTGGAGAGCGGAGACTACGCCGGTCGCTCACGAGACTTCTCCTCGTGCAGTTTTTGAGCGACTGTTCGGCAATGGCGATCTCAACGAAACAGCAGAGAGCCGTGCGCGACGGCTTCGCTATAAACATAGCATTCTGGACTTTGTGTCGGCCGATGCAAAAGCCCTTAAATCCAAGCTGGGATCACGTGATCAGATTAAGCTATCGGAATATATTGACGGTGTTCGGGAAATCGAGCAGCGATTGGAATGGATGGAAAAATCCAAGTCCACGGGTAAACTCTCGGCCGCAAGTGAGCCAGCGGCAAACGTGGCAAACTACGGAGAACAGCTTCGGCTGCTTTCAGATATGATGGTACTCGCATTCCAGTCCGATCAGACTCGCATCTGTACCTTCATGTACGCAAATGATGGCAGCAACCGCTCGTATAAAGAGATCGGAGTTCCTGAGGGACACCATGAGATGTCGCATCACGGAATGGATAAGATCAAGCTAGATAAAATCCGGCGCATCAATCGATACCATGTCGAGAATCTAGCTTATCTTCTGGAGAAGATGCAGAGCATTCAGGAACCTGATGGCACTCTGCTGGATAACTCCATGATCGTCTACGGAGCTGGAATAAGCGATGGAGACCGCCACAATCATGATAATCTTCCTACCATAATGGCGGGTGGCGGTGCAGGAACCATTAAGCCAGGCAGGCACATCAAATACAAGAACGAAACACCGATGACAAACCTCTTCCTCTCAATGCTAGATCGCATGGGTGTTCCGACAGACCATATCGGTGACAGCACAGGCAAACTAGATCGCCTGATATAATCGCAAGTCAGTTAGGCTTATCACCCCTCTTCTGAAGCTTTGGGAGAGGGGTGATATTATTTATGGCTCGTATAGTATTCGCCGTGTACGCTCAACGACGATGTTATTCTTGCTGTCGCGGGCGGTCAGAACTAGAGTGTAAGTACCTGCTGGAAGTTCAGCCGTTTCCCACTCTCCCCGCCATATTGTCCAGTGATTCGCAACCGTTGACAAACTGGTATTATCAGCTTTACTCTTTTCTGTTCCGGCAGAATCCAACAGTCTGGCGTCGATTTTTGCAATGGATTTTGAAATAGTTGGCGATAGGCACGCGCTCGCATAAATACGGCCGTAGTTACCGGTCACCTGCGTATCGAATGGAAATAGTGCGCGGCTGCTCGCTTTCAACATTGCGGGTTGCATCGTATCCACCAGCATCACTCTTCCTTGCGTCGAAGGTGTCTGGACACAGGTAGGGGAGCTGTAAGCGAATGTCCGATGGACCCTTAGCCCGCCATCTGCCGAACCCATTTCGATATCGATACCAAGAGGAAGCCCAGCCTTAGGAGTACAGTTCGGGAAGTTGGACCAGGGCAGTTTGAACTCCATCGTATAGCCATCCGGCGTTTTTACTGCGGCTAATTCTACTCCGGTGAGCTTGAGATCCTTAAAAACAGGCAGCGGCCGAACAATGAAGCGAGGTTTGATAATATGCTCTGTGATCGCCGTAAAGAACGCATGAAGTGTTCCTGCTGCCCAATCCGACTTGCCCAGATCGTCACCCGCCCTAGCATCAAAATAAAACTCAATTGCATCACCATCATAGAGGGCGGTATCCGGGGCGACGTGGGAGAGATTCGTATCGAGCGCGCGAACCCCAATATAGATCGCATCGTTATCCCAAAGATAGTAAATATGAGTAGCGCGATTATAGAAATTCGGATGCAAACTGTTGAGCGGGGTTACAAACGCATTGTCCCACTCATCGAGTTTTCCATCGATAACGATTAGGTGCTGCGCTTTTGGAATGAGACCAACTATCGGCTTATCATCTGCGAGAGCCAAGTTTGTCATTACCAGAATAAAAAGAGCAATGATACTACATCTCTGTAACGTGTTCATCCTCGGATCTCCTTGTACATCTCTAGTGAATTATAACAATAAGTCTGTTCGATGTAGTATCCATTCATCTATATATAAATACCTCCTTCATTCTCAACCAAATAGTAGTTTTATAGCCTAAATGAAAAGTATGCTATTGGTTATGTTCCCCTATTTCTTCTTCAATTGTATTGGAGCATCTATAATTTTTACCCGCCATTCATCTGAAAGGGCGCGGATATCGGGAGTGTACATCGCGTATCCGTTTGTGGGCAGTGCATGGAATGAGCCGGGAATCTCAGCACGCAGGCGATAAGTAATACGACGCGACCCCTGCGGCAGCATATCGACAAAGAACGCCACTTTCTCATCGCGAAGTTCAAAGTTAGTACATAATCCATCTCCGTAGGCGGTTCCGCTCTGGGTTGCAACTGCTTCGCATCCTCCAGGTTTCATATCCTCGAAGACCACATACTCGTAGTCGTTATCGCTCTTCAGGTATAGTTCCACCTCGATAATATCACCGCTTGTTATTTGTGAACCATCGACTAGTGGGACTCGCTCAGTTTTTGTCACACTCTGGCCCTGCTTATCCTTCGTGATAGTATTTGCCAGCCGGTAGTACTTACGTTCTACGCCGATTGAATTCGAAACTCCGATAATAGGCTCACTCATATCGAAGTATTTCAAGTAAGAGTTGATATACAGAGTTCCTTTGCCTGTCATGGTGATATGGACATTCTGATTTCCTGAAGTCAGGCTCTCGTCTCCAACCAGGAACCGATTGTCCGTCAGCAGCGCATTTTCGATAGTGATATGGAAACTCTTCTTAACTCTTCCTTCGAGATCGATAGTGACTGTATAGTCCGGCGTAAGTTCATGAGTGGCGTTCGCGTAGTCCAGCAGCGCTTCGATGACGTTGGCTGTTTGGCGAGTCGAGGTCCAGTGGCCGCCGCGCCGATTATCGACCAGCCAACGCACTGCGCCGGGGGCCGCCTGGAACTCTTTAGACGAACTCACCTTGGGATCAGCCGGAACCATCAAGTCAGGAGCAATCGCCACAATCGCTCTCAGGCACATGGCAGTCGTTTCCAGCTTATCGTTGTACCAGTGCCAGTATGCGCGGTCATCACTCTCCCAGTGAATGGTTCTGTGATCTCTATCGATTTTCGCCTGAGTGAGCAGGTTGTGCACCAGAATAGCAGCTCGTTTATCTGTATTCTGCGAGCTATGGAATATGCTCAACGCCAGCAGAGATCGCGCATAGGCATTGAGTCGATCTCGCCGTATGTAGAGTTGATCACTCACTTTGGCACATCGCGGATCATGAGATCTAGCAGATTCCCGAAGCGCGAGCACATAACTATAGTAAGCCTGAAGATTGAGATTCTCCGAGCTCTCCAGATGTTCGAGTACGTAGGCTTCACCTCGATCAAGCATATCGGGCTTAACTGCAACCCCTGCCCGCACAGCCTCCGTGAGACCCTCAACAATATAGGCGGTGAGATAAGGATCGCCCAGAGCGCTGCCCTGCCACCATCCCCAGCTTCCGTCTGGACGCTGCATCTCTGCGATCCTCTGAAGGCCATCTTCCTGCATTTTAGCTAGCGCCTTGGAATCGAAGATCGGAGTGTGTGACCGGTTGTGATAGAGGGTCGTTAAACGGCTGGAAAGTTCAGCTGCATCCAGCTCGCCTGGAATTCCCTTCGGATAGGTGTAGCCGCTGTCATCATATATCTGCTGTGGCGGAATGCTCTTGTGCTGCTCCTCAAGCGCCTTCGCTCGTTTCCCCAGTTGCTCCAGATCGATACCGGCATTTTTCAAGCTCTGCGCCACCATCACAGAGGGCATGAAACGAGACATCGTCTGCTCGACACAGCCATAGGGATAGTCTTCCAGGTAGGGCAGAGCATCCAGAAGCAGCGCCGCTATAGAAGGCGAAAGCTGGACATCCAACAGACTCGATCCTGTACGCCTCGCCTCTGGAAGATCTATCTTGATGTCTGTCTCACCACCATTTCTAAGAGTGCTGGAGTATGACACAAATTTTTCTACTCCATGTACCAGCACCGGGAATTCCAACTCGGCGGCATCCGATTCTACGTCGGTCTGCGCGGTCACTCGGATTTTGGTTTTACCCGGTTTCTTGACGGTGACAGTCCAGTCCAGCCGTGATTCGCCGTCTTTAGCGAGTTCGAACTCACGAATTGTGGGACCATCCACCGTGAAAACGCTGCTGTCGATGGATATTTCTGCATGTATGTGCTTCGAGGTTTCGAGGTAGTTGTGCACGTTCGCAGAGAGTGTCACTTTATCTCTATCAACGAAGAAGCGTGGAGCCTGCAGGCGAACCATGATATTCTTTTTCGTGACTGCCTGTGCGGTAATTACGCCAACTTTGATGTCCGAAGTGATGCCTCGCGCCGTGGCGCGCCATTTAGTAATGTTGTCCGGGAAGGTGAACGAAAATTTCGCCTGGCCGCTGGCATCGGTAATCACTTCAGGAATCCAGAATGCGGTATCGGCGAACTCCTTCCGAACTGCAGCAGGAATGAGTGGAGTAGAGCCGTCTCCTGGACTTTCCATTTTGCCAGATTTCAGCATCAGGATTCTAGGGGTTGCAAAAGGAACTGCAGCAGAATCCATTGCTATTGATTCATTGGCTAGTCTACCTATACTGAAGTTTGGTCTGCCATTCATTTTATCCATCCCACCGCCAAACCCGCCTGACATTCTGCCGTTATTAGTGAAATTCTCATCCTGTCGATGGGTGCTGGGATTATACGGAATATAATTTGGAATTGCTGGCGTATTCCCATTACGGCTATAGTCCCAGATCCAGCCCATTCCTTCGGGATACTGCAGAGTGTGCTGCTCATAGTTGGGGATCGGTGGCGCAATACTGTTAGATCCAGGATTTGAGGAGACAGAATCGCTTCCCGAAATCTGTGTCTGGATTCGGAAACCGTAGAAGAACTGTCGAATATCCTGTGTAAGATCGGGCTGCATTGCAAACAGGCTCTCATCTACGATTCCCAGCGTAATCGCGCCGGAAGCAGGCCTGCCATGAGAATCTGTCGCAGAGAGTGTGAAGGTCGCGCGATCCCCGGGCTTATAGTTATCGCGATCCGGTGTAACCTTGAGACTCAGAATACGGTCTTCGGCAGCGACTCCCACTTCCGCCTGCGCTTCCCTTACACCTCCTGATCGTACTAAAGTCGCAGTGAATATCGTATTTGGCAGATGGTTATCGGTAATAGTGGCGTCGACGATGGTCGATCTGCCCGGGACAAAGGTAGTTCTGTGGCGAACGATCGATCCTACAGCGGCCTCGGTGAGGAGGACAAAACTGTCTGGTTCTGGGGTGATGATCAGGATTCGGGCGACATCGTGCGGCGTGTACTCACCAAATTCGGGAAGCACCTCGAACCGCTGATCCGTTTTTTCCAGCGTCGCATCAAACGTCTGCCCGTACACAAGCGTGTAACCGCCTGCTGAAATATCGTTTCCCCAGTCGTCTTTCGTGTCGTACTGCAAGCGATAACTCGCGGGAGTAAGCGGCCTCCAGAACAGCAGCCCGCTGCCCTCTTTGGCGGCATCCGTCTCAACAGCCAATGTCACCTCTTTCTCTTCTCGCTGAGGAACGCCTATGACTATGATCACCTCTTTACCCGTTTTCGGATCGATTGCTCGCACCTCTTTTATAGCGGGGATGATGCGGAAGAAGGTGACATGCCCTTTTGCTGTCACTGCTTTCTGGTTGGCATCGACAGTACGGACTTCGATTTTCAAAGGCTCGCCCGGCAGTACAAACTTTCTATCAAGCTGCATAAACGCCCGGAACTGTGTGGTGGAAGCGTGCAGAGAACCATAACCATCGACTTCGCGCCTTGAATCGTCAACGACTTTTGCCGAGATAGTAAAGCTTTGGTCCGGTCGATAATTAAGCGGTATCGGAGTCCCCTTCGGGGGTTTCGGTGGATCGGTGGGGAACTCGAC
>JANXSG010000015.1 GCA_025352825.1 Chthonomonadaceae bacterium | reverse complement strand
GTAAACATCAGCACCTCAGGAAACTCTTTGCGGTGAAGCTCTGCTGCCAGAGGGTCATCGACATCACGCAGCAACAGGGCGCCATCCACGCGTCCATCCGTCAGGTTGCGTACTTCCGCCTCAAGCTGTGTGATATTTGAGCCTGCCATTCTATCCAGCGGCTGCCGAGTATGCAAAAGGACATCCAGACCCTCCTGAACACACGCATCGGTAATTCCATGCATCAAAACGTTTGTAAAGCCAGACCATCCTGAAAAAAGCGCGGGGAACTGCATCACCACCGCGATTGTATCTGTTCGCTTATGAGCCAGGTTTCGTGCCACCGCATTCGGGTGGTATCCCAGATCGTCCACTGCCCTCAGAATTCGGCTTCGCGTCTCCTCGGGAATCCTCATGGAAGCTTCCCGGCCATTTAGCACATAAGAGACCGTCGCTTTCGAAACTCCCGCACGAAGTGCGACTTCACGCATTGTAATCGACATAGTCTCTTTCTCAATTCGCTTAACCGGTTAAGCTATACATACTTTATCATACAGTTGCGGGATTGTCAAGGGATATCGCAAAAAAATATGCGCCTAATCGCAAATTGATTTCCACAGCAAGGTTTCAGGCGAACGCCTCCACGTTTAATTGAATGGTGAAATGAAGAAACATGAACGCATTTGCTCCCTCCGAGGAACGAGGGAATCAGGGAGAAGGGCCGGGGATGAGGGTACGCCTTACAGAGGAGGGTTATTCCCGGCATTGTAACCCAGACATGGAGTTGCAAAGCCCATCTCCGGTCGCTGGAAGCTCCCTGCATGGGCTGTATTCTCAATTTCACTCCCCCTCTCCCGAAGCTTCGGGAGAGGGGGCCGGGAGGGTGAGGGCTGGAGAAGGGCCGGGGGATAAGGGTAAGTTTTGCAAAATTATCCAATAATATTGACAGGAATGATTTATATGTGTAAAATATATATACTATGAAACATTTTAAAGTTGTTAATCAGTTCGGAGGGCTGTATGCACTCAGTCACCCCTGATTCTCATACGGCGCTGCCAGATCAAGAAATTCTCGAATCACCATCTCAAGATGGAATGCCGCACAATCATCCTTTGAGTGCAGCCCTTTTTTCGGTGATGAGAAATGTCATATTCGAAGAAGTTCCTAATCCTGAATTAGACTGCCTCCCACTGGCACAACTCCGTATGCTCTGGACTGTGTATCACAATGGGGCAGCTCCCATGAAAGATTTTAGCGAGAAGCTAGGCGTATCCCAATCTACAGCCACACAGCTTGCAGACCGACTGGTGCGCCGGGGGATGGTTGAGCGGCTTTCTGACGAAAATGACCGAAGAATGGTAAAACTTAGAACTACTGAGGCTGCTCAGCGTCTATTAAAAGAAACGTCGAACTGCAAGCAGCGCCTCCTCGCTTCAATTTGGTCTCATCTTACAATCATAGAACAAGAAGAGGTAGTCAAAGGCCTGCAGATTCTTGGCCGCACTGCGGCGCAGCTCAATCCAAATCCATACAAAAGTACGTTTCCCGATAGCACAGAGAATAAACCACCGTTAAATTTAAAGTTGTCAGGCTCTGAGTTGGCAAAATCTCGACCGGCAGTAGATATTGTTTCGAGATCTCATCCTGGAAGCTAGAATTAAGTAAACGAATTGCTCTGTTGTTCGTATTATCGGATGAAGTACAAGACAACTATGTTAGTTGCAGTAACCATTATTACCCAAAGTTTGAAAGGAATTCCGCCTCATGATACGTCCCGAAGGAATGCGAGCTCTTCTGATTGTCCCTATCTTAAGCTTCGGAATCTGCGCCGTGGAGGCTCATGCTGAAAATCCACTCAATCCCGCGGAACCGAACCTGAAAAGTAAAACAGAAACCACGAAGTCTTCTAAAAGTGAAAAGTCTAATGTTAGTCAGGACAGACAGGAGTTAACTCCTGCACAGCAAAAATATGGCCTGCCAAAAAATCCCATGATAGGCGGCACTATCGATCTTGATCTAACCAAGCCTCTTTCTCTGGAACGTTCTATACAGATTGGGCTCAGCCGCCAAAATAGCATCGCTATCGCCAAAACACAGGTAGACGCAGCTGGTGAGCGGGTCGTTCAGGCTCGCTCTTCCTACCTTCCACAGGTTACTCCTGGACTGCAATTTCAAACTTCGAAGCAGCCTGGCACTTCCTTCAGCTCTGGCTCGGGTTCGTTTAATCAGACTACCGGATATTCCAGCTCGGAGAGACTTACTGAACAGATAGCAGCCACACAGCTAATTTTTGATTCTGGCAAGCGCGAAGCTCGTGTTGGGCAGAGTCGAAGAAATGCATTTGCTGCGGAATACGAACTCGGTAACGAACGACAGAATGTCATCCTGATAATAACCCAGGACTACTACAATCTTCTTCGAGATCGAGAGCTGGTACGAGTGCAGGATGAGAACGCCGCGCGCGCGGCCAAAACTCTCGAATCGATAAAAGCGCAGGTAGAAGTAGGAAATGCTGCCAAATCCGATACGCTTCAGGCTGAGGCTGATCTGGCAAATGCGCAAGTGGCCGTCCTTCAGGCGAAAAGTGATGCCAATGTAGCTCAAGCGCTTCTGAAGAACTCCATGGGGATAGTATCTTCGCTGTCGCTCACCCTTTCGGATGATCACGCGAGCCCTCCGCCACCCATGCTGGATACTTCAACATTTGACGATTATGTTCGCATTGCTTACCAGAACAGATTGGATATGAAAGCCCAGCAAGAGCAGATCAATGCGCAGGGATACTCTGTAAAGCTTGCACACATTAACAATGGCGTATCAGTGGATGCTAATGTATCCGAAGGCTACCAACTCGACCCAGATTCGGGAGAACAGCGTGGTTTCATTGTGAATTTCTCTTATCCCCTATTTGATGGGGGAAGTACCAGAGCTGCCGTACGAGAAAACAAAGCCCTGTTGGAACTACAGCGCCGAACCCTGGATCAGTTGCAGCAGAGTATTAGATTTAATGTCGAGCAGTCTTATTTGGTTCGAGAACAGGCTCGGCAGCGAAATACAGCGGCTCAAAAAGCAGTAGAAGCCGGTCAGCTAAACTACGATGCCGCGCTGGAAAAGCAGAAAAATGGCCTTGTAAATATTTTGGATGTGCTAAATGCTCAGGTCCAGTTAGTAAATGCACAAGTGTCCTTAGTTCAGGCTATCTACGATTATTACATCTCGGAAGCGCAGCTGAAGCGAAATATTGGGATCAATGATCCTGTCTATCTGCCGAGAGTACCAGGGTCAAAACCGGTCTCCAGTTCTCTCATATCACAAAGTAAGCATTAGAATCCATTCACTGGGAACTGTCCTCCCAAATACCATGCGGATTTCCGCATGGCATGGTTTGTACACTAAGGAAGGAAATCGAATCCTATGAAGCGCGCAGCTATAACATTAGCAGTTATTGTTTTCGTCCTCTTTGTCACCAGCTGGATCGTGCGCAAGGTACAGGCCTCTGGCTCCAAAGGCAAAAATCAGTACAGGATTGCTGTGGTTAAACGTGATCTTGTAAAGAAAACGGTGACTGCGACTGGCATCCTCACTGCATGGACTACAGTCGATATCAAAAGTCGTGCTGGAGGCCGCGTCGATAAACTTCCTGTTGATGCGGGCACTATTATTAAAAAAGGCGATATTATCGCCGAAATAGATCCTTCCGATACCTTGCTTACCTATAACTCTGCAAAAGCTGATATCGCCTCCAATCAGGCGCGAGTTCAAGAGACAGTTAAGGGCTTGGAGATGCAGAAAACGGTCAGCTCCATCAGCATCAATACAGCAAAATCCAACCTTATTGCAGCCACCGCCACAGCGAATGCATCGAAGGCACATTACGCATCGGCTCGCTCACAATCTTCTGTACAGAAGGATCTCAGTGAAGCGGAAGTGGAGAATGCAAGGGCTACTCTGGCTGCCGAACAGCAACGACTACGACAGCTGACGAGCGCTTCCCATCCCCAACAGACAGCTGCTGCATTTGCAGCATATAATCAAGCACAGGCTAACCTTGTCAATGCAGAAGCTCAGTTGAAACGCCAAAAAGCGCTGTTGGAAAAAGGCTTTGTTTCTCAATCGCAGGTAGACCAGGCTCAAGCCACTTTCGATGTTGCAACAGCCACGGTCAACAGTGCTAAGTCTGTCACCGGAACGATACAGCCCAATCTGGATACAGATTTGAAGGCAGAACAGGCAAGAGTGAGGCAGGCAGAAGCCGGACTTCGGACTGCTAAAGCAAACATGGTTCAGATCGATCTAAAGAAGCAGGCAGCAGATGCTGCCCTCGCGGACTATCAGCAGTCAATCTCAATGATAGCTCAGGCGAAGCTAAAACTCCAGGACGCTCAAAACCAAAAACTGAACGACTATATCAAATCGACGCAAGTTCTGCAGGCTCGGGCAACAGGGGAACGCGCAAAAGCAAGCATGGCAAATGCTCAGATACAACTTGATCAAACACATGTTACCGCGCCAAGTGATGGGATTGTGCTTAAAAAATATGTAGAACAAGGAACACTCATCACCTCTGGCATCTCATTCAATTCGTCTGGCACCAGCATCGTTCAGATGGGTGATATCTCCCGTATGTATATCGATGTGCAGGTAGATGAGACGGATATTGCAAGTGTGGATCTCGATCAGAAAGTCGATATCACATTCGATGCGTACGCAACCACTCCGTTTGAAGGCAAGGTAATTAAGATCGATCCGCAAGCAGTGGTGGATTCCAACGTCACCACCGTGCATGTTCGTGTGGAAGTGGACAACACAGCCACCTCTTACCGACTATTGAAGCCAGGAATGAATGCATCCTGTGAGTTCATATCGGACAAAAAAGAGGATGTTGTGAGTGTGCCGAACGAAGCATTAAAAACGGACGATCAAGGCGAGCGGTATGTAGAGATAGCTGAGGGTGGTAAAGCAGCCCCTGCCGACAAAGATACCGAATCCGATCCCAATCTTCTTGTTGAAGTTAAAGTTAAAAAAACGCCTGTTAAAGTTGGCCTGGAAGGGAATGATAGTTCGGAGATTACAGTAGGTGTGAAAGAAGGGGATCGAATAATCACCCAGACCATTGAACCTAGCACTACGCCTGCCGGAGGCAACCCCTTTGGAAGCAGTAAAGGGCCGGGCAAGAAGTAGCGACAATAAGGCAGTTCGGTGTCCAGGTGTAGATAGTTCACCGAACTGCCATGTTTTCGACAGAAGGGAGGAAAAATGCTGCTCGGACTAACAGCTGCATTCCGTGGTTTGACCACAAATAAACTTCGATCATTTCTCACCATGCTTGGCGTAATATTTGGTGTGGCTGCCGTCATTGTAGCGGTCGCCTTAGGCCAGGGCTCACGTGATGCATCGATGCGCCGCTTCCAGAAACTTGGCACAACCACGCTCTCCTGCTTTCCCGGAAGGCAGAGTAAAAGCGGAGTAAGTTTCGGACAGGTATCCACTTTAAAACTTGATGATGGGGCTGCTATTCTTCGAGGATGCCCTTCCATTAAGCGTGTCTCCCCGGAAAAAGGTGGGTTTCTTCAGGTCAAGAATGGAAACCGTAATACGAATACTACCGTATATGGAACGGGTGAAGCCTTTCCAGTGATTCGGCATTTCGAGTTTGCGGATGGAAAGTACTTCAATACCGCCGATGTGAAGGCAAAGCGTGAGGTGTGTATACTTGGCTGGCAGGCTTACAAAGACCTATTTGGGAGCGGAAACTGTGTAGGTCGTAAGGTATATATTAAAGGGCAAAGTTTTAAGATTATCGGACTATTTAAAGAGCGCGGTGGAGGCGGATTCATAAATGAGGATGATAGAGTTTACGTTCCTGTCACCACTGCACTGAGACGCCTTTTTGGTAAGGACAACGTTCTTGGTGGAATGAGTCTGCAGGGGCGCAGCGAATCTCTGATGCAGAAAGCGCAAGAAGAAGCGGATGGCGTTCTGCGCAAACGCCATAAAGTAGGTTCGGGAAAACCGAGCGATGTTATTATTTTTAACGCGGGCACTGCAGCTGCCACTAGCAGTGAACAGGCAGACGATTTTGAACAGCTCATCAGCTGTCTGGCTGCAGTTGCTCTCGTGGTAGGCGGCATCGGCATCATGAATATCATGCTGGTATCCGTCACAGAACGTACGAGAGAGATTGGAATACGCAAGGCTGTGGGTGCGAAACGCAGAGACATTTTAAGTCAATTTCTTCTGGAAGCCTTGTTTCTCTCACTCACAGGTGGATTAATTGGAGTTATTTTCGGAGTAGTATTTACACTTTGGGGTCTGCCCAACTTAAAACCGGATTGGGAGACAACACTTACGGTGGTTCCCACTCTGGTTGCATTCGGTTTTTCGGCGCTTGTTGGCGTATTCTTCGGGTTCTATCCTGCAGTAAAAGCTTCTAAACTGAACCCGATCGACGCGCTGAGATACGAATAGACACACGCAATACAAACATGTTCTTACAAGGAGAAAGTATGAAAATCGGAAAGATTCTAAAGATTGGGCTTGTTACTCTCACTATTGCAGGGTCAATTTCTATGAACAACCCGGCCTTAGCGCAGGGGCCAGGTGGAGGTATGCCACCTGAAATTGCAGCGAAAATTAAATTATGGACGAAATGGCGAGAAAGTCACAAAAACTTATCTAACCTTCAAACCATGTTGTACCAGGTACGAAAAATCGACGAGAGCCCGGGCACGGAACTATCCAAGGATCAGTCGAAAAAAGTCGTTTCCGTTCTGAAAACGTGGCGCAATAAACAAGACATGTCCGAAGATCAGGCAAAATCCGTATCGAAACAGATCGGTTCAGTTCTGTCTGAGAAGCAGCTCAAGAAGATGGCTACAGAGCAGCCACCGTGGGCAAGAGGCGGTGGTGGTGGTGGCGGAAGACCTGGCGGAGGTGGTGGCGGTGCGAGACCAGGAGGTGGGGCTAAGTTTACATTCCCGGATCCTCCTGCAGGCGGATACAATCCGCTCAATCCTGACACACTGCCTTTTGTTCAGATGCGCCCTCAGGCAAAGCACGATGGAGACGCTTTCATAAGCTCCCTGGATAAACGTGCAAAAGGTTAGGCCTAAGCATCGAGTAATCACTGTGTGCTCTGTTTCAGCTCATATGCTGGCGCTGCGACAGAGCACATATTTTGTATTGAGGAACCCATATCAGCATGTCAAACTGCATTATTGAAGTAAATGATATATATAAAATCTACACGATGGGAAAGATGGAAGTACGTGCTCTCCGAGGAGTCTCCCTGAAGATAGAACGAGGAGAGTTCGTTGCTATTATGGGGCCATCAGGTTCAGGTAAGTCTACTTTTATGAATATTATTGGCTGCCTGGATAAACCCAATAAAGGTTCCTACAAGCTGGATGGTATCGAGGTTGCAAAGCTGAATGATAATCAGCTTGCTGAGATCAGGAACCTTAAAATTGGTTTTGTGTTTCAGCAGTTCAATCTGCTTTCCCGAACCTCAGCAATTCGGAATGTTGAGCTGCCATTGCTCTACAGTAACATCAAAAACAGAGAACAGGTAGCACGCCGAGCGCTTGAAATAGTGGGGCTTGGTGATCGAATGGATCACAAACCGAATGAACTTTCGGGAGGTCAGCAGCAGCGCGTGGCGATTGCAAGATCTTTAGTGAACGATCCTCCCATCATATTTGGAGACGAACCTACCGGAAATTTAGATACACGCACCGGCGAAGAGATTATGGCCATTTTTCAGAAATTGAGCGATGAGGGTAAAACGGTAGTTATCGTAACACACGAACAAGATATTGCGGAACATGCTCAGAGAATAATACGATTTAAAGATGGAAAAATCGTATCCGACGAAAAAGTGCCACACCAAAGGCGTGCTCAAGAAGCGTTGGACAACATGGAAGAGTTAGTAGAGGAACCAGTATAAGAGAATCACTCAGCAGCGGATACTGCTGAGTGATATTCGCTATCATCCGAGGAAGCAGATCATTCCGCTTCTTCTTTCAAACTATTAGGAAGAGCACTGAGATTTTCCAGCTCACGATGGAATAATCTCATCTCGTCCAGAGAAATCCTGCCCAGTTGAGAAAAACGGCTTCGTTCGGGATCACTCACTTCAGAAGTGATTTCGTGAAGGAGGCCATCTTCCCAGTCTTCCTGCTTAACAAAATGCTCGCCCAGTTTTTTACAGCGGGAACAGCGATATTTAATGTATACGTAACTAGGGCCTAGCTGCCGAACATAGTAGCCCTGTTGCATCACATCGCGCCGCACAATTCGCTGACCACAATGGCAATTAAGGCTAGTCTTCATTCCGTTGTGAACCTCCGTTCCGCTGCACATAACTTCGCTTATCGAAAGCTCGTGCCTTAGCGGATGCGCCACGGAAACGTCTGGGCGTCCCTAATTACGAAGGGTTCTATAGCGAACCCACCTTAATTAATTATACCATATAACTATACGGATTATTAGGGGTGGTTAATAGCCACATTCGAAACATTCACAGCCCCATGTTTGATACACCATACATATCATCCTCAAGCCTTCACCCAAAACTTCGAGAGATGGGGCTGGGGAGTGCAGGAGAATCTTGATCAGGCTGGCGGAATCCTTAAAGGATAACAATTGAATAACGTCAAACCTACATACCACAGTTATAAGTAAGTCCGGCAGTGAGGCATAAAAATGAAAATCACACAAATTCGATCCATACCTCTACTTGGTAAGACTCCAGATGGTGGCTGGGCTCAGGGTTTTGACCCGGACGAAAATTTACATACGCTGCTGGAAATAGTTACGGATACCGGTCTGATAGGAAGAGGCAGCTGCTTTACAAGTCAGGCGCTGGTTGACGGTTCCCTGAAACTTCTTCGCCCGCATCTGATAGGAGAGTGCGCCCTCGAACCAGAGCGTGTCTCCGAAAAGCTGCACCAGATGACCTTCTGGCAGGGACGTGGGGGTTCTGTAACACATGCAATCAGCGGTATTGATATTGCGCTATGGGATATTCTGGGTCAGGCGACAGGCCAACCCGTCGGACGTCTGCTCGGAGGCTGTTATCGAGATAAAATAAA
Organism: Chthonomonadaceae bacterium; assembly: GCA_025352825.1. Taxonomy (GTDB): domain Bacteria; phylum Armatimonadota; class Chthonomonadetes; order Chthonomonadales; family Chthonomonadaceae; genus JANXSG01. The sequence continues at coordinate 6,082 of JANXSG010000015.1, read as the reverse complement.
AGCCTATGGCTCTCTGCTGTTCGATGAACCGGAGACTCTGAAACGCAAACTCGAGACGGCTGTGTCGCAAGGGTTCATGGCGCTTAAACTTGGATGGGCGGGATTCGGGCGCGTGGATCGGAAATACGATGAACTGTTGGTCAAGACAGCGCGTCAGGCGGTTGGCAACGATGTGGAGATTATGGTGGACGCGGGCGGCTCCGAGCAGTTCTGGCCGCACGGATATAAATGGGCACTCGAAACGGCTCGGATGCTGGCGAACTACGCCGTCACATGGTTCGAGGAGGCGCTGCCGCCGGACGATATCGATGGCTACAAAAAGCTGCGTGAACATGCACCTCTGCCGATTTCAACCGGAGAAGTGCTTACCAGACGGCAGTCTTTCACGCCCTGGATCGAGCAGGGCGCAGTGGATATCATTCAGCCCGATACGACAAAATGCGGCGGCCTCTCCGAAGCGCGGCGAATCGCCTGGCAAGCTTACGATCATAACATTCTGCTGGTTTCGCATGGCTGGAATACGGCGGTCGGGCTGGCTGCTGATCTGCATTTAGCCGCCGCCATGCCCGTCGCGAAGTACGTGGAGTATATAACGCCTGCACCTTACATAGATGATCTGGTCACGATCCCCTTCTCTCTGGATGCCGATGGCATGCTGTCTATTCCGACTGGGCCAGGATTGGGAATCGAATACGACGAGGATGCATTGGCCAGGATGTCGAAACGAGATTGAAACAATACATTGAGTGTGAGGAGACCAGATGGATTCGCTGGATAAAATCTACTACGATGAACTGACCTGGCCAGAAATCAATCTGGCGGTGCAGGCGAAGAAGGTTCTGTTCCTGCCGATTGGCAGCACAGAGCAGCACGGGCATCACCTTCCGCTGGACGTGGATAACTTCCTGGCCCGCAGTGTGTGTATTGAAGCCGCAAAGCTGGCTCAACGAGAGTCGCTCGTGATGCCGACGATCTCATATGGCTATAATGAGCACGCACAGGATTTCCCCGGTACGATCCACGTAACCTACGAACATTTTATCGAATACTGCCTGGATGTGTGCAAGAGTGTTGCTTATGCCGGTTTCGAGCGAGTCATTCTGGTGGATGGGCACGGTTCGAACGAGCATCTATGTGAATTCATCGCCCGACGCGCCACTCTGGAAACAGATGCTCTGTTTGCCTCTACGATGTGGACGAATCTTGCTGTGGATGCGTTTGAGTCGGTTCGCGAATCAGGGTATGGCGGGGCTGCCCACGCCTGCGAATTAGAAACATCGGCATATTTATTTCTGGAACCATCGCGTGTTCAGATGGATTTAGCGCAAGATCATTTCGGCGGAGCTGCAGGTGTTGAGGGATCTAAATTTCTGCATGTTGATCTCACCAGAGGGATTGGGCCAGTGAAAGTTGTACGCTGGACAAGCAGCGCCACACTTACAGGTGTTTCCGGCGCGCCGACTCTCGCAACCGCTGAGAAAGGCCGAACCATCGTTCAGGCCGCAGCCCAGAATCTGGCAGATTTCCTCCATGAGTTCAAACACATGGATAAAGGTCAGCGTGTGGATCATCGCGTGGTAAAACCTTCACTTCCAACACTCCCCGATTTGGATTGACGTCCCTTGCAGTAATCATCTGTGCCACAACTGAGGCGTAATGCTCCTGGCGGGCATATCCTCGCTCCTGAATCGGCTACATACAAAGCTCGTTTGCTTTCGTGGAGGCACCGGTCTGGGATGCAGTGATTGAAACTGACGGAATCGTTGGTTTGTTGGACGGGTTATCCGGATCGGTCAGGTTGGTGGGGTTGTCGCTCATGGTTGGGGCTTCTTCTTTTTCAGAGTATTTTCAAGCTGCTCAATCTCCCTCAGATCACCAGCATCTGCTTCCAGCGCTTCCACGGCGCAGCGGTTCTGATCGAACGCCTTGTAACGCTGCTCCGCGATGAGAGCCATCTCTTCATGGCCGACGGCGCCGGCTGCCTTGAGCACCCGCCTGCCCATTGAATTCCAGCATGCCATCCACATGGCTGCGCCAGTAGTCCAGCGTGAGATCGTTCCTCTGTTTCACGCGCAACTCGGCCTGCTCAAGGAAGATCACAACAAGGCGGTTGAGCGTATAGATTTCGTCCTCCGAAAGATAATTTTTCGCGACGATCACATCTTGCTTGCGTACCCGGGAACCGCTGAAGTGGGTGAGTGCCATATTTGGCTTTGCCGAGTCCGCCCGTTTCACCACAAGTTCAGACGCAGTGTGCCCGGCGGCAGTGTAAAGAAGCTTATTCTGCACCTCGGCAAAAAACAGATGGGTCTCCTTTTCCCGAACCCGGTAATCAGAGCAGAGCGCGAAAAGGTCGCGCACTTTCTGATAGAAGCGCTTTACCGATGCCCGGATATCCCGAATGCGCGCCAGCAGCTCGTCGAAGTGGTCCCAGCCGCCCGGATTCTTCAGCCGCTCGTCGTTCATGACGAAGCCTTTGACCAGATACTCTTTCAGGTGGGATGTCACCCATTGCCGGAACTGATTCCCACGCGGCGAGCAAACGCGGTATCCGATGGACAGGATGAGTTCGAGATTATAGTAGGTAATCTGGCGCTTCACCTGGCGGCCACCTTCGGTTTGAACTGTCAAGGAATCCTTGACAGTTGCGCCTGCTGCCAATTCCTCGTCCTCAAATATATTCTGTGCGTGAAGGGAAACGTTCTGTTTCGTCGTCTGAAACAGCTCCGCAATCTCCAGCTGCGTCAGCCACACGGTGCCGCCTTCCGCGCGGAGGTCGAGTCGTGTTGTGCCGTCCTCAGATGTGTACAGGATCAGTTCACTCATGCGTTCTCTCTTTTTCTGCCACTTGCCGTCTTCGTCGGCGCCAGTTGTGCCTTGGTTTCTTCGGTCATTTTCGTGTACATCTCAAAAAGCTTTTCCGAGCGTTCGGTGTAGTTTTTGAACCGTAGACCAATGTAGATGCGTTCCAGTGTCTCGTCGTTCCGCTCTAAAACAAAACATCACATCGGATCTTTTTGCGTCTCATTAGCCGGGTACAGTTTTCGTAAGTTCTTACCATCAATATCGACACGCCATATCTGCTGGCCTATGAGGAAAACTACCGAATGACCGTCTTGAAGGAATTTGGGTTCTGTGCAACGACGACCGAGCTGAGTAATCTGTTGTGCTCCTGAACCATCTGGCAGCATTCTCCAGAGTTCGGATTTGAACTTCTCAGTCCGATTTGAGGCAAACACTACCGTTTTCCCATCCGGCGACAAAGAAGGATCTAAATTATAGTTTCCGGTAAGCGTTAGCTGCTTCTTGGTTCCGTCAGCGAGATCCAGAAGGTAGATATCCAGTTTGTCGCCCGGTTTCATGCTAAGCATCAAATGGCGATCATCCGGCAGAAATACCCCGGGGCCAATCGCACGGGCTTTCATATGAGTCACCTTTCGATAGGAATCTGACCCGGCTGCACCAACCCACACATCGGCATCTGTCCACCCAGTTCCACCGAATCCGTGCATATATTGTCGCACTTTTCGCACAAATGAGAACGTCTTGCCATCACGACTGAGGCTGGGTCCATAATCGCACATATTTGAAACCACGAATGGATTCACTTTCCCGCTGATCAAATCGAAGTGCACGATTTGCCCACGGTCGTATCCTCCTGTCATCAGGAGCCCTTTACCATCTTGGCTGCAGAAAGGATGATAAACGTACATCTCCAACTTGGATACAACTCTAACCGTATCACTGGCTAGATCGAGCGCCATAACAGAACTACGTGTAGAAGAACCTGTAGTAAAATAGACGGTTTTTCCATCTTGTGATGGCGCGATGCCGATATACTGTTAGATTCGGAGTGGTTCCCGCAGCCACCAAGCATTCCAAAAATGCCGGCGAATACCCAGGCAACCCTTCGTTTTATATTGGAATTACATGTCACATGCAATAATTTCGTGTTAAGTTTGAACATTCTGGTAATACACACTCCATGACCTCCGGTTGAGTATAATTACTGACCCCCTTTTTTTGAGATGTTTCTCAGGTGTCACCTTCAAAGTTGACGTCGCACAAATTGACAGATAATATAAATCCTAATGAATTCACAGACTTAGATTGGCGTCTGTATCTAGTATTTAGTCCATGTCAACAATATGGCACGATTTACTCTTCACTCTCTTGTTCAGACGCCCGCAGGAGTTGCTGTCCCTCTTCCTCAGAAACAGGAGCAGCAGAGCGTAAGAGGTTCTCCGAGGTCGTGTTTGTACCATTGGAAGGCCGCAGAAGATTACGACGCACATTTTCCTTCGACGTAGCTTGTTCTATAAACGGTAGAAACTCTCTAGCATCGCTCTGAATTTCTCCAACTTCCCAACAGTGATTGTTCCAACGCCATACATTACTCAAACGTTTCACATAACCCAATGCATGATGGTCTGGAAGTTGCTGGTATATTTTAAGAATTGCCAACGTCTTGGGCAAGTCGAATTGTGTACGAGGTACTCCGGGCGAAGTACCATCTGCGCCATGTCCGCTGTTAAAAACGAACTGACAATAGTGTTTTAAGCATACCAGGAGATGCTCTCGATGCTGTCTAGATAACCACACGCTATCTTTAACCTCAAGACGCGACGAAAGCCGGATAAATGCATGATGTGCTTCATCTATATTCTCTGCACTCAGCCATTTCCTATGGTCGGAACTTAGTACTATCGAATCAAGATGAAGCTCCTCTATCAACGCAACTACCGCATACTGGTTATCGCTATGGGACAAGGATTTCACCACTAGCTTTAGCCCTTCTAGCGAAGTTGGCTGTGATTTAGGAAATAGTGAATCTGTCGACGAGTTGATGTAATACAACAGTACAGGTAGTGGAAAAAATAGTGCTGCACATACATCCCAAAATAATAAGTCCCAATTCGATATTCCTGACCAGCGAAAAGGTTGGATCAACCAGATTATTATCGCGGATAACAGTACCATCAGACCATAGGCTTGAGAAGATCGGCGTGATTCGGATTTGGCGAAATGCAAGGGAACTTTAAGCATCGCGTCCATGACCTGAATGACCTGCGGCCCCATCTGGAATATTGTCTCAGATGCCAGTTCACGTGCCTTGGGGTTCGAGCTGACTAGCTGCCGAACAACTGCTTCGACTTCACTATCTGGTTTATTATATTGTGTAGAGTGTAATGTCATTGCAGTACTTACCACATGTTCGGATGGTTAATTGCGCCCGCTCAACTGAATACCGATAGCCAATTGTATTCGTTTTGGTGGTAGGCAGTGATTAGTTTATTGGCTGGCGCAGAAGTTTTCATCGCCAGACGTTCACTCATCGGTTGGTTAAATAGTACCTGTTACCATATTATATCATTACAATCGTCCACATTTCATATCTCACGCCAGACTGCAACAGTAAGCATTACATTATAAGAATGTTCGGCTGGATATGCAGGAGTTCTAGGAGTTGGCGAAGAAACCACCGAAAGGAGATATCACTGAGAATGGCTTCTTTGAAGATAACCGATTTGCGTGTCGCCGTTGTTGGTGGAGCGCCGATGACCTGTCCACTGATCCGTATCGATACTAATCAAGGTATCTATGGACTTGGTGAAGTGCGCGATGGCGCCAGTAAGACGTATGCACTGTTGCTCAAGAGTCGGCTGCTGGGAGAGAATCCCTGTGATGTAGACCGGCTGTTCCGCAAGATCAAGCAGTTTGGTTTTCATGCGCGGCAGGGCGGCGGGGTCTGTGCTGTAGAGATGGCGCTATGGGACATCGTTGGGAAGTACTACGGGGTTCCGGTCTATCAGCTTTTAGGCGGGAAATTCCGCGATACAATACGGTGCTACGCCGACACCGATATGTCCCCCGACCCGGCAGTCACTGCCAAAAGGTTGAAAAAACGGATGGACGAGGGCTTCACCTTTCTCAAGATGGATTTTATCCGATCTCGAATTGGCGACGATAAACTCGAAACAATCGCTGGCCCGATCACCATTCCGCCGCATCTTTCATTGGACGAAGTGATGAGGACGCAGCACATGTTCACTGGTATTGAGATCAACGAATCGCACATCAG
>JANXSG010000278.1 GCA_025352825.1 Chthonomonadaceae bacterium | reverse complement strand
GTTCGTCGGATCAGCGCCGGACCAATCTGTTCGATCTCCAGGTTGATTGACAGCGGGCCTACTCTGGTCGGCCCCAGAATTATTACTCGCCCCCTGCTCTTTTTCTGTCTGAACTCCACAGGATGAAAATGAGACTCATTTTCTAGTCTGACTTCCAATCCAGCAGGGGAATCGGGAGCGGAAGCAGCGATGGTTCTTCCATTAACAGTATAATTAGCGGTCCAGACACCAGCCGATTTTTTTAGAACTGGCTTTAACTGCTGGGCTTCTATCTCCTGTGTGCTGCAGCAGGCAGGCAGCGTCGCTGCAGCAACAATTAATAGGGTGAGAATTATTTTGGCTGTCACAGATTGTCCGTTCTGAGTGTATAGTCCATCGGAGTCCAGTCGGAGACTGGTTTTCCAGTTCGTGGTATGTAGGGATGATCCGGATCTGGCATCACGGCGGTGTTCATCCCAATGCGGATATTCTTGGAGTGATTTTCTGAGCCGCTATGAACCATCAGATAGTGCATGAAGCAGACGTCGCCTGCCTGCGCAGTCACCGGGATCGGATCGGCATAATCGAGCGGCGGCACGGTTGCGAATGGATCTTCTGGAGTATGCTCATTCGCTAGCCACCACTCGAAAACTTGCCGGTGAGAACCTGGGCGTACTACCGTAGTACCGCCAAAGTCGGCAACATCAGTCAGATACGCCATGACCGCCAGAAAATTTGGGCCAGGATATGTGGTCACATATTTTCCACCATCGATGTGATAGGAGGGCGGCGGTTTAAATCGCTTTTCGCCGGGGGAAGGGAAGGTGAGAACCGGAATGTATCCCTTACACATCGGCGGCTGACCGTTCCATTCGAGAAACGGACTGAAACATATACCGCGCAGGAAATTTTCGCCCACCAACTGTGCCGTAACCTGTTCAAACTCCGGTGTTCGCGCAGCTTGAGTAGTGGCAATGACATCCGCCTCGTGGCGGGTTGAGGATTTCCCAGCCCATGTTGCGGGGTCAGCCTCCTGGATATCCATACTATCAAGCAGCCGCCTTTTAGTCTCAGCCACCATTTCAGGACCGAGCAGACCGCTCACCACTACATAGCCATCTTCTATGAACTTCGTTTTCTGTGTGTCTGTTAGAATTGGCATTGTTTCTATACCTGTGTCATGAAGATTTTAACCTCACCCCCAACCCCCTCTCCCATTTTACTCGCACGGCTCACAAGGGAGAGGGGGCGACTTATTCGAGCATTTGCCCCTCTCCCGCGAGGAACGAACATCTGGGAGAGGGATAGGGGTGAGGTCAAAAGCTTTTTACTATTTAACTATTGGCACCGGCTGCCATTGAGGCCACATGGCTCCGAATCCCCGCTTCAAATTTGTAACGCGACGCTCAAAAAGATCCGATAGGCGCATGATGAATATTTGACGGACTCCATCACGCTTGGAACCATAGAGCAGCCATTTGCCATCGGGCGACTGCTGCGGGTGATAATGCAGAGTTCCGCTCTTCGAATGGGTGAGCTGTTCGTTCTTTCCGTCCAGGCTAATGCGACACAACTCTACACAATCACCAGACTGAGCCGTATAAAACACAGACTTGCCATCCACCGACCAGACCGGAACATCGCTGCTTCCTTCGTGAAAATCCGGCACATCAAGAAACTCAATCGATCCCCAATACCCATTACGGTCAGCCAGCTTACGGAGTCCGGTTCCATCGGATCGGACTATGAAGGGATGGCAGTTATGGTGTTCGCCGGATAGAAATAGAACCCACTCTCCATCCGGAGACCATGTTGGACCGAAGTTAAAGGGGCTGCCGGTCTGCACCTGCTTAGCATTCGATCCGTCGGCATCTGCGAGAAACACCTGATAGTTTTTATGATAGGCGATGCGCTTTCCGTCACGGGAACTGCTGAAGCCGTACGCAAACTCCTTCGATTCCTTGGTCAGGTCTGTCTTATTGCGCCCATCCCGATCCATGCGAAACGGGTGCGAGTTCCCATCGATCAGTGCAGTAAAACCGAGCTTGGCCGCGTCGTTCGGCCAATAGAAAACACCACCGTTGTAAAAGCTAACCCGATCAACAGCCGTGACATTGGTCTCGTTCGCAGTTTTCATATCCACCAGAAACGAGTCCAGCTGCCAGCCATCTTTATCGAAACGAAAAGTCTTATGCTCCTCCTCCCACTTCGCGTTCTCCGGGCTCTCCCACCCACGAGCCACGATAGCAGTGCCGCCATCCGGCGACCAGCCCGCAAACTGAGTCCATGCATCAGGGCCATCCACGAGTTTGGGCGCCAGATAGATTTTACCTTTGCCATCCATTCTCACTGCGGCAGCCCGCATAGTACGAACGTTAGCGTGACGTCCGCCCGGCAGATTGGTTTGAAGTTCAGTATAGCCGATCAGTTCGGAATGAGCGTTCATCGGAGATTGTATATGTGTTGGGGATTCGGCCATGGCGACGCTGGAATTAATCGCAAAACTGAAGATGAACCCAAGAAGGAGAGGTTGGCATCTCATATATCATCTCCAGAGGAAAGCCTACTCTTTAATAAGAGATGTTGCTTGACCTTAGCCATTGTTCTCTTCGGTATAGGTCTCTTGAATCTCTTTCTTGAAGATTGCTCGTAAATTACGCGCACCATGCAGCACACGGATGATAAATACATGTTCCTCGTCAAATCGATAGAAAATTACATAATTACCCAATGCCAGACTACGAATGCCTGGCCGCAGTTCGTTTCGATCCCGTCCCATTCCAGGAGTCTCTCTAAGACTGAGATAAGAACTAACAATGGCTTGAATTAGTCTATCTGCGGCACGTGAGTTATCAGCAGCGATATATTCCCATATTCCGATCAAGTCACTTTTGACTTGATCGGAAACGTAAATATCTCTCATGAGGCACGTTGTTTAATGTGTTGTACCAGGCGCTTACGGCCTTGCGATTTAACCTCATCTACAAGTTCATGCAGTGTGTCTTGCGTATAAATAGTGTATTCAGCACGTTCTAACTGCTCAATCCCTACATCGACCGCGTGGCGGAGTTCGTCTTGTTCTAGTTCCATCGCATTAACTTCAACCTGGAACTCTATTTCATCTCCTGGCTGAAGATTGAGCGCTTCCTGAGCCTCTTTAGGCAATGAGAGCGAACCATTCTTTTGTACCCTGGCGGTGTAGTGCGTTACAGCCATATTCAGCGTCTCCACTTATGATTTGGTATTGACATTCATTATACAGCAATCAAACCGAATATGCGAGTTCAATAGTGTCTCAGACTTCGAGATAGAGCATGTCCCGATCCGTGAGTTCTACTTTTAGGGCAGGAAGGCTGCTCGCGAGTTCCTCCACACTGCGCGGGCCGATCAGTGGAAAAACCGGAAAAGGCAGTCGGAGTGCATAGGCGAGAGCGATATTGTTGGCGCTGCAGCCTTTTGCCTCGCCTACCTCGCGTGCTCGCGCCAGTAGCTCCCAGTTGATGTCGCTGTAGTAGATTCTTTCAATATCAGAAGTGTTGCCATCATCCTTCGAGTACCGGCCAGTAAAAAATCCTCCTGCTTGAGATGACCAGGGGAATAGTGGAAATTGATGCTCCTCGTGCCATTTTTTACCTGCGGCATCTAGAGAGAGACACCCTGCCCACATAGGCCCATTTGTGACAGCCAATCCACAGTAAGGACTGCTGGCGATAAACCCGGTCAATCCGTGAGAGGAAGCGTAGTCGTTAGCTTCCTGGATGCGTTCCGTTGTCCAGTTCGAACCGCCGAACGCGCGAATCTGCCCCGCTTTGAGATGGCTGTTCAGAGCCTTGACAATCATTCCAACCGGTACGGAAGTATCATCGCGGTGCAGAAGATAGATGTCGATATAGTCCGTCTGGAATCGTTTCAGGCTTTCAAGAATGTCTTCTTCGATTCCCTTTGCATTCACGCGCGGTCCGGTGCTGTCGGGGTGAGCGCCTTTACCGATCAGGATGATCGAATCCCGAATTCCTCGATTCTTTATCCACTGCCCGACCCCACGCTCACTCTTTTCACCGTATACATGCGCGGTATCGATACAGTTCCCTCCTGCGGCAACATAGGCATCCAGAAGATCGTTCGTAGCAGACTGAGTGTCTGTCGAACAGACCATCGAACCCATTACCAGCCGAGATATTGGCTTATCAAACCCATTTATAACAGCTCTGTTCATTTGTATTCCTTTGTGCCCTCATCCCCAGCCCTTCTCCCAAAAACAGGAGAGGGGTGACTTTGGCAAGAATTTTTCGGCTAAATCACAATTTCGAAATAACTACAAGTTTATTCCCATGGCACGGAAATGAGAATACAGCGATTAATAGCTCCCCTCTCCTGTTTTTGGGAGAGGGGCTGGGGGTGAGGGCTTTTTATATATTCCACTGTTTTCTGGCGGTTTCCATGGTCACCGTTTCGCCCTTCGTCCAGGCATAATGCGCCATGGGGTTTTCCCCAATCCAACGCTCATCCACAGGTTCAGAAGCACGCTGATAGCGAGTATCAGAAGTCAGGCGGAATCGATTGCTGGTATTAGTGAGGGAAGCGTGCATGGTAAACATTCCAAATATGAGCACATCGCCCATCTGGAACTCTCCAGTCTGCCACTGACCCCCAAACCGCTCAATCATCTCATTCGGATCGTCTGAGAACGCCCCGGTGACATGATCTCGATCTACATCCATCGTGCCGTAAGTCTGCTTGAGGCGGTCGATCCGATGAGATCCGGATAGGATAGCAAGCGGTCCAAGATCATAAGAGACATCCCCAAGAGGAGTCCAGCAGGTGTAGAGATTGGGAGTTCCGCGCCCCATGTAGACGATGTCGTAATGAGCGCCCGTGAAGTCGCCCGGCCCAACCAGGCGGAGCCATTTATAATCGAAAGTGAGGACCTCGGCTTTCAGGAAATTGGCGAAAAACCCCATAATTTCGGGTGACTCAACCAGGTTTAGAAATGCGGGGTCTCGTGTGAGCGCTTTACTGCCGCCATGAAAAGCGCCGCGAGCGCCCTCTTTCACCACCGCATCCATTAGCGGAAACCTGGTATCCAGCTGATCGATTTCCGCCATATTCCGGATGATCATCTCGCGGGCAGCAAGGACTTTTTCGTTCAGCTGGACACCACGGAGCAGCAGATAACCATCCTCTTCCATTCTGGCCTGAAGAGCATCCGGGTTATTAATAAGGGAGTTGGAGTCACGCAGAAAACCCATTTGCTGGGATCCAAGCTCAAACTCCTGACGAGCCATGACAACCTTCATGTTTGCCTCCTCCGCTCACCCCCGACCCCTCTCCCAAAAACAGGAGAGGGGTGACTTTGGCACGAATTATTCTATTTAATATCAGTTTCAGCCTCGTCCCCGGCCCTTCTCCCTTTATCACTCGTACCTCGTTAGGGAGAAGGAAAAGAATATATAAGCGATTTCGCAGTATTAAGAATTATCAATTGCGAAGTGCAGCATTAATAAGATTGCTCCTCTCCCTCCGAGGAACGAGGGAATCAGGGAGAGAGGCCGGAAGTGAGGGTACGCCTCATAATGGTTGCACAAATCTAATATATTAGCCTCCTCTCTCCTGTTTTTGGGAGAAAGGCAAGAGGTGAGGGCTGTTACCAGCCGCGGTCAGCCATTCGTTCCGATTCTGGCATAGTTCGCACATCCAGACTGGGCATTGCATCGCCGAGGCCTTCCGATATCTCCGCAAGGCGTGCTGGATTGTTGAAGTGGGTGGCTGCCTGGACAACCGCACGCGCACGCGCTTTCGGATCAGACGATTTGAATATCCCGGAGCCGACAAACACTGCTTCCGCGCCTAGCTGCATCATGAGAGCCGCATCTGCAGGAGTAGCGATACCTCCCGCGGAGAAATTCGGCACCGGCAGTCGTCCTAAAGTATGGACTTCCACAACCAGCTCATACGGCGCGCGCAGTTCCTTGGCAGCGACCATCAGCTCATCTTCGCGAAGGGTCTGGATGCGTCGGATATCGCGCATTAGCTGGCGCATGTGCCGTACTGCTTCTACCACATTTCCTGTACCTGCCTCGCCTTTGGTTCGGATGAGCGCTGCTCCCTCGCCGATGCGCCGCAGCGCTTCCCCTAGATCGCGGCAGCCGCAAACGAAGGGAACTTTGAATCCCAGTTTGTGGATGTGGTTCTCCTCATCCGCGGGGGTGAGAACTTCGCTCTCATCGATATAGTCGACCCCGAGCGCCTCGAGTATCTGCGCCTCTACAATATGCCCGATCCGGCACTTCGCCATCACAGGGATGGTGACCTCTTGCATGATCGCCTTGATCATCTTTGGGTCGGACATGCGCGCAACCCCACCCTGCGCGCGTATATCCGAGGGAACGCGCTCAAGCGCCATCACTGCGGTCGCACCCGCCTCATGCGCAATGACCGCCTGCTCCACGTTCGAGACGTCCATAATGACGCCGCCCTTGAGCATCTCCGCCAAACCAACTTTTGTGCGCCACGTAGATTTCTGCGCGCCTGACTCACTCATTTTAAATTGCTCCTAATCATACTTTTTTTCTTGTAATGATCAATATTATACCTGTTCCTTCCCGATATGGACAATTTGACTTCAATTGAACTATAACTATTATAATAATGAGTTCATCATATATAAACTTCGATATCACCATTTTGCTATTAAAATGTGTGATGCTTCATTATCAAGGATTATTGATGCCAATTTTTTATTGCTACAATAATTTCCTAAATATATTCACAAATGGTGATTAACTGCATGTAACCACTACAAGAAAGGGAAGTCGAATGAACGAAAATGGCAGAATGGTTCAGGGACAATCATCAAGTAGCATAAATTCCAAAATGTGTTGGGATGCCAGGGAGAGTCAAGAGCATGGTGTGGACACTATGCAAGCTCTCGAATCACTTGGTTTTTCACGCGAGCTTGCAGTAAACACGCACGCTGACATGGCAATAAACATGGGCGAATTTGTATTAACGGCACTCTTTTGTCTCACTTCGCGTTTCAGATATGAGATCATTTTTAGCGGACATCATATCACTTCTCGAATCGCGACAATGGTTGAGTTTGAAATGCCAGTTCTTTTGGATAGCGACGAAGTGGCGATTGCATGGCTAACATGGATGCTTGAAACATATTTTAAAAATCGAATAGAAATACTAACACCTTTCGAATGGTTGGAGGTTGGAAGGCAGAACTTTCATCTTCTGCCATGGGTGAAAAAACGCATAGCTTATGATTTAAGGGAGTCGGAGTATCAAGCGAGCCCTCGATGCTGCACCTGTCGAACCGACACAAGGACTATTGTTCGCACCATCAGTAACAAGATAAAAGATCAAGGACATGAATTCGTGATCCGACTTCGATTTGATGGTGAGGTGCTCAAAATAGATACTCCAGAGATTTTTTTAGCCATTCCTGCGCAAGGAGAAGCTTGGAAGAATAATTTTCAAATCTCAGCTTCCGCTTTTTTAAACGTACCGCGCAGATTTCTTAGAGATTATGTAGAGTGGGCTATATTTGAAGAGAGATTACACCTTAATCGCTTATTAATTTCAGACACTGTCATCAAAGAAGATATTTCAGCTCAACTGCAAATATCAGTGGAAAATTAACTATCTCAAACGGCTTTCATCTTCAACTATTAAGATTTACCTTAACTACCCCCTCTCCCATGTTGCTCGTTCCTCGCGGGAAAGGGGCAGAAGCCACAAGATAATCACCCCCTCTCCCTTGCGAGCTATCGAGCAACATGGGAGAGGGGGACGGAGGGGGAGGTTACCCGATGAGGGCTTTGACAGCGGCAACGATATGTGGAGCATCGATGCCTGCGGCAGAGAGCATATCTGCAGGTGTTCCGGATGTTGGCATCTTCTTAACGCCAACCCGGATCACATTCGGATGCTCGCCGGATGGCTTGCCGAACACTTCGTGCACCGCATCGCCCAAACCGCCCTCTACCCAGTGATCCTCCACCACAATCAGATTACCCTTACACTCTTTGGCTGCCTTTTCCAGAGTGGCCGTATCGATTGGTTTCACAGAGTAGAGATCGATGACACGAACAGTAATCCCCTCGGCTTTGAGAATATCGTGCGCCTTTAGCGATTCGTGAAGTGTGATGCCTGCGCCGATCAGAGCAACCGCGTCATTTGCCGAGGATCGGAGTGTCTTACTGCCGCCAATCGGGAAGCTCTCGTTCGGGCCATAGAGCACCGGCAGTTTCTCACGGGTGGTCCGCATGTAGCTGATACCCTTTTGGGAAGCCATCTGCGCGGTAAGATGTCCAGTGGTAGTCGCGCAGCTTGGATACAGAACCGTGCTGCCATGGACTGCCCGCATCATCGCGATATCTTCCAGCGCCATCTGGGAGGCTCCATCCTCACCAATCGATACGCCTGCATGTGAACCCACCAGGCGAATATTGGCTTGCGAAATGGCGGCCATTCTGATCTGGTCGAAGGCGCGGCTGAAGAATGCAGCAAACGTGGACGAGAACGGAATTTTATCCAGAGCCTGCAGTCCCACAGCGGCGCTCACCAACTGCTGTTCCGCGATGAAACACTCGATAAACCTCTCCGGATACGCATTCTTGAACTTGTCGGCAAAGGTGGAGTTGCTCACCTCACCATCGAGCACGATGACGTTCGGTTTTGCTGCACCCAGTGCCTTCAAAGCATCGCCGTATGCTTCTCGGGTCGCCACTTTAGCGCCAAGTTCATAAGCTGGAGGTGTGAAAGTTCCGGGAGTTCCCAGACTGGCCGGCGTTCCTGGGCGAGGAGCATTCGGTTTGCAGATAATTTTACAGGACGGGTTCCCGAGTTCGGCAAGTGCTTTCTCCGCATCAGCCGGCGGCAATGCTTTTCCGTGCCATCCGTCATGGTCGGCCAGGAAGGATACACCGGCGCCTTTTTTCGTTTTTGCAACGATACAGACAGGTTTATCTGTGATAGTTCCAGCTTCAGCATAAGCTGCATTTACAGCATTCACGTCCTGGCCGTCTATTTCGATGGCATGCCATCCAAACGCTCGTGCTCGGGCTGCGTAGATTTCACTGTGCCACTCTATCATCGTTGGGCCGCGCTGTCCGAGGCGGTTCATATCGATAATTGCGACCAGGTTGTTAAGTTTATAGTGGCCCCCGAGTTCGAACGCCTCGTAAATGCTGCCCTCGGCCATCTCGCTGTCACCCAGAAGCACCCACACTTTAAAATCCAGTTTATCGAAATATTTACCGCTGTACGCCATTCCAACCCCAGTCGGCAGGCCTTGCCCGAGGGAACCGGTCGCGACATCGACCCAGGGAAGAATCGGGGTCGGGTGTCCTTCGATACGGCTGCCGAATTTTCGCAATGTTAACAGCTCTTGATCGGTGATCGCTCCGGCCGCTTTGTACAAAGAGTAGAGAAGTGGCGCTGCATGGCCTTTCGAGAAAATAAGTCTGTCGTTGCGCAGATTGTGCGGATCGTCGAAATCGTAGTGCAGATAGTCTGCAAGAAGGACGGCCATGAGATCGGCAGCTGACATGCTGGAAGTCGGATGCCCTGAACCAGCAGTGGTGGTACAGCGAATACTGTCGGCGCGCAGCTGGATTGCGATGTCTTTCCACTCTTGCGGCGTATGTGCCATGGTTTATTTACTCCTGTAATTGTCAATCGAAGCATCGAATCAGAACAATATTCTGAAGTGAGCTGGCCAAGTAATAGTACTGGGAGTATTGTCGGCTAAAAAACCGAAACACTTGCTACCTTAGTGCCATTCAAAGCTTAATCCCCGTAGTTTTGCTGGGTTTTTCATTGTGGCAGAAAAGGGATAGATATTTCAAGCGAGCTAAGAATAGGCCAATGCTGTTTTATTGATGAGCCAGTTCTTTCTGAACTCTGATGCGGACATCTGCAAACGCTTTTTGAGGTGTTTTATCTCCAAAGAGTACAGAATCCAGTGCGGAACCCATCTGGTTCATATACAGATTCGAGACAGGTGTAGCGGGTACGTAAGACCCTTTAGCCCGCGCTACCAAATCCATTAAAGAGGCAAACCGTTTTCGGTATGCTGTTCCTTCTCGCAGTTCCGAGGAGTGCAGCGCAGCGCGTATATTAGGAATGTTATTGATTGTTCTTGAAAACTGAATCTGTGCTTCTGCCGACTGCAGCCACACCAGGAAATCCCAAGCCTCTTTAGGATGCCGACTCTCTGACGGAATGCAAAAATTATTTCCTCCAAAAGCAACTACTTCCCGATTTTCTGGATGGGAAGCAGGTGGTGGAATTGCAGCAATTCCATACTGCAACTTTGGGGCGTATCTTTCTATCCAGTATGGCGAATACTCTCCACTGATCATCATCGCAACTTTTCCTACGAAAAACGGATTACTTGGCCCCTGAGCCTGCCCAAATCCGGATGCGAAACTCCGCATCTGATCGATTCCACCCAGTCGATCTGTCAGCTTTTTCGACCAGTTCGCTGCCGCTAATATTCCAGGATCATCGGCGGTTACTGCTCCAGTCTTGCGATCAAACAGTCGACCGCCAAAAAGTGAACTAATTAAAAAAAATCCGCTTGCATCCAAAGGTGGTGCCATTCCAAGCTGCGTGATCCTTCCGCTCGAATCCCTTTTGGTGAGCTTCACTATATACTCAGATAGTTCTTCGATAGTTTGTGGTGCACGATTTGGGTCTAAACCTGCTTCAACAAAAGCCTGTTTATTGGTGAAGAGAGCGCTGATATCAACCAACAGAGGCATGGCATAGAGATGCCCATGATATCGCGCCATCCCGAGGGAGGCAGGAATAAAATCCTGCTCACGCAGGCCAGATTGTTGAAACAGTTCATCCAGGGGACGGATGGCGTGGTTCCGGGCAAATGGCCCCAAGAATGTCGAGTCCCACAAAGCGAACACATCCGGTGGAACTCCAGCAATTAATGCTCTAAGCGTCTTGGTATCGTCGTTCACTCCTGCAAGATTATGAAATTTTATATTCGGATGGAGTGATGAATATCGAGTGAGCAGTTTATTGAAACCGATCTCTTCGGCGCCTGTCCAGCCAGTCCAGATGCTAAGTTCTACCAAGTTATTGTCTACCGATGATTTTCCTGTACAGCCTGGAATTCCAAAAAGAAACATTAGGAACATGATGAACTTCGAAACATTCTTAAACATGATGATATTGGCGTCCAGCTACCCTATTTGTGATTTAGTCTTTTATAGATTCACTGATCGAACAGTGGCTGACAAACCGGAAAGTCTCTTGGATAAGTCTACCCAACCTTGTGATTTATTGGTGTTAACCGCGTTCATCTTTCGAAAATATGTTACTTAGGGTGAGATGAAGCACCGAGAGTGCTATACTTTCAAGAATCGGAATACAAAAATGGAGTATTACAGGAATGTCAAGAGCCTTTGGCTATGCAGCAATAACGAAATCTGACCCTCTTGTCCCGTATAGTTTTGAACGGCGCGATGTAGGACCAAACGATGTGCAGATAGAAATCCTTTTCTGTGGGGTCTGTCATTCAGATATCCACCAGGCGCGTGATGAATGGAGCGGCTCGATCTACCCGATGGTACCAGGACATGAGATTGTTGGAAAAGTGACCAGTGTGGGGAGCGCAGTTACAAAGTTCGTAATCGGAGATACAGTAGGTGTCGGCGTCTTCATCGATAGCTGCCGAATTTGCAAAAGCTGTACCCAGGGGGAAGAACAGTATTGCGATAATGGCGAGACCATTTTTACGTACAACGCCAAGTACAAAGATGGGTCGATTGTATACGGCGGGTACTCGAATCAAATCGTAGTAGATGAGAACTACACACTCAAAATATCCCCTTCTCTAAATTTGGCGGCGGCTGCACCACTGCTATGTGCTGGCATCACTACCTATTCGCCCATGCGACACTGGGGGGTGGGCAGTGGGCAGCGTGTGGGCATCGTAGGGCTTGGCGGCCTTGGCCATATGGCGCTTAAGTTTGCTCATTCATTGGGAGCCCATGTTACACAGTTCACTACATCACTAAGCAAGGAGCAGGACGCAAAAAGGCTGGGGGCTAATGAGGTGATACTCACCCGTGACCCAGAGGTACTCAAAAAAGCAGCAGGCAGTTTTGACTTTATTTTGGATACTGTCTCTGCTCCCCACGACCTGGGTCAATATCTGTCACTTCTAAAGCGAGATGGGCACATGGTTCTAGTCGGACTGCCTTCGGAATCTTCTACTGTCTCTGCTTTCACACTGGCTGGGAAGCGGCTGAGCCTTTCCGGTTCTATCATCGGAGGGATAGCTCAGACTCAGGAGATGCTTGATTACTGCGCCGAGCATAATATTGTGTCTGATATTGAAGTCATTCCGATACAAATAATCAATGAGGCGTTCGAAAAGGTGATCAAAAGTGACGTGAAATACCGGTTTGTAATAGACATGGCAAGCCTGAAAGATGAATGAAATTATTTCCGGGAGTTGAAAACTCCCGGCATCAAAAAACAGGCGTCTTTCAGACGTATTCCTCGCTCGCTGAGCGGTTGGCCGCTGGCATTTCAGACGGGTACTTCATTGCCCAGCGACGTACTGGTATATATTGATCTGAGCAAGTAAATATTCTGGAGGATAAGTAATGATCGTCAGTCCGCTCGCTGGGAAACTTCCCGAACAGTCGACGCTTGTCGATGTGGCAAAACTGGTCACAGCCTACTATACAGAAACTCCAGACCCTGGCATTCCAGAGCAGCGCGTGTCGTTTGGCACTTCTGGGCATAGAGGTTCTTCCTTTGAAAGATCTTTCAATGAAAATCATATACTTGCGATAAGTCAGGCCGTCTGCCAGTATCGCAAAATTAAAAATATCACTGGCCCGCTATATATCGGAATGGATACGCACGCCCTCTCAACACCGGCGCTGGCCACGGCTCTTGGGGTGCTGGCGGCCAATGGAATTGACGTGGTGATCTCGGACACCGAGGACTATACTCCTACTCCTGCAATCTCTCATGCGATTCTTACTTACAACCAGAGCAAATCCAGAGGTCTGGCTGATGGTATCGTCATTACCCCCTCTCATAATCCGCCACAAGATGGGGGATTTAAATACAATCCGCCAAACGGTGGGCCTGCCGATACTGATGTCACTAGCTGGATAGAGGCCAGAGCGAATGAACTGCTGGAGGCAAACCTGAGCGGTGTACTTCGGGTTTCAATTGAGAAAGCTCTAAAAGCTTCTACCACACACCGCCATAACTATCTCGGGCACTATGTAGCTGATCTGATAAATGTTATCGATATGGATGCCATCCAAAAATCGGGACTTAATCTCGGCGTCGACCCACTTGGCGGGGCAGGCGTACACTACTGGGGTCGGATTGCAGAAATGTACGGACTTAACCTGACAGTGGTGAATAAGTATACCGATCCCACCTTCCGGTTCATGTCGTTAGACTGGGACGGTAAGATCAGAATGGATCCGTCCTCCACATATGCTATGAAACCACTGATCGAAATGAAGGATAGGTTTGATCTCGCTTTCGCCTGTGACCCGGACCATGACCGGCACGGGATTGTGACCAAAAGTTCGGGGTTAATGCAGCCAAATCACTATCTCTCAGCCAGTATTTTTTATCTTTTTCAGAATCGACCACGCTGGGGTAAAAATGCGGCCGTCGGAAAGACACTCGTGAGCAGCCAGATGATTGATCGAGTTTCTGCCAGTATTGATCGGAAGGTTTACGAAGTTCCGGTAGGTTTTAAGTGGTTCGTAGAGGGCTTGTTCGGAGGCACACTTGGTTTCGTCGGAGAAGAGAGCGCAGGGGCATCCTTTCTTCGGAGGAGTGGTGAAGTCTGGACTACAGATAAGGATGGCTTGATTCCCGCGCTTCTTGCCGCAGAGATTACTGCGCGAACGGGGCGTGATCCAGGTGAGATATATCAAGAGCTTGGCAACAGGTTTGGCAATCCAGTATATGATCGAATCGAAGCGCCTGCGAACGCTTCGGAAAAATCAATATTAAAGAAACTCTCTCCTCAACAGGTGGCCTCCACTGAGCTGGCCGGTGAAAAAATTATTTCCATTCTCACAAATGCACCAGGGAATGAAGCCTCTATCGGCGGCTTGAAAGTAGCGACCGAGAATGGATGGTTTGCTGCACGCCCATCAGGTACAGAAGACATCTATAAGATCTATGCAGAGAGTTTTCTGGGTACGGAGCATCTCAAGCGAATCCAAGAAGAGGCACAGTCTATCATCAGTAAAGCAATAAAGTCAACTGCATAACCCTATCATACATATGCCCGGCGATAGGATGGGCTCACATCGCCGGGCACATACATTCGCACGGCAGTCCGGCCCGATGAGTTTCCTGAAAACCCGCCACCGCTTCCACCAAGTGCAGGTAGATTGTCGGATAAAACCCAGCCAATCATGAGACGCGTACAGGATTTTTCCTTCGTTATCAAAGCATTTGTTAGAATTCGGTACAATGGTAGAATATTTAATATATATTCTAATGCCGAAGGATAACTCCATGTCAGAATCTCTGTTTCAGCCCTTTCTTAAAAAACATATAGATTCAATTCAACCACTTGCTAAAGAGGCTCATCTTGCCGATTGGGAACTTCAGACGACAGGATCTACAGAGGCTCGCGATAGATCAATTGCTCTCAATACTCAGCTTGCTAAAATCTATTCTGATCCAGCAGAATATGCTTTTCTAGTCTCCATGAACGACTTCACTTTTGAATCCCCATTGCTTGCCAGGCAGCACAAACTATTGAGTGACTACTATCTCTCCCATCAGATGGAAGATGCTGTCTTGGAGGAGACGATACGGCTTCAGATAGAGATAGAAGAGAGCTTTAATAATCACCGTGCCGAAGTACGAGGCAGAGAGCTGAGTGACAATGAAGTAGACGGGATACTTTTAACATCACAGGATCCTGCATTACGACGAGAAACCTGGCTGGCAAGCAAAACAGTGGGAGCGCTGGTGAAAGATAGGCTGCTGGATCTAATAAAGCTTCGTAATCGTGAAGCAAAACTGCTAGGTTTTGCAGATTACTATGCGATGAGCCTAAAACTACAGGAGCTGGACGAAGTTCGGATGTTCACGATTCTCGATGACCTCAACTCAGAATGCGAGCCTGTATGGTTAGAATATCGACATAATCTGGATGCCAGACTGGCAGAAATATTTAACTGTGCTACGGAATCTATTCGTCCGTGGCACCATGCCAATCGATTCTTTCAGGAAACCGGAACGGGCGAAGCAGATATTAACAAATATTTTGTCGAGAAGGATCTGGAATCTCTTTCATCTGATTTTTTTGCAACCATTGGCCTCCCAATCGACGACCTGCTAAAAAAAGCAGATCTGTATGAACGTCCAGGGAAATGCCAGCACGCTTTTTGTATGGATGTTGACAGGAGCGGAGATATCAAGGTTCTATGCAACAATCGTCCGAATGAGCGCTGGATGGGAACGATGCTGCACGAATTTGGCCATGCTATCTATGACAAATACGTCGATCACAATCTGCCGTATCTGCTGCGCACTCCCTGCCACACACTCGCTACAGAATCGATCGCCCTGTTTATGGGCAGACTCAGTAAGAATCCAGATTGGCTGCATTTCTATGCCGATATTGATATTGATGAAGCAGCCCAGATTGCATCCGCAGCTAAGCGCGAACTCAGTGAAAATCTGCTCGTATTTATGCACTGGTGCTTCGTTATGGTTCACTTCGAGCGTGCGCTCTATCAAGATCCAGATCAGGATTTGGATAATCTTTGGTGGAATTTAGTGGAGAAGTATCAAAAAGTCAAACGACCGGATGGCCGATCTGCACCAGATTGGGCATCAAAGATCCATCTCGCTTCTTCCCCAGTGTACTATCATAACTATCAGTTGGGCGAGATGGTGGCATCACAACTCCTGCATCATTTGCACACAGTAGTTCTAATTGGTGAACCAGAATCATCTCTGGTTACCAGCCCGAAAGTGGGCAGCTATCTCAAGGAGGCAGTATTCAAATCTGGAGCGCTTTATGAATGGGAAACGTGGCTTTTCAATGCAACCGGTGAAAAACTTAATCCCAAATACTTTGTCGATCAACTTTAACTCAGTATGAGTGGTCTGCGATTTAGGTTTACTCTTACCAAAGTCCTTAAGTATGTATCACGTAGATTCTTCAAATGATGTGTTATAGGCTATTTTGTTGATGAGATATTAATTTTGAAATTCGAATTTTGATACTATATTGCCAAAGTTCTGCGTGCAGCGACAAAGATATGTTATAATAGTTTTAGTTATAATTAATTCCCCTCATGATAGTTGAATTTAACATTGAAGGATGCCCCCATCATCCGTGCAGCATCCGATATTACTCGAAGAATACACTATTCCAGTGAAATGCTCTGTGTGACAGGTAAGTTAAACCTCAACTATGCTAAAACCAAATCTGCGAAAAACAGTTATTCTCCTCACATTTGTGCTTGATCCCTTCCCTGCAACACCTGCTGGCGCTGCTGAAACGCTTTGGGACGTTCTGCTGCGCACAAAAACATCTGTATCAGACCGGCAAACATCTAATCTACCAATAGCACGACGAAAATCACTCGGCCCTGTCCCTGGTTTTTCGATACCAATCTCCAACACTGAAGAGAATGACCAGATATTTTCCAAAAGTAAAAAAGGTGGTGGAGTCTTTAATTCGATTGGTGACTGGTTCACTCGGATGGAGTCTCTCACGGGCACGAAAATTAAGGCGTCTGGCCACAACACACTTTCGTTTCGCGCGGAGAATGTTTCCGGGAACAGTTCCGCCTACCGTGATGAACAGTACTATGGACGAGGTTCTAACGGGATATACAATGATGCCGATCTCAATATCGATGCTACTTTTTTAAATTTTTTCCACTATCAGACACGAATAAACAATAGCCTTTTTCAGAGTCCCACTGAAAATAGAGTCAAGCTCGACTATAACACCCCAAAAGTAAGATTTGAATGGGGGGACATCAATGCAGGATTCTCTGGCAACTCATTAATCGACTTTAACAGATATCTCAGTGGTTTCAAAATAACCAACAACTGGTCTCGACAAGTTAAAACCAGCTTCCTCTACTCTACCACCAAAGCGGAAACACGAACCATAACGATCCCTGGAAATAACTCCTCTGGGCCGTACTATGTCTATGCTGGGCAGATTGTGGAGGGAAGTGATCGCGTGCGTGTGGATAATCGAGAACTTTCACGCGGACAGGACTACACTCTAGATCTATACACTGGCGAACTGAGATTTACTTCAGGTAATGTAGTTTTGAACTCGCAAAGCATAGCAGTTACTTTTGAATCACTCGGTTACAACCAGAGCCAGGGCAATATTCTCGGTTTCCGAAGTGAAATCGTTCCGAAAGGCACGATGCGTTTTGGATTCACTTATGTTTCTCAAACATCCAAAGTGGCTAGTGGGCTTCAGACCAGAACACAGCAGTTTCAAGGCAGCAATAACACATTTTATATTCTGGATGCTGCTATCGACCTCACCAAACCGCTCATTGTTACAATAGACAGCGATCCTCAGGTTCGAGGAGTAGGCTATACCGTCGACAACACCAGGCTGAATCAGATAGTTCTAACTACCGATATTACGGGCCATCTTCTCACTGTGAAGTATGTCCCCCTTGATTCAAATCCTACTCCTGGAAATCGCAGCGTGTTGGGTCTTGATGGCTCTGTTCCCATCGGAAAACTGGGCAACATCAGTTTGGAATCTGCATTCTCTGGCCTGACTATTGCAGGTGCCAATACGGGGGGGCGGGCACTTCAGCTGCGAGCAGATCTGACCCCAATGCGATCGCTGCATACAAATATTATATTGCGGGATGTAAACCCCACATTTTCGTCTATACAGACTCCGGGATTTAATCGAAACGAGAAATCAGTTGAGCTAACTGGAGATTACCAGCCATTCAAAAACCTCCGCATGAACTTCGATTGGCAGAAAGCACGCCGCCCATCTTACTCTTCCAGTGGCACCAATCTGACCAACGTCAACTTGAATGGCAACGACTCCTACAACCAGTATTCGCTTGGCGCCAACTACTCTTTCGGCAAAAACGCATCGCTCTCGGTATCCCGCAACAGCCTGGGAACAAAATATATCTTAGGCGGACAGTCCAAAAATCTGAACGATTCTGTAGCTATCAACTACGGGTTCAAATCAGTAACATTCGATGCGGGAGTCAGCCACAATGTCAGCAATTCCGACTCGGTTTACAACAGCATTGCCTCTTCAATTCTAACTTCTTCTCAGATATCAGCGAACTCTGCCACCCTAAGCAAACACTTTGGGGTGACATGGCGTGCTTCAAGATGGCTCGATCTCAATGGGACCATATCCGACAACGCCATTTCGAATAACTCTGCAGGTTCCACAAGCAAGTTAAATGCTCGTGATTCTCAGATGACAGCAAGATTTACGCCGAATTCCAAAATACGATTTACCTACGGTTACCAGCTTTCAGACACTGGAAATACCGCTGGTTCAACAGCTCAAAATGCCACCACAAACTCCACCACCACGACAACTAATTCTGGCACGGGAAGTATCTTACCTGTGACAGCACGATCTGTGATTTTTAATCAGATCACTCGTGATCTCAGTGCTGGCGGTGGAATTGGAACAGGCAGTGTGTTTGGAGCCGGTCTGGGAACTACTATTGGCGGTGGTTCGAACGCGAATCTAGGCACGTCAGGAAATTATGGCGGCATCTACGGTGGCTCAACTAATACGGGATACGGAGCTAGCAGTTATGGAGGCAAGAGCACTTCCAATCGATTTTCGTTCGACTATCAACCTCGGGCTGGGCTGCAAATTGGCCTGCAGGCTGATATCGCTTCGAGCGTGGGGGACTACCAGTACAATTCGAACAGAAGAAATCTGGGCTTTAATATTGGATGGCAGCCTTCTGATCGTTTCCAGCTAAACACCAACTATAGCATTCAGAAGGTAGCCTACACTGGATCTCTGGGAGGTACCAAAAGTAACACTCTCTTCTTTATGATGCAGGGCAAGCCATTTGGGGGTAAATTGGGAACTCAGCTGAGCTGGCAGAGTATGAGAACCTCAAGTAATGTTAATTTTTCGTCCACCGCGATCGCCACAGACACAGGCACCAACTTGAGCTCACTGAGCGCCCGCCTGGACTATCCCATTTCCAGCAGGCACACACTCTTCACAGAGCTGCTCTCCTCAAACTCATCTGGCTATCTCGCCAGTACCGACAGTAATTTCCGTTTTGGGATGGACTATACTCTGACCCGTGCCTTTCATATCTCCCTGGGCTGGCAGTTCCTCAACCGGGCAAACCACGATTCCACCAATGCCAAATACGACTACAAAGTCAGCTCACTTCTTGCTGAACTCGGACTCAACTTCTAGTATTTTCTATTCCCATTTCACATCTCTCGGTACTAAAAGGGCTGTAACAGTATTTCCAATATTGACGATTTTCGGGAGTTGAAAACTCCCGGCAACAAAAACAGGTGTCTTCCAGACGAGATTCCCGCCCGCAGGACGGTTGGCCACAGGCCTTGCAGAGGGGGTACTTCAGTGTCCGGCATTGAGTAGAATTTTGAGCGGGACTGATGCCTCTTGCACGCGGACTTTGTTAAAATTCGATATGAAGTATGCGCTTCCGTGCGGTTCAAGTGTCCGCTATGCTATACTAATGGAGGATTTACGAGGCAGGAATATCCACGGGAGCATGGATGAATCATTACGACGCTATTGTAATAGGTGCTGGGCCAGCCGGGGGGGCTGCGGCATATGAGCTTGCTCGATCTGGCGCACGGGTAGCGCTTATCGAGAAACAGAAGCTGCCCAGGCATAAAACGTGTGGCGGCGGTATGCCGATGATGGTGTCACAGGTGCTTCAACTAGAAGAGATGCATGATCTAGCTCCCGAGGCATTTGTTGAGGCAGATACGCGATTCATGCGGCACACCTATCTTTTCGATGATCCCGTTCTTTCACCCATGAACCCAGAAGGCACTGATCTCAATCTATCCTTATGGATGGTACGGCGATCCGTATTCGACAATGCTCTTGCACAGCGCGCTGCTTCCGCAGGGGCTGAACTTCGTGATGAACTCGCGTTAAAGACTATAGAGAGTTCTACCTCTGGCCCTTTGACAATACGAGCTGAAGGCCAGAATGGAAGCTGGGAAGCCACCGCTGATACCATGATCGGGGCTGATGGGGCGAATGGCATTAGCGCCAAGATAGTAGGCCTGCGCAAAGAACGTGCTCTCGCCATTGCAATTGAAGCGGAAGTGCCACATCGGTGGGGAGAGGGACATGCAGATCTTCGCCCGGACGTTTGCCATCTGGAGTATGGAGCAATCAAAAAAGGCTACGCCTGGGTGTTTCCAAAAGGTGATCATCTCAACGTTGGGGCAGGAGTATTCCGACCAAATCGTCAGTCTGGCCGAGGCGATGCATCCGTACGAGATAAACTTCAGACCGCGATTACTGACTACCTTACCATTCTGGAAGTACCCCATCGAATGGAAAACCTGATCTTCCATGCCCACCCTCTTCCCATATGGGATGGCCAGCAGACTTTACATGCCTTGAATGGAAGAGTTCTCCTAGCCGGAGACTCCGCAGGTTTAATAAATCCATTCTTTGGCGATGGTATACTTCATGCCCTCAAAAGTGGCCAGATTGCTGCAAACTGTATCCTTAGTGGAAACCAGAATCAATACTCATACAAAATCGCGGAAGAGTTCAAAAGCAACTTTGATGCCGCACTGAAAATGGCAAGGTTTTTCTATCAGTGGCCAGCGCTGTGCTACAAGCATGGCGCAAAAAGACCCACGGCTACACGCACTGCTGCACAGCTGCTTTGCGGGGATGCACTCTTCGAAAACGTCGCCAAACGTGCCATGCGCCGATTGAATAGAGCGCTTAAATCGGCCTTATCTGGCGCTAACCCGCCCGCCCCGGAACTGGAGTAGTTTTTTATGGCAGGTAAAATAGTACAGTTTGGTGCCGGCAATATCGGCAGGGGATTCATGGGGCAGCTCTTCCATGAGAGTGGTTTTGAAATTGTATTTGTGGATGTAGCGGAGAGTATTGTCGAAGAGATAAATCGGCTTGGTAAATATACAATCTCTATCGTAGGCAAAGGCGCTGGAAAAGTTTCGATTGATAATATCCATTCAGTAAATGGGAAACAGGGCACGCTGGTATCTGAAGAGATTTCGGACGCCGATTTGATCTGCACTGCAGTAGGTGCCAATGTACTTCCTCGTTTAGCTTCCACAATTGCGCAAGGTTTAGTATTGAGATACGAAAATGATGGCGGGGATTTAAATATACTGCTTTGTGAGAACCTTCACGACGCTGCTTCCTGTCTCAGAGAGGCGGTGGCTGCAAATCTACCCGAATCTCGGCGAGATGATATTCTAGCTTGCACGGGCTTTGTCCAGGCAGTAGTCAGCAGGATGGTGCCTGTTCAGGGCGAGAGTAATGAAGCACAAGAGCCTCTCGAAGTACGTGTGGAGGCATACAAGCGGCTGCCAATAGACGCTCTCGCAATAGTGGGTGATTTCCCAATAATTACTGGTATAGAGCCAGTCTCGAATTTTGAAGCCCATGTGGAGCGAAAGCTATATACGCACAACTGTGCTCATGCGGTGCTGGGATACTTCGGAAGTGATATCGGACTGAAGTATGGTTTTGAAGCTTTAAGAAATCAGGATATCAATTCTCATTTGAAATCGGTACTTTCTGAAACAGGTAAGGCTCTTATAAGCAAACATGGTTTCGATCCTGATGAACACAAAGCACATGTATCTGACCTTTTAGAACGATTCCAAAATGAATATCTGGGAGATACTTGCCGCAGATTAGCGCGTGATCCCATTCGCAAGCTGGCTTCGGACGACCGTCTTGTTGGAGCTGCACGGCTGTGTGAATCTCAGGGAGTACTCCCTCAAACGTTGGCTGAGGTGATTGCGGCGGCACTACGGTATGAGGATTCTGACGATCCTTCTGCGTGCGAACTGCAGCGCCTGATCCGTGAACTGGGAATCGATACAGCAATGAAACAGGTATGTGGAATTCAGCAAGACGAAGCTCTGGCTCTTTTGGTAAAAAAAGCAGGCATTAAAACTAGCAAGGCAGCGGCATGACAGTTGAATTTAGAGCTTTGAAAGAGTCCGAAAAAGAGGAGTGTATCGATCTCTGGTGTACGGTCTGGCCTGGGGATAATAGAGACTATTTTAAGCGCTATTTTTATGGTGATGTGGAGTGGCTGCCATACTATACTCAGGTGGCTGTAGAAGAAAATAAGCTGGTAAGCGCTGTTCATATCTGCAAAAGAACTGTTCCATGTGGGGAATTGAGAATGACGATGGGAGGCATAGCGAATGTTGCAACGCTTCCGGAGTACCGTGGTAAAGGTTACAACACCGGCTGCCTGAAGAGAGCTATCGCTGTCATGGAAGGTGATGCGATGGACTTTTCGCTCCTTTTCACTGGTATTCACGACTACTACGGTCATTTGGGATACTCTAAACTCGCCCGTAAAATGATATATGGAGTTATCCCTGAAGGGTTTTCTCCACTTCCGAACTCGATAACTGTTCGCCCGGCCGAAGCGGACGATCTTGCAAAGTTTCGAGAGATATATACCGATTATAATAAAAACAGAGCTATTGCGGTGGTGCGAAGCGATGCGTACTGGAGGGACTGGCTTCAGGTTACACCCGATAAAATTCCGGATCATCTCTTCACTGCAGTAAATAATCAGAACGAGATTGCAGGATACGCTCGTTGCGGCACATTTCAGAGCGCTGTTCCGTACGGACCTGAAGAGATAGGTGTTCGCCTCACAGAATTTGGAATTGCATTACACGTTGGAAATGAGGACGAAGTAACTCAGGCTTTGATTAATTTTGTGTCAGCCCGTTTTATTTCAGAAGGAACCAAACACATCAGACTCGATATTGCTCTCGAACCCAGCGTTTTGAAAGCATTGGAGAGAGTTGTACACAAAGTCGAGACGAAAGAGGTAACAGCGGGTATGTTTCGATTACTGCATCGAGAGAACTTATCTCGAGGGATATCTATGCAGCTTAACGACCGATGGATATCAGCTGGCCGACCGCGCGGGTCAATCTCGTTTAACACACCGTACGGAGCGATTAGTATTGAGGCTGATGGTGCGTTTCTGTTGATATCTCCCACCAACGACTCAGATTCCCTGCCACAAGAGACTTTCTTTGGGCTTTTATTCGGGTTACTTTCCGCATCCGAAGCTGCAGAAAATAGTAATCTTCATCCGCTGATAGAGGGACTATTTCCCAAGATGGCTTCTGTCTATTATGGAGCAGATGGATTCTAAAGGGTTAGTTAGGTATAAATGCAGCAAGGATGATAAAATCTTTATCCAGTATTTCTTCTAAGGAGCATGGTTCAAAATGTCGATTATGCTGTCAGAAATTTATGAGCAGCCGATGGCGGTACAGAAGGCAGTAGAGAGTGGCCGAACAGTGGCAGCTGCTTTAGTGGTAGAATTGAAAAAGCGCAGCATTCGCCATGTAGTGATTGCGGCAAGAGGCACTTCAGATAATGCTGCTACCTATGCAAAATATCTAATTGAGATTGTCTGTGGGAAGTCTGTTGCGCTCGCTGCCCCATCGGTCACTACACTTTACGACGCCGTAGTGGATATGTCCGACTGTTTGGTGCTGGGTATTTCGCAGTCTGGGCAGGCAACAGATGTGGTGCAGACTCTTGCTGCGGCACGTGCTTCCGGGGCGTTGACGGCAGGCATCACCAATGTGGCAAACTCACCGCTGACTACTGTAAGCGATTTTGTGCTGCTCTGCCAAGCTGGTGAGGAACGAGCTGTAGCTGCCACTAAAACTTACACCACGTCCCTCGCTCTGATAGCACTCGTAGCCGGATTATGGGCACAGAACGGGGAAATTCTGGATGGACTGACGAGTCTGCCTCAGAAAATGATGTCTGTACTGCAGTTGGATGAGTCGATATCGAACACGGTAGAAAGATATCGCTATATCACCGAATGTACCGTTCTGGCACGCGGGCTGAACCAGGCAACTGCACTCGAAGCAGCATTGAAAATGACCGAAACCAGTTATCTTGTCTGCAAGCCATATTCCGGCGCAGATTTCCTGCATGGCCCAATAGCTATGGTAAGTGAAGGCTTTCCGTGTATCCTGTATGCTCCTGATGGAAAAACATATCCTTTCATGGTTGAGCTTGCTGAAAAACTTAGAGATCGCGGCGCGGAACTTATTATTTTCGCTCGTGACAGCGGTATTCTAACATTGGCTACTCGCCCCCTTATGATCGGGCCGGAGGTGAGTGAGCTTCTTAGCCCAATTCTCTATATTCTTCCTGGTCAGCTATGGGCCTGCCATCTCGCGCAGTCTAGAGGCCAGAACCCCGATCAGCCTCGAGGCCTATCGAAAGTGACTCTCACGAAATGATTCATCGGCTGGTCGGGCAAGTAGTTGAGATCAAGGCGACTCGTCCAGGAGCACAGGAGATTCTAGTGCTGCCGGAATCGATCGACTCTAAGTCCGACTCGTCCGAATCGGCTGCAGAAGCGCTGCCTCGCCAAGCCATCAATCTGGAACAGTTGACTGGCCCGGTGGAGTGCGGTGACAGAGTGGTTCTTAATATCACGGCTGTTGAGATGCAGCTGGGTTCTGGAGGACAGGACTTCGTCTTAATTAATCTTTCTCGAATGTACTCCGTCTCGGAGCCACCTGGCCATATTATCAAACTGCGCTACACTCCTATGCAGATCCCTGTACTGGCTGTCGAAGCTCCGGAGAGCCCGTATCACGAGGCATTCAGACAGTTCGATTCACTGGAAGAGATACCGGTAGTCTGCATAGAACTTCACAGCCAGCTCCCCGCCATCTGCGCCGCCGCACACTGGGCTCTTTCGGAATGCAATTTTGGGCGAACACCTAGAATAGCCTATATCATGACGGATGGCGCCGCCCTCCCGATGGCTTTTAGCAGAATCGTTCATCAGCTGAAAGAGAGAGGGCTGATCACTTCCGTGATCACTTCAGGACAGGCTTTCGGAGGCGATTACGAGGCCGTAAACATCTACTCTGCCCTGGCAGCTGCCAAGGCGGTGGTGGATGCAGACATGGTTGTGGTTGGGCAAGGGCCAGGAAATGTAGGCACCAGCACACGTCTTGGTTTCTCTGGGATTGATCAGGGAATCTCGATAAATGCTGCGGAAGCTCTCGGGGGAGTGCCAATTGCAGTGACACGCGTGAGTTTTGCGGATCAGAGAGACCGGCATCTGGGACTAAGCCATCACACCGTAACCGTTCTGACCAGAGTTGCCCGGGTCTCGGCTCTTATACCTGTACCAAGGCTCCCTCTTTCGCAAAAACAAGAGCTAATATCCGTATTGGATGAGACTGGCATTTCGAAGAAGCACCAACTGATCACTGTCGATGCGGAGCGAGGCTTGGCTGCCCTGGAAACACATGGTTTGAGCATAACGACAATGGGCAGGAACGTGGAAGAAGAGCGAGCGTTCTTCCTGTCGGCTGCCGCAGGTGGGCTGCTGGCGGCTCAGCTTATCGAGGCTAGAGAACTAAGTTCCACATAAGCGCCTCCATGTTTTCCTCTATAGATCAGCTTCGGTTTGAAGGTTTCTAGGTCGATCCCTCATGGTATATACCATTACTCCCAGCGTATCATTGAGATGTGCTCCTGCATGACAGCCGACACACTCAGGTTTTGATGCGAGAATTGGGCGCATGGTCACTGTCATGCCTGGCAGTTTTCGTACCTTATTTTTCCCTCGCAGCAGACTCTTTCGATCTGAAATGCAACCCCTTAAAATCCCTTCGTGATATCGCTTATCCCATGTAGCTGCGACAGGTTCTGGCGCTCCATCACCACCATTCGAGTGGGATTTGCTTCCAACTAGATCGAACATTTGATAAGTTGGCCCTTTAAAATGAACCGTTGGCTTCTGCATGGATTCAGGATTGACATCATTTGGAATATACCTTTTGCCTGGCTTCTGAGAGCAGTGAAAAAAACCGGTTGTAAACACTCGGTTTGCGGCCAAAATAGTCTTGATTGTCTTTCTGTCTGCAGGAGATTTAGACTGAAAGTCTTCGATGTTCATATGACCATTTATCCCAATGCGCGATTCACCAAACATCCCGGCATTTACCATGAAGCGAGACTGTATCATCCGATCTAATGCATGCACCACTTGTCTGCCAGGTTTATCTTGCTTTTCGGCGCTGGAGCCGAATCCAATAGAAAGAAGGCAGCCTGCCAGGCACGATATCCCTATAATTAGTGTGACATTTTTCAAAGTAGGCGCCCTCAATCCATGATGAAATGTATTATTAATGCCCCACGTGATCGTCTCTGTAACCCTGTCTATCGCTGCGTCCCAATTTCAGACCCACAACGTAGTCACCAACGAGCGCCATCGCTGCAAGGATGACAAAATCGAGAAATGCGAATAGGAGTGAATTTTTCAGCGGCAAGGTATTATAAAATAGAATGCGTGACAGCACGACCAGGACGGGAATCGCCAGAGTCTTCATAAACACGCGCACTCCGCCGCCACTCCACGCGGTGAAGCAGCCCATCATAAAACCGATCAATACCATCGATCCTAACCATACCCAAATCATGAAATCACCTCATACTTAAATATCGGGACTAAAGGAATTCTTATGCGTAATACCATCATTCTGTACCGATATTGGTTCCATCTGACAAGGGAAATACGAGATTCGAATTCTAGCTGGAAGGCAGGAACAAAGGAAAACAGGAAAAGGAAATATACTGACTTTGGAAACGATAGCCTTGCTTTTGTAATTCTTTCTTAGTGATTACTACAATTACCTTCCTTGTTTCCTTTGTTCCTGCCTTCCTACTAGAATTATGCAAAATCATTCTGTGTATATAATAAACCTATTTTCACTCATCAGTAGCACCTGGAATAATTAGTGGTTCACTTGCGGAAAGTGACTACCGTGGCGCCCTCGCCGCCTTCGCCATCGTCCCCATTGCGGAATGAAGAGACCACAGGGTTATCTTTGAGGAACTCCCATACCACTTTACGAAGAGTACCCGTGCCGCGTCCGTGGATGATTCGTGCCTGAGCAATACCTGCAGAATAGGCATCATCGATATATTTATCGATGAGCGACTGCGCCTCCTCCACCCGCATACCCCTAAGCATAAGTTCTGGAGCTATCTGCATCGATTTTCGCATGGCTATCTCACTCGCGCCTGTAGTTTGGGACTGAGATTTGCGCTCACTCTGAACAGAACTCTGCCGAACTTCGCTCTTCTGCAATGGCCGAAGCTGATTGAGGGGGAGTGTCGCCCGCATACTTCCCATTTGCACAGGCGCTGATCCATCTTTTGGCTCCTCAAGAATCTTGCCATCCATGTTGAGTGTGATCACCCGAACAGAGTCGCCTTTACGGAATCGATGTCCCGGCTCCATCGGCGCAAGCTCTTCCAGTTCTGGAGGGGCCGATGATTTTAGCGATGAGTAGGTCTCAGTGCGGAGAGTATTCAGCTGTTTCCGCGCAGAAGTACTCTTTCGGGCGCCCTTATTCATCCTGGCGAGATCATTCAAAATGTGTTCTGCTTTATCGGAAGCCCGCCGTAGAATCTCTTTCGCTTCTTCCTGAGCCTGCTGGCGCACCGTCCGCTGGACATCTGCAATCTGTAGCACGCGGGTTTCGTACTCGGTACGTGCGGATTCAGCCGCTGCTTGATCACGAAGAGCTTTTTTTTCAGCGCCTATTGCCACTCTGCGGCTTATCTCAATCTGCTGCAGGAGTTCTCCTGTTTCCAGCTCTCGAT
The DNA here is from genome assembly GCA_025352825.1 of Chthonomonadaceae bacterium. Lineage (GTDB taxonomy): Bacteria > Armatimonadota > Chthonomonadetes > Chthonomonadales > Chthonomonadaceae > JANXSG01. The sequence goes on along the minus strand of JANXSG010000278.1, from coordinate 2,395 downwards.
GAGAAAGGAAGGATCGTGCCTCCTCGACAATATCATCTGGTAAGCCGAGGCGTGAAGCGATGTAGAGCGCATTGGACGAGCCGGGAATACCCAGCAGAATATGGTAAGTGGGAGAGAGCGTCTCTTTATTGAACTCAACTGAGGCATTCTCAACTCCCGCACGGGAATACGCATACTCCTTCAGCTCCCCATAGTGCGTGCTGGCGATAACGCGCGCTCCACGCGCCATCAGATGATCCAGCAGCGCTTTCGCGAGGGCAGCGCCTTCACCCGGATCCGTGCCAGCGCCCACCTCATCCATCAACACCAGCGCATTCGAGCCGATACTCTCCACAATTCGAACGATGTTCTTGAGATGGGCGCTGAAAGTAGAGAGACTCTGCTGGATATCCTGTTCATCACCGATATCCGAAAAGACCTGGTCAAAAATGGCGACGTCACTATCCGGCGAAGCTGGTATCTGAAGCCCGCACAGCGTCATCAAACACAGCAGCCCGACCGTTTTCAAAGTTACGGTTTTACCGCCCGTATTCGGCCCGGTGATAAGCAGGGTCGTAAATTTGTCGCCGACTTCCACATCGATAGGGACGATGTCGCCCTTCAGCAGCGGATGCCTTGCATTGTAGAGTTTAACAATCCCCCTACGGTTCAGTTTTGGTTCGGATGCTCCCATCTCTTCTGCCAGCACTGCTTTGGCGTGGATAACATCCAGATGCCCAAGTATAGATACCAACCGCTGAAACTCGTCGTAGTGCTGACCCACGCTTTTGCCCAGATCACGCAGGATGCGCTCTACTTCCTGATCTTCTTTGATATTGAGCTGTTTCAGCTCGTTTCCTAGATCAGAAGTCTGAGCGGGTTCGATAAAAACAGTCGCACCGGACTGACTGGAGTCATGCACTATTCCGCCAAACGCCTTCGCATACTCAGCCTTCACGGGTATACAGTATCGCCCTTCCCGAACGGTAATCACAAACTCCTGAATCCAGGTGCGCGTGCGTTCACTTCCGAGCAGCCCTTGCAGCTTATCTGTCAGTCGGGAGTGCTGTATTTTCTGCTGACCGCGCAGCCTCTTGAGTTCGGGCGAAGCGCTGTCCCGCACTTCAGCACTCTCGCTGATACAGCCTTCAATTTTCTGCTCCAGTATCTGCAGGATGGGAAGATTCGAAGCCATTTCTGCCAGAAGAGGGCATTTATTCGAACGGTTGAGAAGGAACTGCCGCATCTGCCGGGAGGCGGCAGCGGTTCGCACGACATCCAGCAGTTCGTGTGGTGTCAGGCGCGTCTCTATTCTTGCCCGCTCTATCACATCACGAATATCGCGTATTCCGCCAAGAGGCAGCCCGCTATCGTTATCCCGCAAAAGACGTGCTTCGCGAGTCTCTTGAAGTCGGCGGAGAACGGTTTCAGGATAACCCAGAGGCTCTAGCTGGAATGCAAACGCCTTCCCGATCGAATTGGAAGTGTGCTCAGCGAGACGTTCCAGCACTTTATGAAATTCTAAAACCTGCAGCGAATGGGAATCCATTACTTTCAGCTATTTCCTTCACTATCAAACAGTATTGATTAGAAAAATTACAACATGACTATATCGTAAACACGAGGTACATTGCTAAATGCTGCCATGTTTGAAGTATTTTTTGCCTAACCCCCTAATTCCCTTCCGTGATTCTCTCGTGCCTCGGAGGGAAGGGGGAATCTTGATCATTAGTTCTCCCCCTTCCGTAACGCAAACAACTTTATCGTTTGCGTGTGCAGGGAAGGGGCGGGGGGTTAGGTAAAGTACAAGCCAATAACCTCAACTGTTTTGCTTTTACCCTTATCTCCTATTATAACAGATTATCCAGCAGGTATTATCTGTTTTTCAGGGAACTTGTAGGAACCAGGACTTGGGATAGAGGAATAACGTGAAGATTTTAATTTTAGGCGGGTCGCAGTTTGTTGGAAGGATGCTTACCAATCTTGCTTTAACTCGCGGAGATACTGTCACCCTATTTAATCGCGGGAAGACGAATCCCTGCATTTTCTCAGCGGCGGAAAACATCGTGGGTGATCGAGATAGCGATTTAAATGCCTTAGTAGGACGAACATGGGATGCTGTTGTCGATTTTTCTGGTTATATTCCCAGGTTAGTAAAAAAGTCGGCTGAAATCCTATCAAAGTCCGTAGGTCAATATATATTTATCTCTACCGTTTCCGTCTATAAGGATCTCACCACACCACAGATAGACGAGGATTCACCGCTTGGAAAACTAACGAACCCGGATACTGAAGAGATCACCGGCGAAACTTATGGGCCGTTAAAAGTTCTCTGTGAGCAAGAGGTGATTCAGCAATTTTCACGAAACTCATTGATTATCCGCCCTGGTGTTATCGTTGGCCCGTATGACCCCAC
>JANXSG010000273.1 GCA_025352825.1 Chthonomonadaceae bacterium | reverse complement strand
GGAACCTATGCTCGAGCGACTCCGAATGCAGTTGCTTACGGCGCTGGTTTGCCGAATAGTGGCGACGGTCCTGCCCACGAACCCGATGAGAGAATTGCGATCTCCACAGTAATTACTTGTGCCAAAATTTATGCTCAGGCTCTCTACGAACTCGCCAATTTGTAGACTTATGCATTCACTAAAAGTTATGGATCAGCGCCATAACTATAGACATTCGTTATTCCATTTCAGATCAGATTTGTTTGGTATCTTATTGTCTTAGTGTCTTGCTGGTTAATTACTAATCCAGTGACAATTGGTATAAGGTAAGAACGGATAAAATTCATTGAGTGAAAATATCAGGGTGGCAGTGTGCGGAGCAGCAGGCAGAATGGGGCTTGAAGTCGTTCGAGCTATTATCGAGGTGGAAGGATACGATCTCGCAGCCGCCATCGATCACCACTGCGTCGGTAAGGACGCAGGAGAGCTGGCTGGCTGCCCAATAATCGGTATCCCTATTCAAACCGATCTCAAGGCTGCTCTAGAGATTTCAAGATCTCAGGTTCTTGTCGATTTTACACTGCCCGACAGTGTGTTCAGCAACATTCTCACATGCATTGAACTAGGAGTTCATGTGGTTGTTGGTACTACAGGCCTCGGTAAAGAAGCAGTAAAAGAACTGAATGAAAAATCTCTAACGAAAGGAACAGGAGTATTTATCGCTCCAAACTTTGCCATCGGAGCTGTGTTGATGATGCAGTTCGCAGCACAGGCTGCAAAATATATGCCGGATGTGCAGATCATAGAGCTTCATCATGAGAAAAAGATTGATTCTCCTTCTGGGACAGCGCTTCTTACGGCACAGAAAATCGCTGCGGCAAGGATAGAAGCGTCTGTATCACCAATAGAACTGCCAAAAAATCTCGTAGAGAAATCACCAGGCGCTCTCGGCGCCAGGGATACAGGTACAGGGGATGTTCCAATCCACTCTGTACGGCTCCCAGGCTTTGTAGCACATCAGGAGGTTATCTTTGGCGGGGTTGGGCAGTCACTGACTATCCGCCACGATTCTCTGGATCGCCGTTCATTTATGCCTGGGGTCATTCTGGCCGTGTGCAAAGTTCAGTCACTCCGTGGCGTGGTCGTCGGGTTGGAAAAGCTTCTCTAGAATCGTAAGTTCTTCATGTTCAGCCACTCTTCCGAAGATATCACCACCCATCTGCTACCGGATATTCTTGCTCCGAATCTGGATGTCATTTTTGTGGGAGCTGCACCTAGCCACTGGTCTGCAAGGGAGGGTCACTACTACGCTGGCCCCACCAACAAGTTTTGGCTGCTCCTCTACCAGTCCGGATTCACGCCTCGCCAACTACTCCCTGAAGAGGATGTGCAAGTTCTAAAATACGGAATTGGCCTCACGGGTATCTACAAAAATATCTCATCCAGTGCAAACCACTTGCTGCCTGTCCCAACTCCCGAACTCCGATTACAACTCCAGGAAAAACTGCTCGGTCTTAATCCCCGCATTCTCTGCTTCAACGGCAAGGATGTCTATCATCTATGTATTGGCCGAATCTGTATGGACTGGGGTCTTCAGGAAGAGAGCCCTGGCAAACCGAAAATATTTGTACTGCATAGTTCCAGTGCACGCGCAGATGGTTGGGGAAACGAGAGACTTGCTCTCTATCATGAACTTAGACACCTCTTAGAACAAGAGAAACAAGCAATTCCAGTTGACCTTAACCCCTCTTTTGGAGTAAACTATAGCTAGGTTTTATAAAATGCTTGAAAGTGAGAGAGTTGATGAGAACTTACCATGTCGCCATTGCCGGAGCGACAGGCGCCGTTGGGACAGAATTTTTGCAGTTGTTGGAATCACGTGAGTTTCCACTCGCTTCACTGAGACTCCTAGCATCTGAACGCTCCGTAGGAAAAGTACTACACTACCGTGGTAAACCATATACAGTCGAACTTTTAGATCACGACTCATTCGAAGGAATTGACATTGCGTTCTTCTCCGCTGGTGGCAGCCGAACAAAAGAGTTTGCTCCTTCCGCTGTAAAAGCTGGTGCGCTCGTCGTAGATAATTCCTCAGCGTACCGTATGGATCCTGATGTGCCGCTCGTAATTCCGGAAGTCAATCCCGAAGCCATCCTGCAGCATAAAGGCATCATCGCGAACCCCAACTGTTCCACCATCGTCATGCTAATGGCAGTTGCTCCCCTACGTAAGCTCGCTCCGATCAAGCGGATCATTGCTTCCACCTATCAGGCGGCAAGCGGAGCCGGGGCACAGGCAATGCAGGAACTTTTAGATCAGACCAGCGATGTACTTCATGAACGTCCGATTACGCCGCACGTCTTTCCCCATCCAATCGCATTCAACCTCTTCTCCCACAACACAAAGATCGATGAAACCGGGTACAACGAAGAAGAGCGCAAGATGATCAATGAATCCAGGAAAATCCTCAACGATCCTAGCCTCAAGATTACTGCGACATGCGTTCGTGTTCCAGTTCTTCGGGCACACTCAGAAAGTGTTAATATCGAATTTGAAGCGGGAAAACGACCTTCGATCGAAAGCATACGAAAAGCTCTGACAGATTTCCCTGGGGTGGTAGTGGTGGATAATAGAGAAACCAACCACTTTCCAATGCCGATCGAAGCCACCGGGCGTGATGACGTATTAGTAGGCAGAATCAGATACGATCTCTCCAACGAGAACGCCATTGAACTGTTTCTCTCCGGAGATCAGATACTTAAAGGCGCTGCCCTCAACGGCATCCAGATCGCCGAAAAGTGGATGCATCAAGTTTTATTAGTTAATTAATAACCACTGCTTCAAAATACCTCTTCTGATCACGGCTGTCAGAAAATTTGAGAAGCAAAATTGTGCGTGTGAAGGAACGTTGGGTATGGCTGAAGCTATGTTTGGGCAGGTATTAACTGCGATGGTTACCCCTTTCGATTCCAATCGTGAGATTGACGAACGTGGGGTGGTTACCCTCGCTAACTATCTTATTGAAAACGGGTCGGATGGAATCGTCGTCTGCGGAACTACTGGGGAGTCCCCCACACTTTCCCATCAAGAGAAACTTCGGCTGTTTCGCCTTGTTAAAAAGGCTGTGGGCAAAAGAGGGATTGTCATCGCAGGTACGGGAGGGAACGATACAGCAGCAAGTGTTACGCTCACGAAAGAAGCTGCTGAAACAGGAGTCGATGCTGCTTTACTCGTAGTGCCGCCCTATAACAAGCCCTCTCAGGAAGGCTTGTATCAGCACTTCCGGGCGATTGCATGCAGTGTACCCTATCTCCCCTGCATACTCTACAACGTACCATCACGAACTGCTCAAAATATGGACTCCGTCACCACACTCCGGCTGGCAAGAGATATACCCAATATAGCTGCAACCAAAGAGGCGTCTGGTAACTTGCTTCAATGCGCTGAAATAGTCGGAGAATCCCCGCCAGGTTTTTCAGTCTACTCTGGCGACGACGCACTGACTTTGCCAATTCTCTCAGTAGGCGGTGTGGGAGTGGTTAGTGTGAGCTCGCACCTGGTCGGTAAAGAGATGAAAGCGATGCATACTGCTTTTTTCTCAGGGGAATTCACTCAGGCTGCCGAACTCAATATCAAAATGATTCCCATTGTCAAAGCGCTGTTCCAAGCGACAACACCCAGCCCAGCACCGCTGAAAGCTGCTCTCAACATGATGGGGCTGCCCTCTGGTGAACTCAGGCTTCCCCTGGTCGCCGCCAACGAAAGTGAGAGCGGTATCGTTCGGCAAGCGCTGATTAACTATGGATTACTTAGTTAATATCTGAATCGAAGCTCAGATAATATAAGGTAATCCCATTCTAGGCTATTTCCGGGAGCTGAAAACTCCCGGCATCAAAAAACAGGCGTCTTTCAGACGCGTTTCCCGTCCGGAGGACGGCTAGCCGCAGGCTTCCAAGACAGGTACTTCAGTGCCTGGCACAAGGGAGAAGGTATGGGAATACTTTCACAACCCATTTAACCTCGGCTCTTTATGCGTCAAAACAATTCCAGACCGGTACTTTAGTGCCGCGTCCTAACTATTATGCATTGCGTCTAAAAGACGACAGTTTGTTAATGCCGGGTTGTTATCAACACCCGGAAATGAAGGAAAATTCTCTTTGAACGAAAATCAAAAAAGTAAACTCCAGATCATCTCTCTGGGCGGAAGCGGCGATATCGGCAAAAATATGCTCGCCGTACGATACGACGACACCATCATCGTAATCGATTGCGGTGTGTCCTTCGCCAATGAAGAGCAGCCTGGAGTCGATCTCATCATCCCGGATATCACCTACCTACTCGAAAACAGAGAGATGGTGAAAGCGATATGCCTCACACATGGCCACGAAGACCATATCGGGGCGCTTCCCTACTTCCTGAAACAGCTTCCACTCCCACTCTGGGGCTCGAAATTAACGATGGGAATGGTCCGGGAAAAACTAGGCGAACATGGCCTTTCTTCGTCGACTGAATACAATGTCTATCCCGACAGGGAAGCCGTATCATTTGGACCGATATCCATCGAAGCGATCCATGTCACCCACTCCCTGCCAGACACATGCAGCCTGGCTATACGATCTCCTGTCGGTACAGTAATTCATACTAGCGACTTCAAGATAGATCAAACTCCTATCGACCAGCATCTTTTTGATGCCGCAAGATTCGCACAGCTCGGAGAAGAGGGAGTAAAGCTGCTCATATCCGACAGTGTAAATGTGGAACGTAAAGGCTGGTCACCATCCGAACAGACACTGGTTCCGATATTTGATAGATTTATGCGAGAGTGTGAAGGACGAGTGATTGTAGCCACATTCGGATCAAATCTGCACCGAGTCCAGACTGTATATAATGTAGCCGTGAAACACAAGCGTAAACTAGCAGTGTTTGGGCGAAGCATGATCCAGAATATCGCTACAGCACGCTCCCTCGGTTACCTCAAGATGAATGATGCCCACCTGGTCAAAGTGGAGGATTTAAGCAAATATTCTAACTCGGAGATTGCCATTCTCACTACGGGCAGTCAGGGAGAACCGCTGGCAGGCCTCACACGCATGAGCCGTGATGAAAATGCAAAAATTCAGATCGAACCATCCGACACAGTAATTCTTTCGTCCACACCCATTCCAGGCAATGAAGATATGGTCTGGAGAGTTGTCAACCGAATTATTCGCTCTGGCGCGCGTATCGTCTACGATGCAATCCAGAATGTTCATGTCTCCGGGCACGGCTATCAGGAAGAGCTGAAGATGATGATCAACCTCACGCAGCCTGAGTTTGTAGCGCCTTATCACGGAGAACCTCGCCACTACGCCGCATATACTTCCATGGCGATGGATATGGGGTATCCCGCGGATCAGGTACTCACTTTCGAAGTCGGGCAGATGCTGGAGATGGATGATGATGGAGTTATCAAGGCCGATGCAAATGTTCCCCATGGTAATGTCCTCGTGGATGGTGTCTCGACTGGTGGAGTAAGTGATATCGTACTTCGTGATCGACGCCATCTCTCCCAGGATGGAACGGTGATTGTTACGGTAAGCATGGATCGTGGCACAGGTGAGATACTTGCTGGCCCGGATATGATGTCACGCGGATTTCTTCTCCCAGAAGACAGTAATGAACTATTCGAGCAGTCTGGTGAAAAAGTAGTGCAAGCCCTGGAGGAACTAAACTTCACTGAAGGATCGGATCTCGATACCGTCCGTGTTACCGTTCATGATACTGTCGCGAAATATCTCAGGAAACGTACCGGACGCCGCCCTGTGGTAGTTCCAGTAATAATGGAGATATAGTGAGCTATTTACCACAGAGTGAAAGTATATGTGAAATTTACATCTTAATACTTGACAAATCAATTTACGGTTCTTATAATTACTGATATGTTATAAACATACAAGTTGACAAATTTGGGCAGGGATATCTAGTCTTATAATCTTGAATGACTATAATTTCAGTTATAAATGTATTTCTTGTTTTTCCTCACGAAAGGCATCCAACTATGCAATCCTCGCTATCTCGCGCAGAATCCTTTAATATATTGGCTGCCTCCAAAATACGGCTGGTGTTCCTGTTTTCATGCATACTCCTGCTGCCTATCTCTGCTCAGGCTGGTAGCTGGCAAATTACCACTTCATTTGCAGGTACTGCCAGCTATTCTTCGGGAGCAAATGTTGATTTAAGCACGACTGCAGGATCGGTCAGTTTGACTGGAGGTTCCGCTGCTGTACTCACTATCTCTCTTTCGCCACACCTGGATGGGCAGACCGTACAGGAAAATAGTGGCGGGGCGGCGATCAACTTTTTATTCACCTAGATGCCAATAAATGGTAATGCTGCCGCTGACCCGCCTCCGACAAAATTAACGATCTTTTACATTCGTAAATGCACCACCGATGCCATCTTCCGAAATAATACACAATATCCTTCTCCAACAATCAGTACCCAAGTAAATTGTGACAGTGTCCAGGCACATATCTCTCAAACTTATTCCCAGCCAACCGGTAATAATACGGTCATCTTTTTAGATACTCATTTAGATTCTGAACCAGTCAAAGAAATACTGGATGTAACTGTTGGCACTGCTACGAAAGTATTCAACCCCATCTGTACTTTGACAATCAGCCAGGAGATGATAAAAGACAACGAAGCAGAAGGTACGATAGAAGTCGACATGTGCGTAAATGGATTTGATGTCAGTCGCATTTCTACACCACCATCCCGCGGCAATCATGGCGGGGGAATCAATAGAGGTGTACATCATCAGGGTGGGCCGTTAAACTTTTCCGGAAATAGCAGCGCCGAGGAGAGTGATCCAACCTTCACAAGATGGCTCCCACTCTCCTTTTCACCTCTGGTACAAAGCCAACAGTTCCGTTTTCAAGCAGGTACTCTGCCTGCTCCGTGGGGTAACCTGCAGAGTACCTATGCAATAAATCTTAAGCAAGAACCCACACCACCGAACTACGATCTTCCTGGCAACGCTCAGCTATTCGCACCTACACTTGGTAATCCACCCGGCCCGCCATATCGATCAGTAGCTGGTTCTTTTGTTCCCAAGTACACCATTACCGATTCCACCGGAGAACGGCTTCATTTCGATCCCAGCCTGGTACGCTATAGCAATGTATTCTCGTCCCTGACATATGATATTGAAAATGCAGTCTACACCCTTTCCAATGCGGGGCCTCCAGGAGCTATCCGCCAAAATGGGAACTATACTTATAAATTTGCAGTGACATCTGCAGGTTCGGCACAGGTTGCAACTCGGTTAACATCTATCACAGATGATTTGGGCAATCAACAGGTACTTGCCTGGGGTTTAAACAGCTCTCTGGTTACCGTGATGGATAACTCCTCTCTTCTCTTCGCAGTTTGATTTTCAATACAGGATCCGGCGGTTATGTCGGTTCCGTCGATGCGCCGCCGTTAAGTGGATCAACACCCAATACGCATACGACACTTGCTTTTGATGGCAGCGGCCACCTCACCACCGTTAAAGTGTATCCTGGTAGTTCCACGACGGCACTGCGCACCGACACATACACTTACAGTGGCGATGCAATCGCTTCTATAACACAAGGCGCAAGTACAGTTGCCTATACCTAAGCTCTGGACAGCCATGTGCCAGACCCCTTTTCAAACCCCGTCCCGCGACTGGCTACCGAGAAAATGGGAACACTGGCAGATACCAGCAACTCCGATGACGGAACATCTGTTCAGGGCACCTACTCCTATACCTATGGCGCGATGGTTCAGGCATATAACAGTTTATCGATTAATTCATGTACGAACACGATGACTGATCCGCGCGGAAATGTAACAACGACATATCTAAATTATCAAAATGTCTATTCTGGCCCAATGACGGGATATTCAATTGTTGGTCCAACATACTCTGGCGCGCCTGGTATCAACGGTGTCTTTGAGTCCTTTAGCCCCAATACCACCACGCCCACTACCAGTTATATTTCAGATCAGTATTCGCATAACTGGTATTCTACGTATGATGGAGATGGAAACCTACTCAGTTTTACCGATCCCCTCTCGCATCTCTACTCATATACGTACGGTTCGAACGGTAAATATCTTACCTCTGCAACCGATCCTTTCCAAAGGGTGTGGCACTTTGGGTATGGTGAATTCAGCAATCCTCCTTCACGCTTGACGAGTATCACTAACCCAACGGGCACTACTCGCGCACTCTATAAATATAACAGCTATGGGCAGCTTCAAAATAAGAATATATCAGGCAGCACTACCCAGTACAGTTATAACAATCTGACGGGCGATCTTCTCAGTGTCCTCGACCAGGTCGGTGATATCGGAACCATCAATAGTTACGACGCCCTGGGCGATCCGCTCTCAGCTTCGGTATTTCCTGATACAGGTAACCCTGCGACATCTACGCATCCTCTCACCACGGCAGTCACTTACGACGCGGGTCAGATGGTCACACAGATAACGGGTCCCTCAGGCACCAGTCTGAATACAGCTTACACAAATGGAGTAATGAGCCAGTTAAGTTTAAAGAATCAGGGAACGACACTGGCTCAGATGAACTTATCACGAGACAGCCGGGGCAGAATCTATTCCGCCACTGATCTTGTAGGTTCGATGGCGCAATACAAGTACGATAAGAGCAGTAACCGTACGAAAGTTCTGGACGGTCTGGGGCATACCACTCGTTTTGTGTATGGCGGTAATAACGAGCTTACCCGAGTAACCTGGCCCGATGGTAATTTAGGAACTGCTGAATATGATAACGGGGGTCGGGTCTCTTCGACGGTAGATGAACGCAATAACTCTGTGGTTTACTCTTATAATGCCGTAAACGAGCTTATAGATGTTATCGCGAACAACAACTCTGCAACTCATTATCAATATACCTACGATGCCCTTGGTAATGTGCTCACCGCGACGGACGCTACCGGCTCGCGAACATATACTTACGATACAGTAGGAGCTGCCTCAAGCGGAAGGCTGCAGCAGGTAACTACCTATATTGCGGCGCTACCTGCCGGGCATAACACCTTTACTGGCATAACACCTTTACGGTCAGCTACACCTACTACAGCAACGGCCAGGTACATACGATGGTGTCACCCGTTGGGCAGAGCACATACACATACGATCTGGATGACCGCCTGACCAATCTGACCGATCCATTTGCCAACTCAACCACCTGGACCTATGACCATGCTGGCCGTGCAATAAATGAGAGCACCGTTCCAAGCGCTGGCGTGCCAATAGCCACCGCCTATACCTGGGGCGGCTCCAACTACCCGGGCGATCCATCCACGGCACCGGACTATCTGAGTCTGGTTTCTCAGTCGATCAACAGCGTCCCCTATTGGCAGTACAGTGTCCAGCACTCGTACCTGGGACAGATACTCGGGCAGACCGGTTCTTATCTCGTCGGGCAATCGTCAACTGAGGCATACACTTATGATGCACGCGGACGCCTTGCTTCAGATAGTGACAGCACTTCCCTATCCGGAGGGTTCAGCACATCTGGTTCCTATGCCTATGATTTAGCCAATAATATCACTCCGCCGGGCAGTACCTGGGCGTACAACACGAATAATCAGGCCACCGCTGCACCCGCAACCACTGGCTTGAGTGGCGCAACTGGCCTCGCATACGACTTCAGCGGTAATATGACGACCGCCAATGGAGCAACAGCGACATACGATGCATTCGGCCAGTTGACAGCCATGAGCGGAACGACGACAGCCAGCATGACTTACGATTCCGCTGGACGACGTGTGAGCAAAACGACTGGAGGCGTGACCACTTACTATATCTACAGCGGCGATACCTTGATTGCCGAATTGGAAGCTGCCGGAGCAGTAAAGCAGTCGTACGACTGGGGTGCTCTTGGTCTCATCAGTGACTGCTTTAATAGCATATCCCGTTTCTACCTGTTCGACACGGCAGGTAATACTCGCAACATTGTCGATAAGAATGGCGCCGCAATTAGCTGGGGCGCATATACAGCCTGGGGAAGGATGTAAGCCGGGAATATCACTACCAGTCCGTATGGCTGGAAGGGACGGTATGGTATATACAACGATACTGCCCTCGGCCTGTATCTCATGGGCGCAAGATACTATGCCGCCAATCTGGGACGATTTATTAGTAGAGATCCGATAGGTTTCGATGGCGGCATCAACCTCTATTCATACTGTGCTGATGATCCCATCAATCTCATAGATCCATTCGGGACAAATGCTACCGACATAGCCAGTTGGCTAACCGGTAACTCGGCCAGCGTTCGGCGACGCTGCGGGAAGATATGATGTGGGTAAAGTGTCGGCATGGGACGTCGCCAAAGCAGGCGCAATGTTTGGCGCGCAGTTAGCTAGCGCAGCGTTCGGCATAACTAGCGTTGGAAAATTCGCGGTAACTGGCGCAGTCAGTTTAGCAGGATGGGCAGCAGGAGGATTAGAAAATTCAGCAGGTAGTGGTCTTGCGACAGTCTCTCGCTGGGGGAGTGAGGGATTAAATCCTGGAGATTAGGTAATGAAAGGACCTGCGAATTTGAAGAATTGGATAATGTCTGGTAAATGGCAACCAGGGTTAGGTAATGAATTTGCACCTTTTAGTTCAGGCCAGGAATTTGAAGTACCAGCTTCAAGTTTACACTTCCCGAGAGGATTTTTACCAACTGATTGGATAAAATATTTAATAGGGCAACGCAGATATATGCCATAATTGGCAGGAGGAAAACCAATGCTTTTTCTTCGTTGGATATTAGGTTGCGTCGTGCTTACTTATTCCATATGTTTGATGGGCTTTAATAATATTATCTTTTGGAAGAGTATTGTAAAACGAGAAAAAGCACCTTCATGGATACCTTTGGTAGGTGGAGTTTCGGCCGCTTTAGCGTTTTTAGCGCTCCCAATCATTCCATTGCATAAATGGTGGTGGTTGCCTTTAATTTTAGATTGGGGAAGCCTGCCAGGAATTGTTGTTACTTTAATTTGGAATATATGGTACAAAGTAAAGCATCGATCTGATTAAGAATTATGATCCATACCAACCCTTCCAGCCTACCCACTGGAAGGGTTGGTATGGTATCTACATCGACACTGCCCTCGGCTTATATCTTATGGGTGCGAGTTACTATGCCGCCAATCTGGGACGATTTATAAGTAGCGACCCGATTGGTTTTGATGGCGATATCAATCTATACCGTGCGTGTTACCGTTCATGATACTGTGCGTGTTACTGTCCACGACACCGTGGCAAAATACCTCAGGAAACGAACAGGACGCCGCCCTGTGGTCGTTCCTGTAATTATGGAGAGATAGTTATAATAGTGATCACTCATGAATGAACATAAACTTTTAATTCGAAGAAATGGAAAGTGAACCTTCAAAAGATGGATAAAGCTGCATTCGTTATCAAAAATTATCTGGAGGATCTTAAGCATCTTCTGAATGAAATCAATTCCAGTGAAGTAGAACAACTTGTCGATTCTCTGTTCAATGCATGGCTTGAAGGCAAGCGCGTGCTTCTTATGGGCAATGGCGGCAGCTCCAGCAGCGTAAGCCACATTGTGAACGATCTCCAAAAGAATATTCAATTAGAAGCTAGCAGAGCTCTCCGCACGATTTGTCTTTCCGACAGCACGCCCCTTCTAATGGCATGGGCAAACGACACTAACTGGGATAATATATTTACCCCCCAGATAGAGTGCTGGGCTGAGCCAGGAGATGTGGTGATTGGTGTAAGTGGAAGTGGTAATTCCATGAATGTGATTAATGGAATAACTGCCGCGAACCGATGCGGTGCAACTACTTTCGGCATGGCTGGTTTTGCCGGGGGCAAACTGAAGTCTGCAGCCCAGCACTGCATAATAGTCTCAAGTGATAACATGCAGCGAATAGAAGATGTTCACATGGTAATACTGCACATCACATTCACAGCACTCCTGGAAAAGACTAAATCGCACACACTCCCGGCAAATATGCGGGATGAAGATCGTGATGAATGGCCTTCTGCTGAATAGAGATTAAAATGAAAAAATCGGAAATTCTCGTACCTCGCAAGCGAGCAATCTTTCTGGATCGAGATGGAGTACTGAATGCCGAACTTGGCGACTACGTTAAACGCCCGGAAGAACTAGTAGTTCTTCCGGGCGTCCCTTCCTCGGTAAATCTCCTTGTAAATGCTGGCTGGTTAGTAGTAGTATTTACCAATCAGGCAGGCATTGGGCGCGGAGTGATGTCTTATTCCGACCTGACAGCAATTCATCTAAAACTTAAGTCGGAAATATATCTGGGCGGAAGCGAACTCACCGATATATATTTTTGTCCTCACCATCCCGATGACTATTGTGAATGCCGCAAACCACTTCCCGGAATGCTCATTCGAGCTGCAGCAGATCACCAGATAGAGCTTGCAAGAAGTATAGTAATCGGTGACAGCCCACGAGACATCGCTTCTGGAAATCAAGTAGGCTGCGAAACTATACTTCTCCTAACGGGCAAGACTACAATATATGACTCCACACTATTTCCATCCCCACAGCCCCATCATGTCTTTCCGAAAATATCTTCAGCTGCCAACTGGATCTTAGCAAATCGCTAAGACCTACTTTATCATCTCTGCGGCAATCACCTGAAGACGCGCGATACGGGATTTGGTGGGCGGATGAGTTTGGAACAGCGCCTGTATTCCTTCCGATTTCAACGGGTTCGCAAAATACATGTGCGCGAAACTCGGTTCAACATCCAGCGTGTGGTAGTTTCGCATATCCTCAATTTTGCTCAATGCACTTGCAAGGGCAAGTGGTTTCCCACACAACCGAGCTCCATAGGCATCTGCTTCGTACTCCCTGGATCGGGATATTCCAAGCCGGATCATAAACGCAGCTATTGGAGCAAAGATGAACGTGAATAACAACGCCAAAGGATTTGAATCTCTTCCACTGAATCCCCAGAACACCATACGAACCATCACACTTATCCCACCTGCCATGGTCGCTGCCAGCGCACTTATCAAAATATCACGATTTCTGATGTGTGCTAATTCATGCGAAAGAACTCCCTCTAGTTCATCTGGCGTCAGAGTTCGAACAATACAGTCCGTCACGGCTACCACAGCATGTTGAGGATCTCTTCCCGTAGCAAAAGCGTTCGGTAATTTACCTGGAATACGATAAATTTTTGGCATCGGTATTCCTGCGCTCGAAGCTAATCGTTCCACTACATGGTACAATTGTGGCGCATCTGCCCGAGTAACAGGCTGTGCATTCTGCATCATCAATACCAATTTATCACAATACCAGTAGCTGCCAAAATTAAGCACAGACACAAATACAAACGCTATTATAGCCCCATTCTGACCATAGATAGCTTGCCCCACCGCCATGAACAGCACTATCATCGCAGACATGAGCAGCGTCGTTTTAAGAAAATTCATACCGACACCTCCCAAACCATCATTTCATTGATATATACGAAAAAACGGGCGAAAAGGTTTAGCGCTTATCAATCAAGACTGAACATCTTAATACAATGTTATATCGGGCCAAGCATGTTATGCTTGATCGCGATTTCAATAAGATCAGCCCTCAGCAGATTTGAGTCCAGCCTCATAATATCTTTAGCTCCACATTGCAATGCATCTGCGGATCTCTCGTATAGCGCTATCGCAGGTTCTCCGTTGTGTGCATTTGAAAATACTAAACCGTCTGCATTCTGAAACGGTGCCGACTCATAAAAATAGCGTGACCACATCTGAGTGATCACGCGATCTACTACACTCCCTATTGCCGAAACTGTTTCTGCTCGCATGGCACCATTATCTCTAAGCTCGATTAACTTTAACTTCCTGCCCACTGTCAGTCGTACAACATGCCAATCTTCACAAGCAATAACTTGTAAATCTCCAAATACTTCAACAATACAACCCGACAAATTGAAGGCTGCGTATGTTATACCGCGTTCTGGGTCAATCGATGGACTATCCGCTGATGCTTTGTGATGATCGAAACGAGCGCCAGGACCGTTTGAACGGAATGTGAGCGGTGTCGCTCCATGAGAATTTGGATTATAGATACGAATTAATTGACTATTCTCTGCTAGAGTTAAGTGTACTGGATCAGGGTTTCGTGCGGGAGGTGGCAGAGGAATTCGCACCACCTCAGTTCGCTCCCACTGCTCGCGCTTCCATCATGACTTTTTTGAGATCACTCTGTTTTAATGCCTGAACTGGAGTAAGCCCACTAAGCGAGCGATTAGGAGTAAAAAACCAGCTAGCTTTTAAAAAATCGTTGATTTTAAGCGCTGCAAGCACTTCAGCCAGACCTTCTAAAACTCCGTTTGGCCCTGTCATGTCGAATTGCCAGGCAGGAAAACCCAGCTGTCCATTCTCTTTTACGGCAAGGAGTGAACCACTTTTTACTCTGTCATGCGGGGTCTGTCGAGAAGTGTTCAACAACTTGGCCACTTGACTTGAGCTGAGTGCGCCATCAAGAACCTTCCTTCGATGCTCATATGCACGCGACTGTGCTGTAGCTTCCAGTGCTATTTTCTCTTCGCTGCTATATGTGCGCCCTCCCGTTAGAAAAGAAGCTAGCTGCTGTTCGGAGCTAACTCCTTCGGACTTTTGCACCGCCTCGTTTAGATAGTTTTCAATTTTTTTAAGTTCTTCATTGTCCTTGTGCTCCAGGGAATGAAGGAACTTCACAATGACGCCTTCTATTTCTTTATAGATTTTATTGTGACGCAGTTGATCTGAAATATTCGGCAGTTACTTCGTAGTGGGCGACGCATTATAAACTGCTGTTGCTTCTCGAATCATTATGTCTGCATGATCTGTGGACTCAATTCGCTTCATTTCGACATCCTTTACATCTCTTACTGATGTTATCATACCACATCTGTAAGTGATGTAAAGACTTTCGACCTATTTTTGATTTATTTCTTCTTTTGATTTTCGCATCTCAGCAGTCCATAGACCACGCTATCACTAAGGGCATACCAGCTCGCTTCAATGATATTAGTAGATACACCTACTGTACTCCAGGTATCATCTCCATCTGCGGAATCAATAATCACGCGTACTTTGGCGGCAGTCCCTTCCTGCATATTTATTACACGGACTTTGAAATCAGTTAGTCGTATCCCAGCGAGTTCAGGGTAGAATTCCAAAAGCGCCTTACGTAAGGCTCCATCCAGTGCGTGAACGGGCCCATCACCTTCAGCTACCGTCAGCCGTACTTCTCCACTGACTTCTATCTTGATGGTAGCTTCCGTAATCGGCTCCTCGTTTGCTCCCCGCTTCTCTACAATGCATCGGAATCCAATCAGATCGAATAGCTTTCTATAGGAGCCTACCGACTGCATCATGAGCAGTTCAAACGAACCCTCCGCACCTTCGAAACTATAGCCAGCGTGTTCGCGCTCTGTCACTGATTGCAGCAAAGCGCGCGCCTCAGGTGATTTTCGGTTCAGATCAAAACCATATTCAGCGGCTTTGCTGGAAATACTGCTGCTTCCAGCAAGTTCGGATACCAGTACACGGCGCGAATTACCCACTAATTTTGGCTCTACATGTTCGTAGCTTGCTCCCTTCAGTACAGCATCCGTATGTAAGCCCCCCTTGTGGGCAAATGCGCTCTTACCTACATAAGGTCGTCTGCTATCCGGTATAAGGTTTGCAACTTCATCGATGTACTGCGAGATACCCGTGAGATGCTGCAGTGCATCGGGATAGAGGCAGTCGTACCCCATTTTCAGCCGCAGCGCCGCAATAACTGGAATCAGATTACAGTTGCCGCATCTCTCTCCATAACCATTTATCGTTCCTTGTACATGCATCGCCCCCTCAAGAATCGCCGTGAGTGCGTTCGCTTCAGCGCATTCCGAGTCGTTATGAGTATGTATACCTATCTGTGCTAAGGGAAGCATTGCTCTCACATTGCGGACTATACCACCGAGATCCTGTGGTAAAGTACCCCCATTCGTATCACACATCACAAGCCTGTCCGCCCCACTCTCAAGAGCAGCGCGCAGACAACTGATGGCATAATCTGGATGGGCTTTGTATCCATCAAAAAAATGTTCTGCATCGTAAAATACTTTATCCACATGTTTTTTTAAATAGTCGACGCTCTCACCAATCATAGCGAGGTTCTCTTCAAGAGATGTGCGAAGGGCAGAAGTAACCTGTTCCTCCCACGCTTTACCCACGATACATATCACAGATACTTTGGCATCTAACAGCTTCTGCAGCTGAGAGTCTTCCTCAGCTTTTACTCCGGGTCGCCGGGTGCTGCCAAACGCAGTCAAGACAGAGCGCTTTAAGGAAATAGATTTCATGCGCTCGAAGAATGCTTCATCCTTAGGGTTTGATCCGGGCCAGCCGCCTTCAATGTAGTCCATACCGAACTCATCAAGCTTGCGCGCAATTCGAATCTTATCCTCCACACTGAAGGAAATTCCTTCACCTTGAGAGCCATCTCGGAGTGTGGTGTCGTAGATTTCGATTCGCTGTTGCGCAGACATAATAAGTCGATCCTTTCAATCACTGAAATATTATCACAATAGAGTGATAAACTTATTATACCTCAGACAGTAAAACGTGAGTGAAAAGCAGCGGGAGAATAAGTGAGAGGATAAAACTAGTAGATAAAAGTTTATATGAAACAAGTGAGCGAATGGCGTAAGTAACGTCTCATAGCGCTATATCACCCCGCTCACCTGTACGAATTCGAACCGCGATTTCCACATCCGATACAAATATTTTGCCATCCCCGATCTCACCTGTGCGAGCAGCCTCCAGGGCAACTTCCACCACTTCTTCAGCGCGATCATCCGGTACTACCATCTCAATTTTAACCTTTGGCAGCAGGTTCACCACGTATGTGTTACCGCGATACTTCTCGGTACGCCCTCGCTGCCTCCCGTATCCTCTCACATCGGTGACGGTCATCCCAATCACCCCGAGGGTGTTAAGCGCTGCTTTCACTTCATCAATTTTTATGGGTCGTATCACACACTCAATTTTTTTCATGATGAATTATGGCATTTCCTTACAGATTTCTGCTGTGAATAATGTGCATCAATAAGTTGATTTGGTCGATCAGCATACTTAGAAATCCATTTATGGTAGTGCCAATAAATCACCATGAATAAGCAGGATCAATAGGAGTGATGCTGCTATCCTGAATATCCTTCTTATTCATGTATATTAAGGAAAGAACTAGGTATGAAGAAATCGGTAATTTAGGCAGCAGATCTTCTGGTAGATATATCTGTCGCGCTATCATGCTCATCCGTGTTCGTTTTATCTATGAGTTGCAGGCGCAGAAGTTTGGCCGGCACTCCTGCGATTACGGCATAATCCGGGAAAGATTTTGTGATCACAGCGCCCGCTCCCGATATCACGTGATTACCCAGAGTAATCTTCCCAATCACCTTGGTACCTATATTCAGCGTCACGTTATCGCCAATCATAGGAACGCCGTTCACAGCATGCCCCACAACAACCCCGTTGGTAATATAAAAGTTTTTGCCCGCTACGACTTCTCGATTGATAATAATCCCGCCAAAGTGATCGATACGCAGGCCGCCACCTATAACTGCACCCCTAGGTATCTCAATCTGAAGCAGCAGTCGAACCATGTTGAACCCAAAACAGTACAGTATCTGGCATAATTGGCGTATTATCGGAATTTTACAAGCAACTTGTACCCACTGCCCAAAGCGATATACAACTACCGCAGCCATACCCGGATGTGTATATGCTTGCTGAATAATTTTTTTCCAAAATGATCCCGACCATGGGCACAAATTTTTGCCTGCATAGTGAATCATATCCTCAGTAAAGTTTATCCAAACATCACTGCGATGCTTTGTTTCTTTCATATTGCTGCTCAAAACTCAAGACATGCTAACAGTTTCTTTGAGTATCTATATACTTTTATTTTGTTGTGCTGATTATCCCAAATGATTCAAAACCGCTGCTGCCATATCCGCTGTGCCCAAGGATATTTTTCCTGGTTCTGAGATATCAGCGGTTCGGCTGCCTGCAGAAAGTGTAGTAGCAACAGCCAGTTCCAGCGCAGCAGCCGCATCTTCCAACAACAGCGAATTTCGAAGCAGCAGCGCCGCCGAAAGAATCGTTGCGAGCGGGTTAGCAATCCCCTTGCCTGCAATGTCCGGAGCAGAACCATGCACCGGCTCGTATAGCCCGAACGTCCCTCCAGCCGTAGTCGTTGCTGAGCCCAGACTGGCGGATGCCAGCATACCCAAACTGCCTGTAAGCATCGCTGCCTCATCACTTAGAATATCACCAAACATATTTTCGGTTACAATTACGTCAAACTGTCGGGGATCACGAACTAATTGCATGGCGCAGTTATCCACCAGCATATGAGTGAGCGCAACATCGGGATATTCTGGTGCCAATTCAGTAACTACTTCACGCCACAAACGAGATGTTTCCAATACATTGGCTTTGTCCACAGAGCAGAGAATTTTCTTCCTCTTTCTGGCAGATTCAAAACCGACGCGTGCGATTCGTAATATTTCATCACGCGTGTAGATGCATGTATCCACAGCTCTCGAGTTATCCGCATCTCGGCCCTTTGGCTGCCCAAAATAGATACCGCCCGTTAGTTCACGAACCACCAGGATATTCAAGCCGTCCGCCACTAAATCAGCACGAAGTGAGGACACACCAGCAAGGGCAGGGAATAGTATCGCCGGACGAAGATTAGCAAACAGACTCAATTCTTTGCGCAGCGGTAAAAGCGCACCTACTTCCGGGCGCAAAGTTGGAGGCTGGATGTTATCCCACTTTGGCCCGCCCACCGCGCCTAGCAGCACCGCGTCGCTGCGTTTACAGACTTCCAACGTACTTTCTGGTAAAGGAGTGCCTGTTGCGTCGTAAGCTATTCCACCCACAAGCGCCTCTTCGTAATCTATCTCAAAATTAAATCTTTTTCCCACCGCCCGAAGAATGTCCACAGTGACTCCCACAATCTCCGGCCCGATACCATCACCAGCTAAAACTGCTACTCTATATGCCATTTACAATTCCTCATATCTTCTATAAACTTAGAATCGTTACTACATTCTTTGCGTGCTTTGCGACTTTGCGGTTCAACTATATCAATTAGTGATTCACTCTTCGCGTACTTTAGGGGTAGTGATTGAGGTCTATGTAAGATCTAATCGATGCAGACGCAAAAACGGTTTCAATCCCATCGAATGCCAAAAAGCGACCGCATCCGGATTTGTTTCGGCTGCATAAAGCTCGATCGCATTGGCTTTGCGAGATTGAAACCATCGACTCATTTCTAAAAATAGCGACCGAGCAATCCCATGTCGCCGACATTCCGGACATACGTACAGGTCAGAGATAAAGCCATATATTCCCGGAAGCGAAATCGGTGGGCGTGGTTGAATTTCACCCATTATAAATCCAACAAGCAGCCCGGATTCCCGCACTTCGGCTACTAACACCCGGCCATTTTTGGTACGGATCATTTCGTGTAGATGTCTAGAATACTTTTTCACAGCATCTTCTGCAACCTGAAATCTAGGATCGATAGCACAATGCTCTTGCATCAACGAGTGCCATAATGCTACAATAATATCTTTCTCTGAAGTTCTAGCATCACGGATTATAAAGTTTGCCATGCATTCCCCAACATTGGGCTAATCACCGTCTGGCTGAACTACAGAAGGAAGCACAATCTGTTCATCACGCCAGTGTGTGACAGCCTCACCGTGCTGAAATAGCACCTGTTCAAGTTCAGAATCACTTCCTCCTGGCTGCATCTGCTCTGGAAGTCGATCCGTACGAGATATAAAGCGTTCTAAATCACGAAGATCATAAAAATTTCGGCCTGCTACATTACGAAGTTCTCGTGCTGTCATCTCCGGGTGTCCGACCACCGCTATTCGTTTTCCTTTACTCCTCACTAGTTCCAAGGCTCTTTCAAAATCACTATCTCCACTCAGCAGTACACACGTGTCGTATAATGTGACGGTATTGAACATATCGATAACCAATTCAATATCGAGATTGGCTTTCTCTACAAGTTCCCCTGTTGTATCATCCACCATCTGCTTGATTGCTTTAGTTCGAACGGTGTATCCCGAGTACATCAGATACTCATGAAAGGAGCTGTCTCGCATCTTAGTTTGGGTATCGGCTCCCGTGTAGTAGTAAGCTTCGCTTATACCACTTCCCGTCTCCTTGCTCAAGAATTGAAGGACCTTTCTGAAATCTATGTACCACCCCAGCTTCTTCTGAGCGTAGTACATATTTGCACCATCGACGAAAATGGAAACGCTTTGCACTCCTGCCTCCCACCATGTTCTAATTCCAATTAATCAGCAAATCAGATACGATTTGTCGTTTACTGGTTCTGCATTTATATGGATATGTCTTACGACCGACAAACTGGAGTTGATGCATAGTACGCTATTCAGTTTCTCGTAATCCTAATTTGATTCTTTCACCCCGTTGGTAAGATTTTCCTTCTCTAAATAAAAAATATGAGAAGGCATCCCAATGGCTGCCTTCTCATATTTCAGACACTTAATTTATCAATATCTATTGCTAGCTCAGACTTGCACCAGATAACTTTCTAAACCAGACATGGCAAGCAACTGCTTTTGAATCATCGGTAATTTCAATTTGAAATGGAACTGTTCGTCCGGGAAAGAGAGTATTTGCTGCTACCAGCGCACTGGCCATTTGAAGAGTGTGATGAGCGGCATCCTGGAGCTGGACAACTACCTCTACATTTTCAAGTGAGCTGGTGGTTTGATTTAAGACATCACCACTCACTGTGACAAATTCATTCCGCCGGATAACGTTTACAGTATCACATCGGATTTTTAAACTTTGCTCCGTATCCACCGCTAAGGTCGACGCTTGCTTCATAAAAAGCATAGTTGAAAGCGAAACAAGACCTACAATTACCAGGGAAAAGATGATACTTGACACAACAATAAGCATTGCCATATTCGCAAAACGAACCCGAGTACGTCTGACGATACCGGAAGATTTTTCCCGCTTTAGTGGAGTGTAGCTAACTATAACTGGGCTGATGCAATCCGACCAACGCATAGGTACGCTCATGAGTTCACCTCCAGAATTGTGTAACGAACTATATCTACTCAAAATGATTCCCGAGAATAGGAAACTATTTTCAGTATATCAAATAAAGTGTATATATGTCAACCTATATTTGAATCATTTATCTGTTTATTACCAAAAAAAACGACCAATCTGCTGAGTGGTCGTTTTTCTGTTCCATACTTTAATGCAGTATCTGCCCCGGAGGAGGTATTACTTCAGGAAGAGGCAGATTGGGACCGGTACGTCGCGACTTTTTCGATTGTACCGTAGTCTTTATCTCGCCTTCCCAATCACTGCCAGTATTCAGTGTTACAGATGGCTCAATCGCAATCTCCAGGACTCTCCGCACATCGTCCACAAATTCGAAGTGGATTTCATTGCGAATGACTTCTGCCAAATCTTCATAAAGATCTTTTCGATTCCTTTCGGGAAGTATAATCGTCTTGATTCCTGCCCGCCGTGCGCCTAGAACCTTCTCCTTTATACCGCCAATAGGGAGTACCTTACCGCTCAGCGTAACCTCTCCTGTCATTGCGAGGAGTGGTTTTACTTTTCGCCCGCTAAACAGCGAAGCCAACGCAGTTGTCATTGTGATACCTGCGGATGGGCCGTCCTTTGGGATCGCCCCAGCAGGGACATGGATATGAATATCGTGCTTCTCATAAAAGTCAGATGGCGCTCCAATTAGATCTGAGTGGGCACGCA
This sequence comes from Chthonomonadaceae bacterium, assembly GCA_025352825.1. Classification (GTDB taxonomy): domain Bacteria; phylum Armatimonadota; class Chthonomonadetes; order Chthonomonadales; family Chthonomonadaceae; genus JANXSG01. Next base: position 5,125 of record JANXSG010000273.1, on the reverse strand, counting down.
CGAACGATAGCGCTGCCTGAGCCGACTCTTTCATAACCTCGCCCAACTGGCCAGTGATCGTAAGTGAGCTTGGCCGATTAGTCGGACTGGGCATGGCAGTTGCTTCAATGAATATGATATCGCCGCCCATCGGGGTCCAGACCAATCCTGTCGCCACTCCTGGTCGATCGACGCGCTGAAGAGCCTCCTCGTTTTCAAACTTTGGAGAACCGAGGTAGTTCGATACTACCGTTTGAGTGACTTTTAATCTCTTAAATCTATCTTCCGCAAAGCCTCTCGTCGCTTTTCTGCAAATAGCTGCTATCTCACGCTCTAGATTTCTCACCCCTGCTTCCCGGGTGTATCCTCTTATCAAAAACTGAACAGCATCCGGCGTGAAGGATATCTTCTTCCCCACGCCATGCTCCAAAAGCTGCTTAGGAATGAGATGTTTTTGCGCGATGACTACTTTTTCTTCTTCGGTATAACCAGCAATCTCGATGATCTCCATACGATCACGGAGGGGTGGCAATATCGTATCAAGTACATTTGCAGTCGTCAGAAATAGTACTTTAGAAAGATCGAACGGCACATCCAGATAGTGATCGCGGAATGCTGTATTCTGCTCCGGATCCAAAACTTCGAGTAAAGCGCTGGAAGGATCCCCCCGAAAATCTGCCTGAACTTTATCGATCTCATCCATCATGAAAACTGGATTATTTGTCTCGGCACGCTTTATACCCTGAATTATCTGGCCGGGCAGCGCACCAATATACGTTCGTCGATGCCCGCGTACTTCCGCTTCATCACGAACACCGCCCAGCGAAATCCGGGCAAATTTTCTGCCCATCGCCTTCGCAATAGATCGTCCGAGCGAAGTTTTGCCCACGCCTGGAGGCCCGGTAAAACACAGAATTGGCTGCCTGGAAATACTGTCCTTCTTAAACTTGCGTACAGAAAGATATTCTAGAATTCGTTCTTTTACTTTATCTAGTCCATAGTGGTCCGCTTCTAGAATCTCTTTAACCGCCAGAATATCCAGGTTGTCATCGCTGCTCACCTGCCATGGCATGGCTACCATCCAATCGAGATAAGTGCGTGCGACGTGGTATTCTGGTGCGGCTGGATTCATTCTTCCTAAGCGATCTAATTCCCGTTCGGCCTCTTTTTTCGCCTCTTCTGGCATCCCTATACTGTCTATTTTAACCCGTATCTCATCCATTTCCTGGGTGCGATCATCGCCTTCTCCGAGTTCCTTCTGTATCTGCCGCATGTGCTCACGCAGATAATACTCACGCTGTGTTTTCCCAAGTTCCTGAGCCACTTCAGACTGCAATCGGCTGCCAAGTTCGAGAACCTGAACTTCTCTTGCAAGCAGTTCCATCAGTCGATTCATTCTCGGCCTCAGGGATAGAGTCTCGAGTATCTCCTGTCTCTCCTGGAAGGATAGACGCGGCATCTGCGCCGCTATAAGATCAGTGAGTACATTAGGATCCTGAACACTATTCGGCAGCCCCTGCATTTCGTTTGGCAAGTCAGACGAAAGCTCGACAACACGCGTAAACATCTGGCTGATATTCAGGCGGAGAGCATCGATTTCAAGCCTCTCATCTTCCAGAATTGCCGGCTCAACAATCGGGCGTACTTTCACCCGCAGATAGGGGATAGTCTGGATCGTTTCAAGTATTTCGACTCTCTGAAGCCCCTGTACAATAAGTTGAATACCCGCCGGCGTCTGCGCTAGCATACGAACCGCTGCTACTGCGCCAATTTTATAGACATCGTGCTGTGTCGGATTTTCTACACTCGGATCTTTCATGCACGCCACGCCGATAAGCCGGTTTCCATCCGCCACAGATTCGTTCACCAGTGTGATCGAGCTTTCTCGCCCCACACCAAGTGGAGCAACTAAAGATGGAAAGATAACTACTTCACGAAGTGGCAGCAAGTTAAGTTCTTCCGGGATAACTTGCTTTTCATCCGGAGATGCCTCCAGAGATATTTTGCCGGATACATCCTCCGCCGGCATTGTTTCATCCATAATGTCGGATAATTTTTTGCGTCTCATAACACCTTCTCAATAGTAGGATTCGACGGGATCATGTCGAATAATACTAGCATTGTACCTCATCAATCGCTGCCAGAGACTGATTTTCATCAGTTCTTATCACATCAGCGATTAAAGTATATTACTATGATTAACGTGCATGAATTAGCGGAATTGAAATATGTCTCAAAATAGCCAGTATGAATCACCACGAAACAAATCATGCAAATTCCTTTTTAATATTTTGTGAGATTTAAAGACACGAAAGGCAAGCTAGGCGCGAGTATTCGATTTCTGAAAAAAGAAAATCGATTGTGATATGTTTGCTGAAATCATCCCGTCTTGAGCTTGTAGAGTTTACATCAAATTTTTTCAATACATATGGAGATGAAAAATATGTTTATGAAACCAAGAAGGTTCACCCTGATGAATCTTGTTCTCGTAAGTTGCATATTACTCAGCAGTATTTATCTTTCTCATGCGCAGAATGTCGTTCCTATATTCCAGGGAAATCTCTCGCTCAGCAATCTCACATTTTTTAATGGGCAGCCTACACAGATGGCATGGGGGCCGGATAAACGCCTCTATGTCATGACTAACGGCAATGGAGTACACAGCTTCAACTACAACCAGACGACCAGCGTTCTGAGCGATGAGAAGGTAGCTGTCCCCAATGTGAGTGGTATTGGAATCGCATTCCATAATAACGAGATGTACATCTCACTTTTTAACTGGAGCATTTTAAAACTAACCGATAACAACCAGAATGGTATATGGGGAGAAACGAATCTTGGAGAGCTTTCGGTCCCTATAGTAACCTCAATTCCAAAAGGAGACCATACTCTCGACCAGCTTCAGGTATTGGGCGATACGTTGTATGTAGGGATAGGTCTACGTACTAATAATGGCCTTAAAGGATTGTTTACAGGCGGTTCTTTTAGCGATTTCCAAGGTGATACAGGGTTTTGGTCCGGCGGGACTGGCAATACCTGGGGTGACAGTGCTTACGGAGGAACTATCAGCTGGATAAGGGATTTAACCAGAGTATCTAACACCTCCGGTTCAGCAAATGCCTATCCTAATACTATTCTAACACAGCACCTCGTTCAGAATGATACAAGTCCGTACACTGTTACCGACACCTCAAAACTGACAGTACACTCTGCAGGCACTCGAAATCCTTATGGCTTGTGTTTAGATAATACAGGAAATCTCTGGTTTACCAGCAATTTTAGTCGCTCCAAAACAAATGGTGATGGCACTGCCGGAGTTGCATTTCTTAAGGATGCCTTAGGGCCAGACTTCAGCAGGGATGTGCAGGATCAGCTTTTTAAAGCATCCAGCCGCGCCGATTACGGATATTCCAACACGAACTGGCGTGAAGTCAACCCCATGATGACTACCGCTCTTCCTGACTATCATCGGGTGCTATCTACCACATTCGACAACTCATTTAACAAAGGACCATACACAATCCACGATCCGGAAAACCCAGATGGATTAGGGCCAAGCAGCTCATCGGATGGCTGTGGTTTCTTCTACGCGGCCGGTCTGCCTGCTGTACTCCAAAACAATATATTCATAGTGAGATGGAACAGCACAATTACTGAAGCTTCGCCTGGTACGCATTCCATCACCTATCAGGATCTTGTTGCGGTCGATACACAAACTGGTAAAGTGCGCCGAGTGGTAGCAGGCTTTAGTAACCCTCTCTGTGTGCTCTGGGATGGCGGCCAGAATCTGCTGATTGGGGATTATGGCAATGGTGGTATCTATGCGCTGCATGTCAAAACTGCCTCCACTCTCGCTCTTACGCTCAATACCAGCCCGATAATGATTGGCAAGGACGTAAACCTGAGTGCAAGTATGGTGGATGGTTCAAACACGCCGATTTCTGGAAAACTGTTGACATTTAGTATTGGTGGAAATTCTATTGGATCTGCCAGTACCGATATAACCGGGGCTGCGAAAATTGTATATACTATCCCTCCATCACTGGGATCAGGTGTTAAAACGGTCACCGTATCATTCGCGGGAGACGCACAAACATCCTCAAGTTCTCAAAACGCCAATCTCACGGTACTGGCAATACCAGATGCGATCGGATTAGGCCCGGTAACGGCTAAGGGTGGTAAGGTGATGTATGCGGGAGCGCGGCTTATTACTTACAATGGCATGTCGATTGTGGGTAAGAACCTCGATTTTGCAATCGATGGCATAAAGATTGGCACGGTCGTAACGGATAACAATGGCGGAGCAAGGCTGTACTATTTGCTCCCCCAGGAGACTCCTGCTGGCGCTCACATTCTGACAGCATCTTTCTTAGGCGATAGTGTCTATAAGTCGGTATCAAAGTCGGTTGTTCTTACTGTTCAGCTCTCTAATACATCCGTGTCGGTGTATCCTCAGTCAGGGGCTCCCGGCCAGATAAAAAGCTTGCAATGTCGGGTTTTTAATGAAGCTGGTCGTGTCGCTGTGAACAGAACAGTCACCTACAGCATTGGTGCAACGACTCTTGGAACGGCAATTACCAACTCACTCGGATATGGCAGCCTGGCATACACGGTACCCGATACTCTCGGAGCTGGCCCACAGTCGTTCACGGTCAGTTTTGCAGGAGATACGGTCTACAATGGAAGTACAGGAACGGGTACCCTTACGATAACCCAGGCAAATTCGTGGATATATCTTCTGGATACTACCATCAATGCTGGCCAATCCTTACGGCTTCCTATTAGACTTTTAGGCACTTCAGGCAACTACATCAGCGGAAGGACGATCTCCCTGACGGTGAATGGAGTATCCGCAGGAACCGCTGTCACCCAGTCGAATGGTGTAGGAGCATTCACGTATACCATTCCATCAGGTACTGGTACAGGAACATTCACTATGACGGCTTCATTTGCGGGCGACAGTCTATACAAAGCATCGTCCGTTAGTAAAACACTGACCATTAAGTAGAAAATAGATCAAAGAAATGAATATATTCTCTATAGAGGCAATTGCAAAAGCTAAGGTCAAACCGTATTGATTGCGACGAAATGAATTTCTTCGCTATGTAGCCTTCGTCTGAGTGATCTTCGGTCACGAGATTCGATG